>PEAJ01000193.1 GCA_002753495.1 Magnetococcales bacterium HA3dbin3 | reverse complement strand
ACCACTTTTAACAGCCCGCCCCTTGGGGGGCGGGGGAAGAAAATAAGACCAAGGAGCCTCCCCCCAACCACTTTCAGTAGTTGGTATCATGACCCCAAACAACACCGCAACAACGCCTCGGTACGATCAAGCATGGTGGCAATCGTAAAGCGCGGATCCACCCCAGCCTGGGCAGCCCGGGCCAAGGCCCGACGCCGCTCCGGATGATCAATCAAGGCAGCCAACGCCCGAGCCAAGGCACGCGCATCCCCGGCGGGCACAAGCAGACCGGTCCGACCATCATCGATCACCTCGGCAATGCCACCAATGGCACTGCCAATCACCGGCAAACCACACGCCATTGCCTGCAACACAACCTGCGGCACCCCTTCATTGGCGAGCGATGGGAGAACAAACAGATCCAACGCCCGCAACCAAGGCACGACATCCACTTGATTGCCAACCATGCGCACGCGATCGCCAAGACCAAGAACGGCAATCTGGCGCTTCAGATCCTCCCAACGATCACCATCGCCGACAAAAACCAGCCGCGGATCAGACGCCGTCAGCTCCTTGAAAGCCTCAAGCAGGATGTGATGCCCCTTCCAGGTGCGCATGACGGCGACAATACCAATCAGGAAAGCATCGGCAGGCAACCCAAGCTGCCGCCGCGCCTGTTGCCGGTCACCCGGACAAAAACGTTGCACATCAATCCCGGTCGGAATCGAGGTGACCTGTTCCGGCGGATGACCGTTGCGCACGATCAGCTGTTCCCGAATCTCCGCGCTGGTGGTAATGACATGACCAGCCGCCCGTTGATACAACCAACGCGTCGGCAGATTGTCATGCACCGGCGTGGCAATGTGACGGGCACGGATCAAAAAAGGACGCCGGCTTAAAAATTGGCTGGCCAGCGCCGTCAACCAGCTGTCGGTTGAACTGTGGCTGATCACCACCTCCGCCGGATGATCACGCAGCCAGGCGTGCATCGCCCGCAACCCAATCCAGCCCTTGCGTCCGATCGGCAGGGCCGTGACCGGCAAACCCCGGTCGCGTGCCGCCTCAAGAATGCGCGCCGATGGCGGGCAAACCAGTTCGACGTGATGGCCGCGCGCCTTGAGACCGCTCATCTCGGTGAGGATGCGAATCTCCTGGCCACCCAACCCCTCGGACGCCTCGGTGTGCACAATGTGCCACGACATGAATCAGAACCTGTTCAATCAAGAAAAATTTTATCGAACACCGCCGGAACCGACCACGGCCGCACCGCCTCCACCACCGGCACCCCCGGCAGACAACGCCGACACACGCGCACAAAAAGACCATCCCCCACCGCAACCGGCTGCTCCCCCGCATACACCGGCGTCGACCCGACCCCGCAAGAGGGAGAACGCGGGGTGAGGATCAAACCGCGCACCCCCCTCGCGACCAGCTCGGCCAGCCGCTTCTCGGCGCTGGCCACGAGCAGGTCGGTTACATCCTGCCGCGTCGCAAGTACAACCACCCGTGGATCGCACGGATCCCCCTCCAGACGCATCGGCGCGCGCGGCACCCCCAACCCCGCCTCCACCTCCGGACAAACCGGCACTAGAATGCACCTCGGCGCCAGCCAGGCGATCAGGTCGGGATCATGCTTGTCACGACCGTCATAACGCACGCGCTCACCCAAAAGACACGCGCTGACACCAAGGACGACACGCTCAGCCATCACAGAGGCTCATAACCCCGCAATCCGCCCGGCTGCCTTGCCGAACAGCGCGAACGACGCAGGCACGCAAAAACCTGCAATCCGCCCACGTCCCTTGCTGGGAAACGCAAGGGACGCGGGCAATGGCACGCCCCCTTAAGGGCGATTTTCGCGAAAAGCACGCGAAAATCGCCCGTGGGTAGGGGGGCGGAAAAGCAAAAACAAAAGCAAAAGCAAAAAACCTCGGGGCTCCGCCCCGAACCCCGCCGGGGGGCAGGCGGAGCCTCCCCCCGGACCCCCCAACCACTTTTAACAGCCCGCCCCTTGGGGGCGGGGGAAGAAAAGAAGAATAAGACCAAGGAGCCTCCCCCCGGACCCCCCAACCCCTTTAAAAAGTTAAAAACAATTTAGCCGCCCGCCCATTTTCCCTCTACGGCGCCGCCGGCGCCGCCGGCTCCCCCTCCCCCTCAGCCATCACGAAACGAAACTCCACCCGCCGCAACACCTCCGGATTGGTCGCACGCGACCCCATCGCCTCGATGCGAAACAAGCTGTCGCCATCACTACCCAACAAGTTGAACAGCTTAGGGTTGGCACGCAACATGACATTGAAAGCCGTCGAGGCACGACCAAAGGCCAGGGTCATGTTGGTCAGCCGGCGCGCCTGGTTCCCCTCATGGTTGGACTTGCCAACAATCAACACCCCCCTCAATCGCAACGAACTCATCTCACCCCGACAATCCGCCTGCGCCTGGTGACCACTGGCATGACAAGGAAGAAGTTCGGCAAAGGCATCGAGTGCCTTCTTGATCTTCTCCTGCCGCTGGGCGCTCAAAGACGCCGACCCCAGGGAGAATTGGAACAACTCCGGCAAAAACACCGTCCCGCTGGCACGATCCACCTCAAAGGCCAGGTTCTTGTCGCGCAACAACCCCTCCAGCTGGTCCATGAATGCCGCGCGCGCCGCGCGCTCCCGCACCGGACGCGGCGAGATGACAATCACCCCCTCGCGGCTGGTGCTCACCCGCTCCCGCCCCAGGGAGACAACCACCTGCGGCCGCGGCGTCGGGATCGGCGGCAAAAAATCAAGCTTCTCCCCCGACGCTCCCCGCTCCAGCCCCTGGCCAGTGCCGTCGAGAACATCGCCGCGCACCACCGGCAGCGCCGGGACAACGGGTGGCGTCTCCGACCGGGGAGTCGCGGTCGCGGGCAGCGGAACCGGCGACCCTTCTGCCTTGACACCGACAACCGGCGGGCCGCCAGCTGCTTCCCGGGGGGGCGAGGCCTTCTCCTCGCCGGCGGTCGCGGTCGTCTTCGCCGGCGCATGGCTCGGGGTCCGGCTGCCCCAGACCACGGCATTGCCGATCAACAACAGCAGCACCGCCGTCACCAGCAACCCGACGACCAGCTCGATCACCAGCGAAAAGTGATTCTGTTCAAACTCCCTCATGGCCGGACTCCTTTCCCGTTGACCGCGCTCCGGGTCCTCGGCGGGGGACAATCCTTCGCCGCCACCACCGCGCCCGTCTCCTGCCTGCCCGCGCCCTTTCCTAGCTGCTGCCGATGGTCTCCTGCAGGCGCCGCACGCTCTCGACATACGAACTTGGCTCCTCGACCCGCTGGCGCAGAAACGTGCGGATCGGGCCAATCAACTGGATGGCGCGATCAATCTGCGGATTGCTGCCGGCGGCATAGGCGCCGATGTTGATCATATCCTCCGCGCGCCGATAGACCGCCAACATTTCGCGCAGACGACCGGCGGCATTCTTGTGCGCATCATTGGCCAGGTCGCTCATCAGACGCGAAATCGACCCGAGAACATCGATCGGCGGGTAGTGGTTTTGCGCCGCCAGTTCACGCGAGAGCATGATATGGCCATCGAGGATACCGCGCACGGCATCGACGATCGGATCCTGCGCATCATCGCCTTCCATCAACACCGTATAGAGCCCGGTGATGCTGCCGCTGCCCTGATCGCGTCCCGCCCGTTCGAGCAGACGCGGCAGCAACATGAAGGTGGAGGGGGGATAGCCGCGGCTGGTCGGCGGTTCGCCGCGCGCAAGCCCGACCTCGCGCTGCGCCATCGCCAGGCGCGTCACCGAATCCATCAGCAGCAGAACGTCCTTCTGTTGCGCGCGAAAATATTCGGCGATCGCCGTGGCCATGAACGCCGCGCGCAGACGCAAAAGCGGCGGTTGATCGGAGGTGGCCACCACCACCACCGACCGCGCCCGCCCTTCCGGTCCGAGGACGCTCTCCAGAAACTCCACCACCTCGCGGCCGCGTTCGCCGACTAAGGCGATGACGTTGACATCGGCGGCGGTGTAGCGCGCCATCATGCCAAGCAGGGTGCTCTTGCCGACACCGGAACCGGAGAAAATGCCGACGCGCTGCCCGCGCCCAACGGTGAGGACGGCGTTGATCGCCCGCACCCCGAGATCGAGGGGTTGATCGATGCGCCGCCGCATCACCGGGTTGATCGGTTCGGCGTGCAGCGGCACCATCTCCGACAGGCGCGGCAAGGGATGATTGTCGAGCGGGTCGCCCAAGGGACCGATGACACGCCCAAGCAGCCCCGGCCCCACCGGCACCTGCTCCGCCCGGCCGTGCGAGACAATACGGCTGCCCGGTCGAATGCCCTTGATCTGCCCGAGCGGCATCAGCAACACCGACTCGCCGCGAAACCCGACCACCTCCGCCGGCAGCGGGGTCCCCTCCTCCGCCTCCACCGTACACATTTCGCCGATCGAAACCGCCGGACCCGCCCCCTCGATCAGCAGACCCACCACCTGGGTCACCCGACCGAGACGCGGCATGCTCAGCTTGTCGCGCGCCTGTTCCCGATAGTCGGCCCAGGGCAGTTGCAGGGAGATGCTCATGGTGTCACCCTTCCATACTCCGATTGTTTCCCGCCAGGCGTCAGACCTCCCGGTGTCGGGGGGTGGACACTGTTCCGTCTTTTTTTTTAGCGCCAGGGTGGTTGCGATTCGGCCCAGGGGACGATCGGCCCAGATTTCGCCTCGTCCCTCCCCTTCGCCGCCGGTGCGCC
>PEAJ01000192.1 GCA_002753495.1 Magnetococcales bacterium HA3dbin3 | reverse complement strand
GTCGCGGATCATGCTCGCATTGAAAACCGTCCTTGCCGACGCGGTGACGATTCAGACGCTCGTTTTCGATGAGGTGGACGTTGGGGTCGGCGGACGGGTGGCGTCGCGCATCGGCGGCAAATTGGCCGAGGTTGCCGGCAGTGGGCGTCAGCTCCTGGCCATAACCCACTTGCCCCAGGTGGCCGCCTGGGGTGACAATCACCTGCGCGTGGAGAAAATCGCCAACGCCGAACGGACCCGGGTTATGATTCACCCCCTGTCGGCAGCGGATCGGGTCGAAGAACTGGCGCGGATGCTTGCCGGTGATGCCATCACCCCTTCGGCCCGACACAATGCACAGGAGTTGCTGGCGGCGGCACGACAGCGGCCGGTTCGGGAAATCGTCTGAAAAACGTTGGGTTGTACCATCCCGGCTCAAGAAGGGCAACGTACGCGCGCACGGCATCGTGCCTGCATGCGAGCAATCGGGTAACGTTTCCAGCGCGGCGGCGACAAGCGAAAGCGATGCCGCGAAGCCGCCGCTGGAGGCGCAAATCCGGCTGGCGCCCCCGCGCAATGACTAAAAC
The DNA here is from genome assembly GCA_002753495.1 of Magnetococcales bacterium HA3dbin3. Lineage (GTDB taxonomy): Bacteria > Pseudomonadota > Magnetococcia > Magnetococcales > DC0425bin3 > HA3dbin3. The sequence goes on along the minus strand of PEAJ01000192.1, from coordinate 4,153 downwards.
CCAGGAGAGTATGCGTGCCATGAGCAGCGAAGCACAAACCCCAGATTCCGACCTGCTCACCGATAGCGATCAGCAGGTCCAGGAGCCTCATCTCTACAAGGTGATCCTGCTCAACGACGATTTCACCCCGATGGATTTTGTGGTAAAACTCCTCGTGGACGTCTTCCGGAAATCGACGGCCGAAGCTACGCGCATCATGCTCAACGTCCACCAGCAAGGGCGCGGTCTTTGCGGTATCTTTCCCTTTGACATCGCCGAAACCAAGGTGGCGCTGGTCAACCAGCATGCGCGCGGGAGCGGTTACCCCCTGAAGTGTACCCTGGAACGGGCTTAAGGATCGTTTGAACGCGCCGGGTTCGCTGCCCCGGCGAGAGGAGGCGACACGGGCAACATGTCGTGTCACGTGCGGACGGGTCGGGTACGGTTGCGGCGAGGTGGCACTGGATGGGGTGCGTTCCGTGGTGGCTTCCGCGGTTTCGGCGCGACGACGATTGCGCGGACAGGGAAACTCGATGATCAGCAAGCACCTTGAAAATTCGCTGAACATGGCCCTGGTCATGGCCCAGAAGCGCCGGCACGCCTACGCCACGCTGGAACATCTGCTGCTCGCGCTGCTGGAAAATCCGGAGGTGGTTCCCGTCCTTAACGCCTGTGGCTGCGACTTCAACAAACTGACCCGCGACGCCGAGGAGCACCTGGCCAGGCACATTCCGGTCTTCCCGGAAGGACAGGAGGTTGGGGAGATTCAGCCGACGGTGGGTCTGCAGCGCGTTTTGCAACGGGCGTTGCAGCAGGTGCAAAACGCCGGCAAGAGCGTGGTGACCGGTTCTTATGTCCTGGTGGCGATGTATGCGGAAAAGGAGTCCTACGCCGCCTATTTCCTCAAACGGCAAAACATCGGTCGGCTTGATATCCAGGTGGCGATGTCACACCTGCTGCCGGAAGCCCCTCAGCCGCCATCCGACGAACCTGACGCAAACGACGAACCCGCGCCCGCCGGACCCGGTCGCGGCACCGGTAGACCCGACCCCCTCGAACTCTACGCAGTCGACCTGAACGAAAAGGCACGCCGTGGCGAAATCGACCCCCTGATCGGCCGCGACGCCGAAATCACCCGCACGCTCCAGATCCTTTGCCGGCGGCGCAAGAACAATCCCCTGTTCGTCGGCGATGCCGGGGTGGGCAAGACCCATCTCGCCGAAGGGCTTGCCAGTCGCTTCGTGACAGCCGCGGTGCCGGACCTGCTGCAAGCAAGCGTCATCTACGCCCTCGATATGGGGTCGCTTCTCGCCGGCACCAAGTTTCGCGGTGACTTCGAGGGGCGCATGAAGGGGGTGATCAACAGCCTGAAGAAGCGCCCAGGGGCGATTTTGTTCATCGACGAGATTCACACCGTCATTGGTGCCGGCTCAACGAGCGGCAGCAACGTCGATGCCTCCAGCCTGCTCAAGCCGCTCCTGGCCTCCGGGGAGCTGCGCTGCATTGGCTCGACCACGCACGAGGAGTTTCGTTCGATCTTCGAGAAGGATCGTGCCCTGGCGCGTCGATTCCAAAAGGTTGATGTCCCTGAGCCCACCCTCGACGAAACCATCCGCATTCTGCATGGTCTCAAGGCGCGCTACGAGGAGCACCACGGCATCCGCTACACCCATTCGGCGGTGCGCGTGGCGGCGGAGCTCTCCGCCCGTCACATCACCGACCGCCGCCACCCCGATTCGGCAATCGACGTGCTCGACGAGGCCGGTGCCGCGCGGCGTCTGCTGCCGGCGGCGCGACGCAAGCGTTCCGTCGGCGTGCGGGACGTCGAAGAGGTGGTGGCGCGCATGGCCCGCATCCCCTCCCGCTCGGTCAGCCGCGACGATCGCGAGGTTCTGCACAAGCTCGACGCCACCCTTCGCCTCTCCCTGTTCGGCCAGGATCAGGCCATCGAACAGATCAGCTCCGCCATCAAACTTGCCCGCTCCGGGCTTGGCAATCCGGAAAAGCCGGTTGGGTCTTACCTCTTCTCCGGCCCGACCGGGGTTGGCAAGACCGAGTTGGCACGGCTCCTCGCCCGGGAGCTGGGCGTTGAGTTGATTCGCTTTGACATGAGCGAGTACATGGAGCGCCACACCGTTTCGCGGCTCATCGGCGCGCCGCCCGGTTACGTCGGATTTGACCAGGGGGGATTGCTCACCGATGCCGTGCATAAGGACCCGCACGCCATCCTTCTCCTGGACGAGATTGAAAAGGCACACCCGGATGTCTTCAACCTCCTGTTGCAGGTGATGGACCACGGCAAGCTGACCGACAACAATGGCCGCCAGACCGATTTCCGCAACGTCATCCTGATCATGACCACCAATGCCGGCGCCCAGGAGCTGGATCGTCCCTCCCTGGGATTTGTCCAACAGAACCACCAGGGAGATGAACTCAAGGAGATCAAAAAGCTGTTTTCCCCGGAATTTCGCAATCGTCTCGATGCCATCATCCGGTTTGTGCATCTTGAGGCCGCAGCCATTTTGCGGGTTGTGGACAAATTCTTGCTTCTGCTTGAAGCGCAGCTGGCCGAGCGCGCCGTGACCCTGTATGTCGACGACCACGCCCGCCAGTGGTTGGCCAGGCATGGTTTCGATCGCAACAACGGTGCGCGCCCCATGGAACGCCTGATCAAGGATAAAATCCGCAAGCCGCTTTCGGAGGAGCTGCTTTTTGGTCGCTTGCGTCAGGGAGGAACAGTGCAGATCTCCGAGGCGGACGACAAACTCAAGCTTGAGTTCGACACATGAGCACCACGCATGACATGGTCGGGGGGATGTGCGGTCGGGGTTTTGCCCGCAGGCGTTTTGCCCGCAGGCGTTTCCTGGCGATTTTGGTTTTGTTTTTCGTTCCCTGGTGGCCATTCGGCGCCGGAGACGCGGCCAACGATCTCCCTCTGGTCGATCCCACCCGACCGGATCATGTCGCCCCACCACCCGAAAACGCACCGCCACCTGAAAGCGAGAAAAAGAAAGAGGGCGAGGAGGGTGTGCCGACCCGCGTCGAGTGGAAGCGCCTCGACCTGGAACTGCTCCTGACCTCCGATGGCCGCAAGGTGGCCGTGATCAACGGTCGGCGTTTCATGGAGGGGGATGTCCTCGACTCCGGGCCGGTCATCGAGAGCATCACCGATGATGCGGTCGTGGTCGTTTATGGCGGGGAGAAGCGCACGCTCAAGCGCCGCTCCTGTTTTACCACCGGCACGATGGGCACGCGGCGCAGCCTTGTTCTGTCCGAAACCTGTTCGCCCAAGGATACCAACAATGCGCACGAGGTTCCGCTGATCAGGCGAGGGCGGACGCTCTATATCTCGGCCATCCTCAACGGCACGACTGCCGTCGAGTTCGTTCTCGATACCGGTGCGACGACCATCAACATCCCCCGGGGAATCGCCCTGGAGTTGGTCGATTCCCTGGCCTTGACCAAGCTGCCAACGGCGACAACCATACACGCCGCTGGCCAAAAAGTGAAAGAGAAGCTTCTCAAACTGGAGTCGGTTCAGGTTGGTTCGGTGGTGGTCAAGGACATTCCCGCCCTCATTGGTCCGCCCGAGGCCCCGGCACTTTTGGGGATGACCGTCCTCGACAAGCTGGGGGCATGGCATATCGACAACAGACGTCAGCTTCTCATCATCGACAAATCCTGAAGAGATCCCTCCCGTTCTCCACCCCCAATCCGCTGCCCCTCTCGAACCGCTCCCGGCGCCGGGCTACGTTGCTGGGCTGGCTCCTCCGGAGGATACCTGGTTCTCCCGTGACCCGTTGCCATCTTGAAAGGGCCATCCATGCATCCCACCGACCCCCCCCGAGCGCATCACCCGCACCCAACCCGACTTATTCGTGCCTTGCACGGCTGGCTGGGCATCATCTTCTTCCCTCTGCTGGCCATCCTTGCCGTCACCGGTTTCTACCTTACCAACGCCGCTCTTTTCGATGACATCGTCCAGGAGCATCGGCAAAAGAAGGAGAGCGCATTACCCAAGGCCCCCGCTGCCGCCGTCGCCGTCAATCGCGATGTGGCCATGGCCATGGCACAGCAGATCTTTCCCAACTCCCAACTGACCAGGGTCAGGGAGTACAGGTATCGGCAGCGGGATTGTTGGGCGGTTGAATTCGGCAAAAGACGCGACAACGTC
>PEAJ01000191.1 GCA_002753495.1 Magnetococcales bacterium HA3dbin3 | reverse complement strand
GCCGGTATCCCCCCCCCCGGGTGCTCCCCCTGCCGAGGCCATGGCCGCCGCCAAGGAGGCCATGGGCAAGGGCAGCATGGGCAAGGAGAGCATGCCCAACGCAAGCCAGGCCAAGGGCGGCATAACCGAGGGGGGCGGCATGCCCAAGGAGGCTATGATCAAGACCGAGGCATCTCGGGAAGGGATGGCCGGGGGAGGTGGCGCCAAGGATCCCATGGCAAAGGAGGCTAAAGCCGAAGAACCAATCAGGGTGCTGCGCGGCTTTGACCACCTGAGCCGCGAGAGTGCCACCTGCGTCTCATGCCATCGGGAGAAGAGTCCGGGCATCTACCAACAGTGGGGAGGTTCGCGCCACTTCCGCGCCAATGTCGGCTGCTACGAATGCCACAAGGCCGAACCCGGCCGCCCCGGGGCAATCAAACACAAGGATTTTGTCATCACCACCATCGTCTCGCCCAAGGATTGTGCCCAGTGCCACAAACGCGAGACGGAAGAGTTTGACCGCAGCCATCACGCGACTGCTGCCCAGATACTCGGTTCCTTGGACAACGTTCTGGCCGAGGTGGTCGAGGGAGCACCGCTTCTGCACGGCAAGTCACCGGTCATGGTCAGCGGTTGTGGCAGCTGCCATGGTTCCGAGGTCAAGGTCAATCCCGACGGAACCCTCTCCTCCTCCGGTTGGCCCAACACCGGCATCGGGCGACTCAATCCGGATGGCAGCAAAGGAAGCTGTGCCGCTTGCCACATGCGCCACACCTTCTCCGCCGCCCAGGCGCGTCATCCAGATACCTGCGGTCGTTGTCACCTCGGACCAGACCATCCGCAAAAGGAGGTTTACGAGGAGTCGCAGCACGGTATTCTCTTCTCCGCCAATCAATCCAGCATGAACCTCGCCTCTGACAAGTGGCGGGCCGGAGAGGATTACAATGCCGCCCCCACCTGTGCCACTTGCCACATCTCCGCCACCAAGGATCTGCCGGTTACGCATGATGTCGGCGACCGCATCTCCTGGGATTTACGTTCACCGATCTCCATCCACATCGACGATCGGGACAAAAAGAAAGGCTTGCACAATACCAAGCCCTGGCTGGAGCGGCGCAAAGAGATGAAAATGGTCTGTGTCACCTGCCACAGCCCGTCGAACGGCGAAAACTTTTTTGAGCAGCTTGATGCCTTTGTCGACCTCTACAACGACAAGTTCGCCAAACCCGGTGCCAAGCTGATGAAGGCCCTGCTCGACGAAGGGTTGATCAGCAAAACCCCCTTTGACGACAAAATTGAGTGGAGCTGGTTCTATCTCTGGCATCACGAAGGTCGGCGTGCTCGCCACGGCGCGGCAATGGCCGGACCGGACTACGCGCATTGGCATGGCATGTTCGAGGTGGCCAATCGCTTCTACATGGAGATGGTGCCCGAGGCGAAGGAGTTGATCGAGAAAGCCGAGAAAAACGGCAAACATGAGGCCGCGGCCAAGGTGAAGGTGGTGTTGGACGAAATCCTCAACTCCGACTACCACAAGTGGTTTCTCGGCATGCGCGACAAGAAGCCCGCGGATGTCATGCCGGTCAAGAAGTAGGTCCAGGAGGGCATGGTGCGGCGTTTTGCGGGTGTGGTGATTCTGGGGTTGGCCCTGATTTTTCCTGGTGGGGCCGGCCCCAGCGCCGAACCTGCCCCGGCCCCGGTGGTGGATGGATCGGTGCGCCCAGGGGGGGGGACTGCGACAAGGGGTACGGAAGGCCAATCCGCAAACAGCACCACGACCGCCGCCACGATCGTACAGCGCCATGCAATCACCGATCGCCATTGCCAGGAGTGTCACGGTGTAACCGGCTATGCCGTCCCGACTGGCAAGCATGGCGAAACGCCGTTGCGTTCCCTGTTCGTCGACGGCGGAAAGCTCAAAGAAAGCGTCCATGGCCGTCTGACTTGTCTAGATTGTCACAGCGATATCAATCAATTGCCGCATAAACGCGACGGACTTGCCAGGGTGGATTGTCTCTCCTGCCACCAAAAGCTGCACCGTGAACCTGAAGCCCTGGTGCGGGAGATGAGTCAGGGACGCGCCATGGTTGGATTGATTCCAAGCGTGGATCCAACCCCGATTCGGGCGAATCAGGTGACCCGGGAGTATGCCGCCTCCCTGCATGGACGGCTGCGCGGCGACGGTTCCAGACGCGAGAACGCGGCGTGTCAGGAGTGTCATGGCGCGCACGATATTTTCCCGGTCACTTCGACCGCTTCACGCACGCATCGTCTTGCCTCGCCAAGGATGTGTGGGCACTGTCACGCCAAGCCCTACGAGCAATACCGGATGTCGGTGCATGGCGCGGCGCTCTTGACCCCCTGGAAGGGCCAGAGTGCCGTTTGCAGCGACTGTCACCCTTCGCACCGGATCGAGAGCAGCAAGCTTCCAGCCGGTTGGCGGGAGATCACCGAGAGTTGTGGTGACTGTCATCGTCAGGCACTGGAAAGCTACCTCTCCACCTATCACGGTCAATTGGCATGGCTGGGCGACAAGAAAGCAGCCAAATGTTCTGATTGTCACAACAGCCACGCCACGCATCGCGTCGATGATCCGGCGGATCGCGCGCATCCTGATCGCCGCCTGGCGACCTGTCGCAGCTGTCACAAGGAGGCAACCCCGGGGTTTGCCCTGTTCCAGCCGCACGCCAACACCCGGGACTTCAAGCGTTACCCGTGGATGTGGCTCGCCGGCAAGGGGATGGCCTTGTTGGTTTTGTGTGTGCTGGGATTTTTCTATCTGCACTCCTACCTGTGGTTTCGTCGTGCGCGGCGGGAACGGGTGCATGGGCATGAACCGGCAACCCCGATGCCGCTTGACTCGGGTGACCGGACCCACTACCGGCGTTTTTCCTGGCCCTGGCGCGTCAACCACTGGCTGCTCGCCCTGTCGGTGATGACCTTGACCCTCACCGGAATGACCGCCAGGTATGCCGACTCCGTTTGGGCGCAATGGATCGCCGGTTGGATTGGAGATCCGGTGGTTTTGGCCCGGATTCATCGAGTCGCGGCAGTGATCTTTCTGTTGGCGGTCGGCGGTCATGCCGTTGCCGCACTGCACAATGTCCTCGTGCGCCGGCGCGGAACCTTCCACTGGTTTGGTCCTGATTCGTTGTTACCGCGATTGCAGGATTGGCACGATATGAAGGCCCAATTCAGGTGGTTTCTCGGTCGTGGCGCCCCTCCCAATCTTGACCAATGGACCTACTGGGAAAAATTTGACTATTGGGCCGTTTACTGGGGCGCGTTGGTGGTTGGTCTCTCCGGACTCATCCTCTGGTTTTCTGAACTTTTTGCGCGGTTTCTCCCCGGCTGGGTTTTCAATCTGGCCAATCTGCTGCACGGCGTGGAGGCCTTTCTGGCAGTAACGACCTTGTTTGTGGTTCATTTTTTCAACAACCATTTCCGACCGGGCAAGTTCCCGTTGGACATTGTCATGTTTACCGGCAGTTGGTCGCTTGAGGAGCTGCAGCACGAGCGTCCCGCGGCCTATCGGCGTCTGTTGGCAAACGGCGAGTTGCAAAAAAGGTTGGTGCCGCCCCCCTCGCGCCGGGCATGGATCCTCGCCCACGTTGCTGGTTTTCTATTGATCAGCATCGGGTTGCTCTTGTTAATGCTCGTCCTTTTGGGCTTTCTGAAGCAGGGGTTGGTCTAGGACACATCGTCGGGGCCATCCTGGACGGGCGGCAACCGACGAGAGCCTCACCTCCCCGGTTCAACCTCGTAAGGCCGTTGCCCATGGCTTGGCCGGGTAGAGACTGGACAAGTCATCGACCATCAGGCTGTTCAGACCTGGGCAGACAGTTTGGGCACCGATAAGCCGCTGCCTGTTCCACGTTGATGGAAGTAAAATGGACCAGGAAAGCACTCGCTGACCTGGTGCGATTACATAACTTCATGATGCCGGTCAATCAGCTTGCCGCCGCACACACGGTTCAGACATTAGCCACCGCCCCGTCACTCCTGACGAAGAACCCCCGTATCGTAGTTTCCAAGTCGCTGGAAATGGTAGACTTGACCGTGGGCCTGTTTACACGCTTTCACGTGAACGGGAATGTTGAGGACATCTTGTCATTTTTTGTTAACACTCTCGGAAAAAAACCAAAGCGAACGAGCCAAACCGTTAGAAACTTCGCGCACCGCCCATCATACCAAAACTCGTAAAACACCATCAAATCGCGTTACCTATCTGAATTTACCAACGAAATCAAAGTAAAGCAAAGCAAAAAACCTGGAAAACTCGTCAGGAAGATAACCCAAAGCCATCGGGGATTCTGTCAGGGAGAGAGACAAAAAGCAAGCTCGGATTCTAGCGGGCCCGACTACAGACCGAGCGCCTCTTCCAATCATATTCCCCCAATCACCAAAAATATCAGGTGCCTTCCAAACGGCCACGGCCACCCCGAAGGATGGCCGCGAACGAGATAAAAATCTGTAAAATCAAAATGGTGGACCAAGAGATACGCCAAACGGAAAATTCTCCGCTCGGTTCGACTCCCAAGCTGAAGAATAGTCCAATTCCCGCCCGGCAGGCAAGCGGAATCACCACCCTTCCTTGTCGAGCATTTTCATGAAGTTGCGCTTTCGTTTGAAATTTGCTCTCAACGTCACCACATAGCACGGGAATTCCTCCGGTCTGCCGACCGCCGCAAGCAGCTCCCTGATCTTTCGCAGGTAGCCGACCGCCGTCTGGTAGGCCTGGTCGTTGGTCTGTTCCACGGTGGGAC
>PEAJ01000190.1 GCA_002753495.1 Magnetococcales bacterium HA3dbin3 | reverse complement strand
AACACCACCCAGCGACCAACCCACACCCCAAAGAATCGAAGGCCTCTGTTCCAATTCCAGGTCAGGATGGCTGCGAGGTGGCGACGCGCGCGATGAGGCGGATGCGTCTGGGCACGGCGAGGAGCAAACAGGGTAGCCAACGAAGTAGACACTTGATAGAGCGAACAAGGCAGCCAACAAAGTTGCCGCTTGATACGGAATTGGAACGAGGATCGAACTATTCGACCTTCCCCTGCTTGAACCATGAAAAGGGTACCCATGGCAAAGAATCCCACGTACAAGGGCCTGACCATTTCCAACGAAGGATGGGGTCCGTGACAAAAGCTGACGAGGCGGCGATCCCCGGCCTGCCGCTCTTTCTGGACTTGAGAAAAAAAACGTGCCTGGTTCTGGGGGGAGAGGGTGAGGCCGGGGTCAAGGTGAAAGCCCTGTTGCAGGCAGGTGCCCGCGTCGTGTTGTTGGCGGAGACGGTTTCACCGGGTCTTGCCTCCGAGGCAACGGGTGGGCAATTTGTCTGGCTGAAGGAGAAATTTCGCCCGGAACACCTTGAAGGTGTCTGGTTTGTTCTCAGCACCGTGCGCGACCCCGACGTCAATGCCGCAATCCAGCTCGAGGCGGAACGTCGTCGAATTTTTGTCAATGTCGTCGACCAGCGGCGTTACTGTTCCGCCCTGTGGCCGGCTGTCATTCATCGCGATCCGGTGGTCGTGGCGTTTTCAACCGGCGGGACCAGTCCCGCGCTGGCTGGGTATCTGAGACGGCATATCGCTGATCACCTGCCTGCGGGGATGGGCGCACTGGCAACCTGGCTTGGCGGCTGGCGCAGCCGGATTGCGCGCGTTATTCCCGATCTGGAGGAACGGGGACGGTTTTGGCGGATACTCCTGCAGGAGGGAATCGTTGACCGTTTCGTCGCCGGCAACATTGACGGCGCCGAAAACATCATCGAGGACAAGCTGCGGAAATTGGGCATGAAATGCAGCGGGGAGGAAAAAATCCCAAACGCCTGTGTCGAGTAAATCTTTATTCGACGGAAAATGTTGTTATACTGGGGGCGGTATCGTTGAAGTCTGGGGCGTTTTCCCCAATTTTTTTCAGTGGCCAAAGGCCTGAGGAACTGTCCAAAAACGCCAGGTTGCGCCACCTTGACAAAAATCGGGTGGTGCCTGGACGGCACGGCGGGTTGTATCCGGGTAGTCGGGCAACCATCGCGGTGAGCGAGATGGCGTTTGGGGCGGCCGCCCAGGGTCCGCGGGTGGAGATCTCCATGGAGAGAGGTACCGAGAGGATACTGGTCCATATCGACAAAGATCTGGAGGAGATCGTTCCGGGGTACGTTCAGAACCGGTGGCGCGATGTGGAGGCGATGCGGTTGGCCGTGGCCAATAAAGACATGGAAAGCTTGCGCGTCATGGGGCACCGCATGAAGGGGTCCGGGGCCGGGTACGGCTTCGATGCCATTACCGAGATCGGTCGCAAGTTGGAAAGTGCCGCCAGAGACGGTCAGATCGAGGAAATAACCCGTGAGATCGATGCGCTCGTGGCGTATCTGCAACGAGTTGACATATGTTACGACTAGTCGCGCCCCTCCCGCCCTGGCAAAGGGAGCGTGGCGGGTGTGTCGTCCCCGTTTCCCGTCATCGCTGTGATGGGGAGCGTGCGGAAGGACTCGAGTCGAGGTGGCGGGTTTGTCGCGGGTTTCAGGTGGTTCGGTGTCCCCGACCCGCTTCTTGGGGGTCAGTGCGTCAGTCTGCCGGTGTTGGCGTGATGATCATCGTGCCGGAGTTGGAATGACGATGGAGTCTGCAGTTCATATCCTGGTGGTTGACGATGACCCGGATATCCGGCAGCTCGTCGGGAGCTGTCTGGAGAAAGAGGGGTACCGGGTGAGCACCTCACCCGATGGCCGGGGTCTGGACCGTGGCGCGGAACGGGTTGACCTGATCATCCTTGACCTCGTACTGCCCGGAGACGACGGCCTCGTCCTCTGTCGCAACCTGCGTGCGCGGTCGAGCGTCCCGGTCATTATCCTGAGTTCCAAGGGGGAGGAGATGGATCGCATCATCGGCCTTGAGATGGGGGCCGATGACTATCTGCCGAAGCCCTTTCATCCGCGGGAGCTGCTGGCTCGAGTCAAAAGCGTCCTGCGTCGAACCAGGCTTACGATGGGACAGCCACCGGATGAGCTCGAGGACGTCACCTACACCTTTTCCGGCTGGACCCTGGATGCCCTCTCCCGGAGTTTGCGTTCGCCACAGGGGGAGTCGGTGGCCCTGACCGGCAGTGAACACCTCCTGCTGAGCATCTTCCTCAATCATCCCAACCGGGTGCTCTCCCGCGACCAGCTCCTGGACCTGACCCAGGGCCGCGAGACCGATCATTTCGATCGCACCATCGACATGCAGGTAAGCCGCCTGCGCAGACGTTTGGGCGATGACCCCCGTACACCACAACTGATCAAGACCGTGCGCAGCGCCGGCTACGTGTTCTGTTCACGGGTCGAAAAGGGGCGCAACAGAGGGGTGTGAGGGAGCGAAAATATGGCACGCATTCTCGCGCTGGATGATGACCCGGTTATGCGTCAACTCCTGGCGACCATCCTGCAAGGAGGCGGGCACGAGGTGCACCTCGCCCCGGATGGTCGAACGGGCATGGAGCTCTTCCGCGCCTTGCGTCCCGATGTGGTCATCACCGACCTCCTCATGCCGGGGTTGGATGGCATTGGGGTGATCCGCGAACTGCAGACCCTGGAGCCCTCCCTGCGCATCATTGCCCTCTCTGGCGGCGGGCGGGTGTTGACAGCCGAAACCAGCCTCGATGTCGCCAAACGGCTGGGGGCCTGCATCATGGTCGCCAAGCCGTTTACCTCCCAGGAAATTTTGGATGCGGTTGCCGCTGCCTTACCAGCTGGATGATGGCGGTTCCGGTCACAAACGGGGTCATTCCGCCGCCTGGGGCCGATGACACGACAGGCGGGGTGTGTCCCGGTTGACGTTTGCCTGACACGTGCACATCCGACTGGTGTGACGCCGGTCGCGCCCGTTCCCGGCATACCATCCTGACCGATGATCCATTCCAACCCCAGATCAAGCAGCATCCTCGTTGATTGTTTTGTTGGTTCCTCGCCGTGCCCAAACGCGTTGGTCTCGTCGCTTGCGCGTTGTCGCCTCACATCTGTCCTGGGCTGGGATTGGCATGCGACCAGGCTTTTTCAGTGGAGGTCACCATGCGATTGTTGGTGCAACGGGTTTCCCGGGCCGCGGTGCGGGTGGCTGGCGCCGAGGTGGCACGCATCGACCGGGGGATACTGCTGCTCGTAGCCGTGGAACGTGGGGACGGGGAGGCACAAGCCGCGCGTGCCGCTCGCAAGGTGGCGGGCTTGCGTATCTTCGCCGATGCCGAGGGGCGGATGAACCTCTCGTGCCGCGATACGGGCGGTGCGTTTTTGTGCGTTTCCCAGTTCACCCTGGCGGCGGACCTGCGAAAAGGTTACCGCCCATCCTTTGGCGAAGCCGAGTTGCCATCGTTGGCCGAACCCCTGTTCGATCGGTTCTGTACCCTGGTCGAACGGGAGGGTATCGTCGTCCAGCGGGGGGTCTTTGGAGCACACATGGAAGTGGAGCTGGTCAACGATGGACCCGTGACCTTTTGGCTCTCCTTCCCACCGGAAAAGGGGCTCAACGCGGGAGCGGCGTCGGCACCCTGATCCACCACTTGCAACAGGAGCAAAGGCAAAAAATCGGTGTGTGGCTGTCGATTTTGGTCAGGACAGCGTATGCGTTGAGGGATTGCACGCCCCCTTTTGGCGGAATTGCCTTTTACCTGGAATGTGGAAGTCGCTACCATGATCGGGTGGCTGCGTCGTCTTTGTCCTGGGGGGAACCGAAGAGTGACGAGGTCCCTTTCTTCAACGGGGAGCTGGGAGAAAAAAGTCCATGGCCAAGAAAGTGGGTACGCTCGAAGAGGCACAAGCGCTGGTCGATGCCTTGTATCGCAAGGCGGAGGAGACGAATCGCGAACTCGAACAGGCCATCCAACACGCACGCAGCAACTTTGCCGTCATTGAGAAGCTCGCCGTCTCCAGTCAGGAGATCGGCAAAGCGGTCAAGGTAATTAAAAATATTGCCGGTCAGACCAACATGCTGGCATTGAACGCCTCGATCGAGGCCGCCGGTGCGGGTGAGGCCGGCAAGGGATTTGCCGTGGTCGCCAACGAGGTCAAGGATCTCTCCCGTCAAACCGCCGAGGCCACCAACATGATCGCCGAGAGGGTGGATGAGATCCAATCCAACGCCTCGGAAGCCACCAGCACGGCCCGAGAGATGATTCAGAGCATCCAGCGGATCAGTGCCGCCAACAGCGAAATTTTCCAGACCGCTGGCATTGGCCTGGGTGTTGGTGGCGGCGCCGAGTAGACGCGAAATGGGGTAGGCCCAGGATCCTGAACGACAAAATTGGTCCAGGGCAGAGCCGGTCGACAGGCTCTTTGTTCTGGTCAGCGGGTGGTTCAACGGGGGGTATCAGGGGATGAACCCAGAACTGAAGGGCTTGATTCTCCAGGCCGTGGAAGAGTCGGTCATGGAGATTGTCAACACCATGTTGTTCCTGGATGTCACGCCGGGTCAGGGCGTGGCGAAGCCTTCCGATGTCCCGCATGTCGCGGCCCGCGCCGAGGCATCGGCGATGGTGGGCATGAGCGGCGGATTCAACGGGGGCGTGCGTCTGGTCAGCTCGAACAAGGTGGCGCGGATGTGGGCCGGCGGCCGGTCCGGGGAGGGTTA
>PEAJ01000189.1 GCA_002753495.1 Magnetococcales bacterium HA3dbin3 | reverse complement strand
TGGCTCCTCGCGCCCCGGAGCCCGCCCCGAACAAAGCCCCCTTGTGTGTGAACATGCGCGCTGTCGCATCGCGGGGAGGTTGCGTGTGGAGAGCATACGGCCACCATCATGACCGCCGACCAACCAAAGCCTCCGCGTGAGCAGCAACCACGGCGTGTCGTCGCCTTTCCGTTGCTGTTGCTCGCGGCGCTGCTGGTTTTGTTCGAGGAGTTTGTCTGGGTCCGGATTGCCCGGCTGATTGACTCCTTAAGCCACCTGCGTCTGTTTGCCCGGCTGGAACGCTGGATGCTGGGCCTGACGCCACGTCAAACCCTGGCCCTGTTCGCGGTGCCGCTCCTGGCCCTGGTGCCCGTCAAAATCCTGGCTTTCTACCTCCTGGCACACGGGCAGGTGTTGGCCGGAGTGGTGCTGATCGTCGTGGCCAAGGGGGTTGGAACGGCTGTCTCCGCCAAGCTGCTGGTGATCGCAAAACCAAAATTGCTCACCTTCCCGGTTTTTGTTTGGGCCTACGCAAAGGTCGACACCCTCAAACAGTGGGCGCGTCGTCTGCTTGCCGAGTTTCAGGTATGGCAGGCGATCAAGCGTATTCATACCACGCTCGCCCGAGCGATCAAGGCGTTTCGCCTCACCTTCAGGACGTATGCGCATTACGGTCTCGCACGCGGACGTGTCGTCCTTTCCAGCTACGTTGCGACCTTCCGGCGTTGGTGGCGACGGTTGTGGTAGACCCCGGCAAGCGCCAACTGGATCGGCTGTTCGGAGAGCTGCCCCACTGCATGGTGCGCGATCGTCTCCGCTTCCGGCGCCAGCTTCTCGATCTGGCGCGACGCCTGCGCGGCAACGAGCCGCTCAACCTCTCTCACCTCTCTCACCTCGCTCGCCTCACCGCCGCCATGGCCGCCGCGCGGGAACGTCTGGAGCAACGTCTCGCCCAGCTGCCACGCCCGGAGTTCCCGCCGGCATTGCCGGTGGCGCAGCGACGCGAGGAGATCGCCCGCCTGATCGCACAGCACCCGATCATCGTCCTCAGCGGCGAGACCGGTTCCGGCAAGACCACGCAGTTGCCGAAGATTTGTCTGACCCTCGGGCGTGGCGCGGCGGGGATGATCGGCGTGACGCAACCGCGACGCATCGCCGCGCGCAGCGTCGCCACCTACTTGGCCCGTGACCTCAAAACCGAGCTTGGTCAAAAAATCGGGTTCAAGGTGCGTTTTCACGATCGCATCGGTCCTGACACCTGCCTGAAGATCATGACCGATGGCATCCTGCTCGCGGAAACGCGCTCCGACCCCCTCCTCGCCCAGTATGACACCCTGATCCTCGACGAGGCGCACGAACGCGGGCTCAACGTTGATTTTTTGATCGGCTACGTCAAACGCCTGCTGCCGCGTCGACCCGATCTGAAGGTGATCATCAGCTCCGCCACCCTGGATACCGAAAAATTTTCTCAGCATTTCAACGCCGCACCGATCGTCGAGGTGACTGGCCGAAGCTATCCGGTGGAGGTACGTTACCGGCCACTCGAACGCCCACCCGCAACGGCAGAGGAAGGAGAAGACGAGGAACCAAGTCTGGAGCAGGCCATTCTACGCGCGGTCGATGAACTGGCTGCCCTGCACCCGCCGGGCGACATCCTGATCTTTCTCCCCGGCGAACGCGACATCCGCGACATGGCCGAGGCTCTGCGCAAGCACCATCCGCCGCAAACCGAAATCCTGCCCCTGTTCGCACGGCTTTCGGTGGCGGAACAGGAGCGGATCTTCGTGCCGACCAATCGCCGCCGGATTGTCCTTGCCACCAACGTCGCCGAAACCTCGATCACCGTGCCAGGCATTCATTACGTGATCGACAGCGGCCTTGCGCGCATCAGTCGCTTTAGCGGTCGCAGTGGCATTCAACGCCTGCCGGTGGAGAAGGTTTCCCAATCTTCCGCCAATCAACGCAAAGGGCGCTGCGGACGTCTTGCCCCCGGCGTCTGCATTCGTCTCTACACGGAGGAGGATTTCAACCGGCGCCCGCGTTTCACCGAACCGGAAATTTTGCGCTCCTCGCTGGCGGCGGTCATTTTGCGCATGAAGGATCTGAATCTGGGACCGGCGGAACGGTTTCCGTTTGTCGATCGCCCCTCCTCCCGCTCCTTGCGTGACGGTCTGCGTCTGCTGCGCGAGCTGGGCGCGGTGGATGTGGCGGAGCGTCTCACCGCCACCGGCGAACGTCTCGCCCGGCTGCCGGTCGACCCGCGTCTCGGGCGCATGCTGCTCGAAGCAGAAACACGCGGTGCCTTGAACGAACTGCTCATCATCACCGCCGCCCTGCACATCCAGGACCCGCGCGAGCGCCCGCACGCCGAGCGCGACAAGGCCGATCAGTTCCACCGGCAATTTCAGGATCGGCAATCCGATTTCATGACCCTGCTCAAGCTCTGGGAGGTGGTGCAGACGGCGACAAAACAGGCCAAATCGAAGCGCAAGCTCCGTATTTTTTTGAAAAATTCGTTCCTCTCCCCCTCGCGGGTGCGTGAGTGGCAGGAGATTCATCAGCAGTTGTTGTTACAGGTCAAGGGCGGAGGCGCGCGCATCAACCAGGTAGCCGCCCAGTATGACGATATCCACCAATCCCTCCTGACCGGTCTGCTCGGCAACATCGGCTACAAGGTTGGTCGGCGGGAGTTTGTCGGCGCACGGCAGATGACTTTTCACATCTTCCCCGGTTCGGGTCTGCACAAAAAGCCACCAGCCTGGGTGATGGCGGCAGAGCTGGTCGAAACCACGCAGCTTTATGCCCGTACCTGCGCCATGATCGAGCCGCAGTGGGTGGAGGAGGTGGCCGGTCCGCTCTGCTCGGTCACCTATCTGGAGCCGCATTGGGATCGCGATCGCGGCCAGGTGATGGCTTGGGCCAAGGTCACCTTTCAGGGCCTAGTGCTGGTCCAGCGGCGACCTGTTCACTATGGACCGGTGGATCCGGTGGCGGCGCGCGATATTTTCATTCAATCGGCCCTGGTCGAGGGGTCGCTGAAGAGCCGTGCCGCGTTTCTCGCGCATAACCAGCAACTGATTGCCGAGATTCGCGCCCTGGAACAAAAGGCGCGACGGCGGGACCTTCTGGTTGAGGATCGGGATATCCACGACTTCTACGCTCAGCGCCTGCCCGAGCATATCCATACCACGCAAGCCTTTGAATTTTGGCTGCCCCATGCTGAGAAGTCCGACCCGCGATTGTTGTTCCTCTCGCGCGAGGCTTTGCTCCAGGAGGGAGCGGCGCACATTGCTGGTGATCTCTACCCCGGCCATCTGGTCGTGCAAGGACAGGAGTTGGCGTTGGAGTATCATTTCAATCCTGGTGCCGAGGGGGATGGCATCAGCGTGCGCATCCCGCTGGCGTTGCTTAATCAACTGTCGGCGGCTCCTTTTGAATGGCTGGTGCCGGGGCTGTTGCGGGAGAAAGTGCAGGCGTTGCTGCGTGCGCTGCCCAAGGGGTATCGCCGGCATCTGGTCCCGCTGCCGGCGACAATCGAACGTTGTCTGGCCACGCCTTTGCCCGCGCGCGCCGCCCTCACCGAGGCGCTGGCGGAGCGGATCTTGCGCCTTTTGGGGCATGCCATTCCCCCGGAGGCCTGGCGACCGGAGGGGGTGGCGGATCATTTGCGCATAAACTTCAAGATCATGGCGGCGGATGGCGAGCGGATTCTTGCCCAGGGGCGGGATCTGGAGCAGCTGCGCATTACCTTGGGTCAAGCGGCGCGGGAGAGTTTCCAGCAGCGGCCGGAATCCCCCTGGGAGCGACAGGGCATCACGCGCTGGGATTTCGACACACTGCCGACCGTGGTACCGATTGCGGCTGGCAGGCACCAGACCCTGCACGCCTTTCCCGCCCTGCGCGATGATGGGGAGAGTGTCGCCATGTTGCTGCTCGATGCCCCGGAGCCAGCGGAAGAGATGACGCGCGGCGGCTTGCGGCGTTTGTTTCTTCTGCACGCAGCCGGGGTCCTGCGCGCGGCGCGCAAGCAGTGTGTGCCGGAGCCGGCGGTGCGTTTGGCTTATGCGGAAACGGGCGCCACCACGCCCCTGTTCGACGCGCTGGCCTTGGCCGCTGCCGAGCGGGTGTTTCTCGGGTCACACCTGGCGCCTGATAGAGACGTTAGCGCTGATGATACTGTCCGCACGAAGGCACAGTTCCATGCGCGGTTGGAGAGCGGACAGTCGCAACTTTTGCCGACGATATCAACCCTGCTGCAACAGGTGACAGAGATTCTTACAGGACACCATCAGCTTCTGCTCAACTTATCCGCGGCAGAGTCAGCTGCCCAGGCGACGCTGGTGCCGGATGTGCGCGAGCAGCTGGCGCATCTGGTCCATCCAGGCTTTCTTATCGATACCCCGGCAGATTGGCTCAAAGAGTATCCGCGTTACTTGCAAGGTATTGTCTTGCGTCTGGAGCGTTTCAAGCTGGCGCCGGGCAAGGATCGTGACAAGGCAGCCAAACTGGCGCCGCTGTGGCGGATGTATCAGGAGCTTGCGCGGAAGGAACGTGAGCGCAAACGTATCCGGCGTACACACAACCCGCGTCTGGAACAGGCACGCTGGATGATCGAGGAGCTGCGCATCTCCCTCTTTGCTCAGGAATTGAAGACCGTTGTGCCGGTGTCGGAGAAGAGGGTTCGCGCGTGGTTGTCGGCGGTAGACGAACGTTGACTATGTTACTGTTTTAAAAGCGGTTGTGGGGTCCAGGGGCAGGCTTAAGCCTGCCCCCCGGTGGGGTTCGGGGCGAAGCCCCGAGGTTTTGCTTCTTTTCCGCCCCCCTACCCGCGAGCGATTTTCGCATGCCTTTCGCGAAAAT
>PEAJ01000188.1 GCA_002753495.1 Magnetococcales bacterium HA3dbin3 | reverse complement strand
TAAGAGGGCATCCAGATCGGCAAACAGGAAGGACGTCTGGAAGGAAAAGCTGATCTTTTGTTGCGCCAACTCAGGCAACGTTTCGGACCACAGCTGCCAGGGTGGGTGGAGGCGCGCATCGCCGCCGCCGATGCCGCGACCATCGAACGCTGGGGTGACCGGGTGTTGACCGCGTCCTCCCTGGAAGAGCTGTTCGCGGCGTGACGGAATCGCGGCGGCAGCCAGGGTATGGCAAACTCAACGGTCGGAAGCAACGACGCCTTTTGCCTGCCATTACCTTGTGATCGCGCCGGGGCTCTCTTGCGGCGGGGCGGATCTTCCGCTATCGTACCCCTGCATTCTTGTTGACGCGCCACGGGGAGGGGGACGCTTGGAAGAGAGCCACCGCCGACAAGTCGCCTTCTGGCTGTACGCCTGCTGTGCCATGGTCCTGGCCATGGTGGTGATCGGCGGCGTGACCCGCCTGACCGGGTCGGGGCTCTCCATCGTCAATTGGGAACCGATCCGCCGCTGGCTCCCACCAACCTCCGCCGCCGAATGGCAGGCGATGTTCGATCTCTACCGCACCTCGCCGGAGTTTTTAAAGATCCACGCCACCACCATGACCCTCGAGGGGTTCAAGGGGATCTTCTGGCTCGAATACATCCATCGCCTGATCGCGCGCGTCACCGGCTTGGTCTTTCTGTTCCCCTTTCTTTTCTTCCTGGTGAAGCGCCGGATCCCCACGACCCTGGCCCCCAGGCTGGCCGGTATCTTCCTCCTGGGCGGGGCACAGGGGGTGCTCGGGTGGTACATGGTGAAGAGTGGCCTGGTCAACGACCCAAGCGTCAGCCAATACCGCCTGACCGCCCATTTGATGTTGGCGTTCCTGATCGACGCGCTCATGTTCTGGCTGGCGCTCGGTCTGCACCTGGGCAACAGCGGTGATGCGCCGTCCGGACAGCGGGACTTGCGCCTCTTGGCCTGGCTCGCCACCCTCCTCGTCACCTTCACCGCCACCTCGGGCGGGTTTGTCGCCGGGCTCAAGGCCGGGCATGCCTTCAACACCTTCCCGCTGATGGACGGGCAGTGGCTCCCCGACGGCTACTGGCAATTGCAACCACCACTGCGCAACCTGTTCGAGAACATCGCCGCCGTGCAGTTCGATCACCGCCTGCTCGCCCTCCTGACCCTGGGAGTCACCCTGGCGTTTTGGCTGCGCGCACGTTTTCATGCGCTCCCCGATCGCACACGCACCGGGCTGAACCTGCTCGTCCTGGTCGCCCTGTTGCAAGTGGGGCTCGGGGTGGCGACGCTGCTGCTCGAAGTGCCGGTCCCCCTGGCGACAACCCATCAGGGCAACGCACTCACCCTGCTGGTGGTCTCCCTCTTCGTCACCCACCAGCTGCATCATCCGGCAACGGTCACCACCTCGGCCGCGAGCCTCCTGGCATCGGGGAGGGCAAGGGCGTAGAATGCGCCGGTTTGCCTCCGAACACTCTAATCAAATGGGGAACAGAAGAAAATGACCGCATCGAAAAAGCAGGCAGATGCCTACGAGGCTTGGCGCAAGTCCGCGGAGAAAGCCATAAAGGGCAAATCCGTCTCCACCCTGGAGTGGACAACGCCGGAGGGTTTGGTGGTGCGGCCCCTCTACAGCGGGTTGGATCTGGAAGGGATGAGCGATCTGGAACCGGGTCCCGGCCTGGAACCCTTCATTCGCGGTCCCTACCCCACGATGTACACCGGACGCCCCTGGACCATCCGCCAGTATGCCGGTTTCTCCACCGCTGAGGCCTCGAACGCCTTCTACCGTCGCGCCCTGGCTTCGGGCGGGCAAGGGGTGTCGGTGGCCTTTGACCTCGCCACCCACCGCGGTTACGACTCCGACCACCCGCGCGTGCGCGGCGATGTCGGCAAGGCCGGTGTCGCCGTCGATTCGGTCGAGGATATGAAAATCCTCTTCGACGGCATTCCCCTGGGTGAGATTTCGGTTTCGATGACCATGAACGGCGCCGTGCTGCCGATCCTCGCCGGCTACATCGTCGCCGCCGAGGAGCAGGGGGTGGCGCAAAAGGATTTGAGCGGCACCATCCAGAACGACATCCTGAAGGAGTTCATGGTCCGCAACACCTACATCTATCCGCCGACGCCATCGATGCGCATCGTCGGCGATATCATCCAGTACACCTCGCAGCACATGCCGCGTTTCAACTCCATCTCCATCTCCGGCTATCACTTGCAGGAGGCGGGGGCGAATGCGGTGCTCGAACTGGCCTACACCCTGGCCAACGGCAAGGCCTACATCCAGACCGCCGTCGATCGCGGGCTGGAGGTGGACAGCTTCGCCGGCCGGTTGTCGTTCTTCTTCGGCATCGGCATGAACTTCTACCTGGAAATCGCCAAGCTGCGCGCCGCGCGTCTGCTCTGGGCGCGCATCGTCGGCCAGTTCAACCCCAAGGACAGCCGCTCGAAGATCCTGCGCACCCACTGCCAGACCTCCGGCTGGTCGCTCACCTCGCAGGATCCCTACAACAACATCGTGCGCACGACGATCGAGGCGATGGCGGCGGTGTTCGGCGGCACGCAGTCGCTGCACACCAATGCCCTCGACGAGGCGATTGCCCTGCCGTCGGAGTTCTCCTCGCGCATCGCCCGCAACACGCAGGTGATCATCCAGGAGGAGTCGCATATCTGCAACGTCGCCGACCCCTGGGGCGGCTCGTACATGATGGAAAAGCTGACGCGCGAACTCGCTGACGCCGCCTGGGCGATCATCGAGGAGATCGAAAAAATGGGCGGCATGGTCAAGGCGATCGAGACTGGTCTGCCCAACCGCCGCATCGAGGAGTCGGCAGCGGCGAAGCAGGCGCGCATCGACCGCGGCCTCGATACCATCGTCGGTGTCAACAAGTATCGTCCGGCCACGGTCGAAAAGGTCGACGTGCTGAAAGTCGACAATGCCGCCGTCCGCACCTCGCAGGTCAATCGCCTGGAGCAGATTCGCAAAACCCGCAACGAGAAAGATGTCCAGGCCGCGCTGGAGGCCCTCACCAATGCCGCCCACGACAACACCGGCAACCTGCTTGACCTCGCGGTCAAGGCGGTGCGGCTGCGCGCAACCGTCGGCGAGGTCTCCGCGGCGCTGGAAAAGATCTACGGCCGGCATCGTGCCGAAACCCACGCCGTCACCGGGGTTTACGGCAAGGTGTGGGAGGCCAATCCGCAGTGGGATGAGCTCCTGGGCAAGGTGCGTTCCTTTGCCGACAAGCATGGTCGTCGGCCGCGCATGCTCGTGGTGAAGATGGGGCAGGATGGCCACGATCGCGGCGCCAAGGTGATCGCCTCGGCCTTCGCCGACCTCGGCTTCGACGTTGACCTGGGACCGCTGTTCCAGACCCCGGAAGAGGCGGCGGCACAGGCGATCGAAAACGACGTGCATGTCATCGGCGTCTCCACCCTCGCCGGCGCGCATGAAACCCTGGTGCCGGAATTGATCAACCTCCTGCGCGCCCGCGGCGCCGGGGAGATTGTCGTCGTCGTTGGTGGCGTCATCCCCGAGCAGGACTACCCGGCCTTGTACAATGCCGGGGTGGCGGCGGTCTTCGGACCCGGTACCTCGATCGTCGTTGCCGCTGGCAAGGTGATCGAGTCGATCGAAGGTCATTCCGGCAAAGCGTGATGACCGGCTTTTCCACCGAAAGCCACGTCCAGGGGGTGCGGGGCGGCGACCGGCGTCTGCTCGCCAAGACCATCACCCTGGTGGAGAGCACGCGGACAATCGACAACGAGCGCGCCGCCGCCGTCCTCTCCGCCCTGCAACCCCATACCGGTGACTCCTTCCGCATCGGCATCACCGGCCCACCGGGCGTGGGCAAGAGCACCTTCATCGAGGCCCTGGGCATGGCATTGATTACCCAGGGCAAACGATTGGCGGTTCTCGCCGTTGACCCCTCCTCCAGCCGTTCCGGCGGCAGCCTGCTCGGCGACAAAACGCGCATGACGCAGCTTTCGGTGCATCCGCAGGCTTTCGTCCGCCCGAGCCCGGCTGGGGAGACCCTCGGCGGCGTTGCGCGCAAAACGCGGGAGTCGATCCTGGTCCTGGAGGCGGCCGGGTTCGATACCATCATCGTTGAAACCGTCGGTGTCGGACAGAGCGAGGTGGCCGTGGCCAGCATGGTCGACTGCTTCGTCCTCCTCGCCCTGCCCAATGCCGGCGATGATTTGCAGGGGATCAAGCGCGGCATCATGGAGCTGGCCGACGTGCTTGTCGTCAACAAGGCCGACGGCACCATGATGGAACCGGCACACACTGCCGCTCGCCTGCTGCGTCAGGCCTTGACCTTGCAAAATCCCCTGACCCCCGACTGGTCACCCCCGGTCCTGCTCGCAAGTGCCCTCGCCAACACCGGCCTGGCCGAGTTCATCGCCACCCTGGAGACGTTTCGCACCACCATGATCGCCTCGGGCGAAATGGAACGCAAACGGCGGCGGCAATCGCGACACTGGATGTGGGAGTTGATCGACGAGGGGCTGAAGCGACGTTTCACCCACCACCTCCGGGTACGTCAGCTGCTTCCGGACCTGGAGGAGGCGGTCACCCGGGGCCGGATGACCCCGATCGCCGCCGCCGACCAACTTCTTTCCGCCTACACCGACAAGAACTTGGCTTGATCAGGTAAACCCCCTGCCACAGAAACGGAACGCGAGATGGAAAACATCCTGGAAAAAATGGAACGGCTGCGGCAAGAAGCACGCATCGGCGGCGGCCAGAAAAGGGTGGACGGCCAACATGCGCGCGGCAAACTGACCGCCCGCGAGCGCATCGATGTCCTGATGGATCCAGGCAGCTTTGAAGAGCT
>PEAJ01000187.1 GCA_002753495.1 Magnetococcales bacterium HA3dbin3 | reverse complement strand
CCGACAAAAGAGGAGAAGTAGCGACCGGCGGCATAACCACCGGTCGGCGAGGCCTTTTGCGCGGTGCCGGTCTTGCCGGCGGCGATATACCCCTCCACCGCCGCTTGGGGAGCGGTTCCCTCGTTGCTGACCACGTCGACCAACATGCGGCGCATCACCTGCGAGGTCGCATCCGAGAGGACGCGCGTCGGGGGGTTACGCTTCTGCGGGACAAAATGACCGTTGACGATCCTCCCCGCCGCCAGGTGCGGTTCGTAGAGCTGCCCGCCGTTGACAATCACCGCGGCGGCGGTAGCCAGCTGGATCGGCGTGACGCTGATGCCCTGACCGAACGAGCGGTTGGCAAGACCGACGCGCACATAGTGTTTGATATCCGGGAAACGACCGCTTGCCTCGTAGTCCACCTCGACACCGGTCGGGCGGGCGAAACCGAAGCGATGCAGGTAGGGCTCCTGCCGTTCGTTGCCGAGTGTGAGGCCAATTTTTGCCGCGCCGACGTTTGAGCTTTTTTGCAGGATCTGCGCAACCGTCAACATCTGGTTTTTACGATGCGTATCGCGAATCTTGCGCCCGCCAACGACGATGCTGCCCCCCTCGACATCGAAGAGAGTATCCGGGCGTACCACGCCTTGATCGAGGGCGGCGGCGATGGTGAACATCTTGAAGGTCGATCCCGGCTCGAAGGCATCCATCACCACCCGATTGCGCCGATCCTTGGGCTCGCTCTCGGCGATATTGTTGGGATTGAAGCTGGGCTGGTTAACCATGGCCAGGATGTCGCCGTTGTCAGGGTCGAGGACCACGACCAGACCCGATTTCGACTTGGTACGAGTCATCGCCTTGAGCAGGGCGCGGTAGGCGACGTACTGGATCGTCGTATCGATGGTCAGGACGAGATCGGTACCCGGATGGGCCGGTTGCAGCACCCGTGCCTGTGGCATCGGTCGTCCGAGGCGATCGCGCACGATCAGCCGCACCCCCGGCTTGCCACGCAACACCGTTTCGAAGGAGCGTTCAAGCCCCTCGACACCGTGCCCGTCAAAGTCGACAAAGCCGACGATGTGCGAGGTCAACTCGCCAAGCGGGTAAAAGCGCTGCACCTCGGGCACGAAGAAGAGGGCCGGCCCTTCCGACTCCTCGCCGGTGCGTTCAGCCCGATCGTGCAGCAGTTTCTCCTCGGTCGATTGAATCTTTTCCACCACCTCCGGCGAGAGACGCCGCTTCAGGATGGGAAAAGAGCCCGGGCGCGCCTTTTCCAGGCGTTTCTCCAGCGCGCCTGGCTCCATGTCCAGAAAGGGACCAAGCCATTTGGCCATCTCCGCCGCATCGGTCATGCGGTCACGGTCAAGCGAGACGGTCTTGACCGGCAGACTGGTGGCCATGGTGCGACCGTGACGATCGAGGATGCGCCCGCGCATGCCCGGGATCACCACCTTTTTCCGGTATTGATTCTCCGCCTTTTCGCGCAGGCTCTCTCCCTGCACGACGGTGAGGTCGACGGCCCGAACCCCCAGAAGGACAAAACTCAGGAAGAAGACACCAGCAACGAACCGCATCCGGCTCTGAAAGTGGGCCTCGCTGTCCCGTGGCGCCAGCGGATTGGGCAGACGCGACAAAAAACCCTGCTGTCGACCCGACGCGCCGGGTGGACGCCGCGGAATACGCCGCGGCTGCTTGGGCGCCGGCGTTGGTCGTGGCGCCGACCCACCCTTGCGACCGAACGAGAAACTGAATTTTGCCTTGCGCCCGGTCGCGGGTGCCGGGCCGGCATCCTTGGGTTTGCCAATCTTCATGGGTCATCCTGACGCCAGACGCGCCACTGGTCGGGGCGCGGGGGTTCCATGCCCAACTCCTTGCGTGCACGTCGTTCCACCGTGTTCAGGCCGGTGCGGTAAACCCATTCGACCTGCAAGGCCTGCTCCTCGTCGAGCAGACGCAGCCGCTCCCTCTGCGCGGCGTCCAAGGCACGGTGCGCGGCCAACATCCAGTTGCGCGAGGCAACCGTCGCCGCCGCCGTCACCACAAGCAGGGCCACCAGCAAAGCCGACAGCAGCCAGTGGGACCTCATACCGCCTCCACCCCCTCCGGCAAGCGCTCAACCACCCGCATCCTGGCGCTGCGCGCACGCGGATTTCGTTGCACCTCGGCGGGCGTCGGCAGCCATGGCTTGCGCGTGATCAGGCGCAGAGTTGGTCGCGGCGTCGCGAGGGCAACCGGCGGGGGCAGCCGCCCGTGGCCGACAGAGCGCGGCTGCGCACCCTGACGAAAGGTCTCCTTGACCAGACGATCCTCCAGCGAGTGAAAGGCAATCACCGCCATGCGTCCACCCGGCTTGAGACAGGAGATTCCGGCCGCCAATCCGGAGCGAAGTTCAGCCATTTCGTCATTGACCGCCATGCGCAGGGCCTGGAAGGTTTTCGTCGCCGGGTGAATCTGGCCACGGCGACCGGGGATCACCCGTTCGAGAAGTTTGGCCAATTGGCTGGTGGTGGTCAATGGTGCCTGAAGGCGCGCCGCCACGATCGCCCGCGCCACCCGCCGCGCATAACGTTCATCCCCGTAGTGGAAGATGATGTCGGCAAGCTCCTCGGCGCGCAGGCGATTGACAAGCTCCGCCACCGGCTGGCCCGCGGTTGGGTCCATGCGCATGTCCAGGGGACCATCGGTCTGAAACGAAAACCCGCGCCACGGCGTGTCAAGCTGATGCGAAGAGACGCCAAGATCGAAAAGCACGCCATCGACCGGCACCACCCCCGCCTGTTGCAAGGCGGTCGCCAACCGCCCGAACGCACCGTGCAACAGCGTCAGCCGCCCCGACCACGCCCGCACCGCGCGTGCCCCACGCTCGATCGCATCGGGATCACGGTCCAGGGCAATGACCCGACCATCGGGACCCGAGGCTTCGAGCAGACAACGGCTGTGCCCGCCACCGCCAAAGGTGGCATCGACAAAGACCTTCCCGCACGCCGGCAAGAGGGCCGCAAGGGTTTCAGCCACCATCACCGGCGTGTGGTAACCATCCTCTCGCGTCTCCGTCTCCTGGGCAAAACCGCCCTCCATGGCTCAAACCCTCCAGCCCGCCGGCCATCCGAGCCGACCCTTTCCCCGATCAATCCCCTCCAGACGCCCCATCACCCTGGACAGGCACCCTCGTTCATCCAGGGACCCCGGCCGGCATGATAGCCCCGTTTGCCCCCCAATGCAGCGTTTTTTCTCCAATCCAGCGCAGCATGAAAAACAGGCACACACGATGCAGATCTGTCTCATCTGCATGACATGTCATGACACAATGATCATTCTGCAACCAAGTCGCGTCGTGACTGCACACTCAAACGTCACAGAAAACAGAATACGATTAAATTCTCATAACCAATCAACCCAACCGGGCCATGCTCTCCCGCTGCCCACCTCGACGGCAGGTTTGGAACAGAGGGGAACGAGAACATGCCCAAAACAGGACCCGACTGTCACAAACGTAGGCCAGTAATTGGTTTATGTGACCTTTGGAGAGACATTGACGAATTTTGTTGCCGAGGCACGGACCGTGACATAGACTCCAGGCAGGCTTCCAATCAATCCAAGGGAGGGGAAACTTTTAACGGTGGACCGAGGTTAAGTCATGACCATGCGCGACCACACTCCCAGGTACAACATGCTGCTTGGTGCCCTGTCCGTTCTCTACGTCGAGGACAACTCCGAGATCCGCGATGAGATGTCCGAGCTGCTCTCCCGCCACGTCAAGAGGGTTTTCCCCTGTCCGGACGCCGCATCCGGTTTTGCGACCTATCAGCAGGAGTCTCCCGACCTGCTCATCACCGATATACGCATGCCGCACATGGATGGTCTGGACATGGTGCAGCGCATCCGTCAGACCGACCCCGATATCCCGGTCATCGTCACCACCGCTTACGGCAGCGACGACTACTTCGTGCGCGCCATCGAGCTGGGAGTCGACCGCTACCTCTTCAAACCCGTCCTGCCAGCACACCTGATTGAGGCGGTCACCCGCTGCGCGAAGAACCAATGGAACCAACGTCAACGCGATGCCGCCGAGGGTTACCAGAGATTTGTCCTCGACATCCATCCCAACCTCCTCATGGTGCTGAATAAAGGGCGAATCGAGTTTTTAAACCGGACCTTTCTCAACTTCGCCCGCCTCGACAGCGTATCCGAGTTTCTTGATCGCCACCCAGGCTTGGAATCCTTCCTCGATCCACGGGAGGAAGCCGCCACCACAGGCTGGGTCGACCATTTGCGAAAGGTCGCCACCTCTGACACACCAA
The DNA here is from genome assembly GCA_002753495.1 of Magnetococcales bacterium HA3dbin3. GTDB lineage: Bacteria > Pseudomonadota > Magnetococcia > Magnetococcales > DC0425bin3 > HA3dbin3. The sequence continues at coordinate 606 of PEAJ01000187.1, read as the reverse complement.
TCCTCTTCATGCACCACCCGGACAACCCGGAGGCGACACGTCAGCCGTTTGTCCTGTCGTGTAACCAGTTGCCCGAGGAGGGGCGGATGATCTTCACCTTCGCCGACGTTACCGGCATCGAAAATCAGCTGCGCGACCTCAAGGTGAAGGCCTTCCGCGATCCCCTGACCGGCATCTGCAATCGTGAAACGCTCGCCGATACCCTCCGCGCCGAGTGCAAACGCGCCGAACGCCATCGGATTCCCCTCTCGGTCATCATGATGGACCTCGACCATTTCAAGCAGATCAACGACAATTTTGGACATATGACCGGCGACGCCATCCTGCAGCGTGTGGCGATGCTGGTGAAGGAAAACCTGCGCGGTTCAGACACCCTCGCCCGCTGGGGTGGCGAGGAGTTCATGGTCGTCACCCCGGATGCCCCCTGCGCCGCCGCCAGGAAATTGGCCGAAAAAATTCGCGCCATCGTTGAGACCTACACATTCCCCCAGGTTGGACGCGTGACGGCAAGCTTTGGGGTTGCCACCTTCCAGCCCGGCGATGACCCCGCCAGCCTGACTGGACGCGCCGACCAGGCGCTCTACGCGGCAAAGCGCGCGGGACGCA
>PEAJ01000186.1 GCA_002753495.1 Magnetococcales bacterium HA3dbin3 | reverse complement strand
GGCAACGCCCCCCGGTAGCGCGTTTGTGATGCGCCCACGGGAGCGGGCAACGCGCCCCGGTAGCGCGTTTGTGACGCGCCCACGGGAGCGGGCAACGCCCCCCGGTAGCGCGTTTGTGACGCGCCTACGGGAGCGGGCTCCGCGCCCCTGGGGGGAGACAACATGCCTTCAGGGAAGGGCTGGCACCCATGAAAACCTGCAATCCGCCCTGCGTTTTTTTGCTGGAAAGCGCGAAAAGAACGCAGGGCAATGGCCGCCCCTTAAGGGCGATTTTCGCGAAAAGCGTGCGAAAATCGCCCGTGGGAAGGGGGGCGGAAAAGCAAAAAAAAGAAGAAAAGAAAATAAAAACAACGGGGCTTCGCCCTGGACCCACCAGGGCTTCGCCCTGGACCCACCAGGGCTTCGCCCTGGACCCACCAGGGCTTCGCCCTGGACCCACCAGGGCTCTGCCCTGGACCCGCCGGGGGGCAGGCAGAGCCTCCCCCCGGACCCCCCAACCACTTTCAAAAGTTAGGGACCTCAAAATTTAACGGTCAAGCCCGCATACACCGCCCGCCCCGGCCCCGGAATGGGTGTCCCCCAAGGAATCGCCCCACCCGACATCGTCGCCCCTTGCCCAACATACGCACCGGCAAGCGGCGGATTGTAGAACTGATTCAAAACATTATCCAGACCAACATCAAGCCGCGCGCGATCCCACTCATAACTGCTGCGCAGGTTGAGCAGACCATACCCCCCGGTCTTCAACTCGTCCCTGGTCTGGGATACCTCCCGCTTCGGGGCAACCAACACCTCCTCGACGGTGTTGCTCCAACGCTCCCGCTGATGCACAACCGCCAACTTGCCATGCAACGGCATGATGTCGTACAGGTGATCGCCCGTTGTGCGATTCTCGCCCCGCACATCCCCCGCCGACCCCTTCAAGGTCAAACGACCGTAGTCGCCTCCATCGACCAGTTGCGCATGACCCTCCACGTCCATCCCATACAAACGCGCGGATTGATTGACATATTGCAGATAGACAAACCCGGAAGTCGCGGTCAGGCTGTTGGTCACGGCGGTCGATGCCCCGCAAACCGCGGTCGGACAACGCCGTGCATCGATGTAATCCTCGACATGGGTGACATAAGGGGTCACGCGCAAACCCCAACGCCCCCGTGCCCCGTCATGCCAATCGGCGGTGGCGCTGAAGGTGTGCGCCACCTCCGGTTTGAGATCGAGATTGCCGAGATAGTAGTTGCCATCGCCAACAAGATTGACCATCTCCATCGCCATGGTGTTGGTCGACCAGGCATAACGCTCGTAAAGGTTGGGCGAACGCGTCTTGCGCGCATAACCCGCCTCAAAGGTGTGATCCGGCGTCGGGGTGTAACGCGCCAAGGCAGTCAGGTCGACGTTGCCGTCGTCGCGCCGACGATCGGCGGCATTGAATGCCCCGGGAATACTCGTCGCCACCGCCGGATCGCCATACATCGCGCCGTTGTTGTAGCCATGCACCGGGTCGGTGTCCATCCGCACCAACTCACCGCGCACGCCAAGCAGAGAGGTCCACTGCGGCTGCCAGCGCGCCTCCCACTCGGCAAACACACCGACACGATCACGCTGCCCATTGTTGATGTTCAAAAAGGTATTGGGTGCCATGCCACCCGTGGTCACCCCGGCCGGCAACACCGCTGGCGACGGCGGCCACCAATCATCGAGCCGATAACGCAGCGCCTCGGCCCCCACCCGCAGCGTGTCACGCTCGGAAAGCAGAACATCCGCCTTGAGTTGCGCCCCCAGGGTCTTGCCGTCGGTGTTCATCGGCATGCCCGGCGCCAGAATGGTCGCGGCGGTGCCGTAAGTGAACTGCTTGTCCGGACCAAAATCCATCCGATGCCGGGTGTGCTCGCCATGAATCCGTCCCTCAAGAACGCCCCACGCATAGCGCCCCGTATAGTGCAACTGACCGCGAAGGTTGTCGTTTTCGGTCATGTCCATGCGCTGGTTTGGAAAGCCCTGGTAGGGGATCTCCTGCGCATCGATCTTCAACTCGGTCAGATGGTTTTCATGGCGCGCGGCCAGACCAAGGGCGTGGTTTTCCGCCTTGTGGCGCGACGATCCCACTTCGTCGCCGTTCAACCACCCGCGATCGCTGGCGGCAAGGGCAGCGGGTTTGAAAGCCTTCGCCGCCGTGTAATCACCGGCCTTGGCGACCGCCCCGCTGTAGGTGGCACTCAAGCTTTCGCCGGCCGCCGTCGCCGTGAGATGGGCACCCAGGGCATCGCCGTTGCTCCGATAATGGGTGCCCGCCTCGCCGGTAAACAGGCTCTCTCCCGCCTTGGCAAAGCGCGGCGCCGGTGATTCGACCTGAATCGTCCCGCCGATGCTGTCACCACCCACGCTCACCGGGGTGACACCAGGAAAGACGCGAACACTGCCAACATGGGTCGGATCGATGTAAGAAAGCGGCGGATTCATGTGGTTGGCACAGGCGGATACGGCATCGACACCATCGACTTGCGTCCGCAACCGATCATCGGCCAGACCATGGATTTCGGGCAACGACGAAACCCCGCCATTGCCACGCAAGGCCACCCCGGGCAGCTCCCCGAGCAGGGTGGCGGTATCGCCGGTCACACTCCGCTTCGGCATCAGATCCAGCGCACCGTGTTCATGACCGGCAAGCATACCCGACTCCGCAAGCGGCGGCGCACTCACCACCACCTCGCGCAGGGTGGTCGGCGCCGCGGTCGTCTCCCCCGCGCGCGCGGAAGGATCGGCCTGCTCCTTCCCCCGGGTCGCGGGAGCGGCAGCGGCATCCGGGTCGGCGACCGCACCACCGGACGCCAACAACAGCGATACGCCACACAACCACATCAGGGAGGAAGGGGAGGGTTTTCTCGACATGATCGATAGGCTCCTTGCTGACGAATACCACGACGATGACAACGACCAGTCGAGCGCCACAGCAACGGGTGTACCATGCTTAAAAATGGTCTCTATACAATATGATGAGTCAATTTTTCCCAATTTTTTCTCACCGATGTGCGCGAAATCACCCAACGCAGTGTGGCAAATGACACAACCGGTGCGCCGACCACGCGGCACTGTTTTTGGCCTGGCGATCGGGTGTATATGGGGAGTCGCATCGGTATCAGATCACCCGCGGTCACGGGAAAAAGCACACGCATGCTTGCGGAACCAACCTGTCATTCCATACCCGGTGAGGGCGGCATGCTCGTGGCGCTGCTGCTCGGGTTGACGAGCACCCTGCACTGCCTGGGCATGTGCGGCGGCATCATCGGCGCCTTGAGCATGAGTCTGCCCGACGCCGTGCGCCAACATCGCCCGACCCTGCTCCTCTACGTGGCCGCCCTCAACATCGGCCGTCTGTTGAGTTACACCCTGGCCGGTGCCGCCGCCGGCTTTCTCGGGCAAGAGGGCTCTGGCATCACCGGTCCGGCTGGTGGACACACCCTGTTGCAGATTCTCGCCTCCCTGGTGTTGGTCATGGTCGGGCTCTACCTGACCGGACGTTTTCCCCTGCTCGCCGGCCTTGAACGCCTGGGCACGCCGCTGTGGTTGCGCATCGAACCATGGTGGCGGCGTCTGCTCCCGTTGCGCTCACCCGGTCAGGCGCTGCTGCTCGGGGTGATCTGGGGGTGGTTGCCTTGCTTTCTCGTCTACGCCACCCTGCTGTTGAGCCTGTCGATGGCCACACCACTCCAGGGGGCGCTGACCATGGTGAGCTTTGGCGTCGGCACGCTGCCAATGGCCATCACCACCGGTCTCCTCGCCGGTTTCATGATGCAGTGGCGACGCGCAACCTGGGTGCGCTGGACCACGGGTCTGTTTTTCATCCTCTCCGGCATCCTCACCCTGCCTGGAGTCCTGTGAGCGGCAGTGCCGTCCCTTGCGACGATCAAGCGGAGTGATGCAAAATAACTTCCGCTTATGGTACCCTGGAGCACCCCCAAACCGGTCGCGTTTTCCGGTTTGTCCTGAGGAAAGAGGAGAAGATGCCCGCTTTTTCCGAGCTGTTGGGTCAGGCACCGGCGTTTGCCAACGTGCTGCGTGCCGCGCGGCTGATCGCCCCGACCGAGGTCACGGTGCTGCTGCTCGGCGCCTCCGGTACCGGCAAGGAGCTGCTGGCGCGGGCCCTGCACGCGGCGAGCCCGCGTTGTCGTGGTCCCTTTCATGCGATCAACTGCGCCGCCCTGCCGGAAACCCTGGCCGAGGCCGAGCTGTTTGGTCATGCCAAGGGGGCCTTCACCGGCGCCGATGTGCAACGTCCGGGGTGGCTGCGCGCAAGCCATGGCGGCACGTTGCTGCTGGACGAGGTTGGTGATCTGCCGTTGCCGATGCAGGCCAAGTTGCTGCGTTTTCTCGAAAATGGCGACATTCAGCCCCTGGGGCAACAGGGGGTGTGTCGGGTCGATGTGCGGGTGATTGCCGCCACGCATGTCGATCTGGCGCTGCTCGTGCAACAGCGGAAATTTCGCCAGGATCTGTTTTTCCGTCTGAACGTCGTGCCGCTGGAGCTGCCGCCTTTAAGCGCGCGGCGTGGCGACATCGAGCCGTTGCTTGCGACATTCATGGCGCGTCATGCCGCACGGCACCAGCGGCCCCAACCACGGATCTCCGCCGCTGCCGTCGCCTGTCTGCAACGTTACGACTGGCCAGGCAATGTTCGGGAGCTGAAAAACCTCGCCGAACGACTCGTGGTCCTGCAGGGCGGCGGCGCGGTGTTGCCGGAACATTTGCCGGTGGAGATGCATGCGGTAACGAATGCCCTGCCACTGGCGATGTTTTCCGCCCCGGGACAATTCGTTCTGCCGGATGCCGGGCTCTCCCTGGAGGCGCTGGAACAGCACTTGATCGTGCAGGCCCTGCGCAAAAGTGGCGGCAA
>PEAJ01000185.1 GCA_002753495.1 Magnetococcales bacterium HA3dbin3 | reverse complement strand
GCGACGTGGCGGTGGTGTGCCAAAGTGGCAACCGCTCGCTCAAAGGGTCGGTCATCCTCAAGCGTGCCGCCGGCGAAACACGCATCTACAATGTGGTCGGTGGCACCAGTACCTGGCGCGGGCAGGGTTACGCGCTCGGGCAGTAGGACGGCAAGGCAATGGCAGACCCGGTGATCCTCCACTGTCCGGCCTGTGGCACCAGCAACAGGATTCCACCGGAGAGGTTTGCCGATCAGGGTAGGTGTGGTCGCTGTCACGCCCCGCTGCCGCCGCCGGCTCCGGGTTGGCCGCTGCCGGTTGATGCATCCGGCTTCGCCACGGCGGTTCTGCATGCACCGGTCCCGGTTCTGGTCGATTTCCACGCCACCTGGTGCGGGCCGTGTCGTGACATGGCGCCGCACCTTGTCACCATCGCGCAGGATCTGGTCGGTCGCCTCAAGGTGGTCACCGTCGATGTGGACACCAATCCGACCCTGGCGCAACAGTTCCGGATCCAGGCCGTCCCGACCCTGATCCTGGTGCGTGATGGCCAGGCGATCGACCGCTTCAGTGGCGCCCTTCCCATCCAGCAACTGCGCAACTGGATCGCCCGCGGCCTGGGATGGCTGTAGAAACCTCCACGCACCTGGAAGAGGAAATCAAGCTCACTGCTCCAAACCAGGAGGTTCTGGCGGCGGTTCTGCGCGACCCGTGGGTATGCGCGTTGGCCGAAGATCAACCACCAGTCGACCGCTCGTTCCTTGCCACCTATTACGACACGCCGGATCGAGCCCTCCTGCGCGCGCGTTGGGGGTTGCGCATGCGCCAGGTGACCGATGATCAGTGGTGGGTCGAACTCAAAGGACGGGGTTCGCTCGTCGCTGGCGTTGCACGCCATGAGGAGTTGCAGGCCTGCTCCGCCCTGCCCGTCGCCACGCTCGGATCGTTGCCCCCGGGACCGGTGCGGGACCAGGCCTTGTGCGCCGCAAGGACCGACCCCGCGGCTGCCGCGCTCCTGCCCCTCCTCCCCCTGCTGACCACCGACATCCAACGCCGCATCCTGATGTTGACCCTGCCCGATGGCTGTCAGGTCGAACTGGCCGTGGACGCGGGTATCATCCGCGCCGGAGCGAAGGTGACCTCCGTGTGCGAGGTTGAGTTGGAGCTGATCGCCGGATCATCCCTCTCCCTGCAACATCTCGCCGACACGCTGACCCAGCGCCATCCACTGACACCGGCGACACAAACCAAATTTCAAAAGGGCATCGCCCTGCTTGATCCGATACAGGTCTGAAAAGAGGGTGGGGACCCTCGCTTTCATCCCCCTGGACATTGCGTAAACCGAGTGCGAAAAGCGATCGCCAACACCGTCCGAAATCCTGTACGCCCAACAGGTTGCGGATGAGGACACATCAATGGCCCGCGGACAGCCCGCGGACAACCTCTTCAAAGGTCTGAATGGTCCCCATCACGGTCGGGTTCCCCCACCGCGCGTGGTACCTGTTCTCCGGTACCTTGGCCAGCGACAACAACAGACTATTAAAGGCAGCAAGGTCGGCAGTCTCAAAGTAGGTGATAAAATCGGTATCATCAAGACCGGTCGAATGGTAAAGCTTCCGCTTGACGTTACTCAGGAAAGCAAGCGTTGGAGCCGTATGGGCCTCCATCTCCTTGAGGCGCTGTTCATCGGACAGATTCCACCACTCGGCGCTTTTTTTGACCGGGATCACGATGGCGTAGCGCGGGGGTTCGGCACTATAGGAGGTGCTCGTCAACCCCGGGTTCAGACCCGGCGATTTCTCCTTGGTGATGTAGTTGAGACCCTTGGTGATTCCGACCAGGTTCTCGGTAACGTCGGAGTGGACGCCAAAGAGCGTCGCGCGAAAGTCGATCAAAAATGCCTGCGTGGCGGCCATGTCGTAGGCGTGAACGCGCAGGAGGTAATCGCTCTGAGCCTTGAAACCGCGTGTGAGATAGGCATCGACGATGACCTTATCCTTGTGCTTCCCAACGACCGCGAGAACCTCGGCGGCAGCCTTGTCTCTCTCCCCTGCCGGCAAAGCATAGTAGTCAGGGCGGATTTTATAGGTTGAAAAATTTCCAAATACGCCTGGACTGGTCAAAATTTTTGCCCGATCAATCGGCCCCGGTACCACGGCGGTCTGGTCCGTGACGGGCTGCTGCGCGGCGGCGTTACTCCCAACCAACAGCAGGATGATGGATGCGACAATCGCTTTGATCCCATTCATGGCATACCCCCTGGTGGACAACGTGGAATCAGCTCCCGGGCGTCCTCATGCGAAATGGCTCCCATCATGCCCGATTCCAGACAATCCCGCACGACCAAGCCTCAAAAAAAGCCGCGATCCATGTTGGCAACGCCCTGACGGGGCACGCTGCCTTGCTGGTGCACAACGGGGATCCGTTTCTCGATCCCACAGCCGTTGGCGCAATCGGTGACAAGCTACTACCAGCCGACGAAAAGGAGGTCGCGCGCTTTCTGGTCCGCGTGGAGATCCCGGCGCGTTGGATCCGGGTCAACCTCTCCCTGGCGGAAAACCTGCTGGCAAAGATCGACCATGCCGCCCGCGAACTTGGAATGAGCCGGTCGGGATATTTCGCGGAAGCCGCCCGCCGCATGATGGGCAGGGGTTGACCACGTCCGACTCTGCCAGGACAGAAAAGACCAGAAGAGGCGAAGACACCAGCCCCCTCGGCCCGAAGAGGCCCCCGGTGCGTTAGAAAACTGGCGCGCCCGGAAGGATTCGAACCTCCGACCCCTTGGTTCGTAGCCAAGTACTCTATCCAGCTGAGCTACGGGCGCGCGGTGTGATCTGGTGTCTTGAAGGAGAAACTGGCGAGGCGATGGAGGGTAGCTTCCCGATCAGGGTTCGTCAAGGTTGAAAATGGGATCCCGGGGTCGGAACCTCTTCGCCACGCGGCGGCCGCGGTGCATTTTGACTTTTTTCACGAAGTGGATCATGTTCAGGCGTGGTGCGCTTGAGCGCTGGTCAATCATCGTGCGTGGGGTCGGCTTATGTCGGAACGAGACCGGATTTTGATCGTGGAAGACGATGAAGAGACCCGGGAACTGCTGCGGGACTACCTGCTGAAGAACGGCTATGCATGCCGGACCCTGCCCGATGGCTCCCGACTGCGCGCCGAACTCTCCCACGAACAGGTGGACATGGTCATTCTCGACCTGATGCTGCCAGGTGATGATGGCCTGACGCTCTGCCGCAACCTGCGCGCCGATCCGGCAACATCCAACCTGCCGGTCATCATGCTGACCGCCCGGGTCGAGGAGACCGATCGCATCATTGGCCTGGAAATGGGCGCCGATGATTACCTGCCAAAGCCGTTCAATCCGCGCGAGCTGCTTGCCCGGATCAAGAGCGTCCTGCGCCGGGCAAGGGCGGCCCCGGTGGCCGGAAAAGAGGTGGTGGCCCGACGCATCAGCTTTGCCGGCTGGACCCTCGACATTCCCACCCGGCAACTCCGATCGCCAGAGAACGTGGTCGTCTCCTTGAGTCGCAAGGAGTACAACCTGCTGCGCATCTTCTTGAGCCACGCCGGCGAGGTGCTTGATCGCGACCGCATCATGGAGCTTTACGCCGGGCGTGAATCAAGCCCGTTCGAGCGGGGTATCGATGTGCAGATCGGACGCCTGCGCAAGCGCCTTCGGGAAGAGAGCAAGGATCCGGTGATCATCCGCACCGTGCGCGGCCATGGTTACATGATGGCGGCCAAGGTGGACATTCTCCCATGAACAACCTGATCCGGTTCATCTGCCGGATTCTCCCCGGAGGGCTGTTCGGTCGGTTGATGGTCGTGCTCGCCGGTGGCATGACTTTGGCCCTGCTCGCGAGCGCCGCCATTCATTTCTACGATCGTGGCCAGGCCCTCTACACCGCCGGCAGCCTGCAAACCGCACAGCGGATTGCCGATGTCATTCAGCTCCTGGACCCCATGTCCGATGCCGAACGACGCAGCATCGCCGCGGTTCTGAAGACACCCTTGCAAACCATCCAGTTCAGCCAGGGCGAACCGGCGCAGGCGGAGTCGGAGGGCAGAAACCAGCAATCGGCGTTCGTGCAGGCCCTGCTTGAACACTACCTGGGGGGGCGTTGGTGGGTTCGTGTCACCACTGTGGCCACCACCGCCGGTCTGCTTCTCCCGCCCCTGCGCCTGGAGAGCGACGACACCCCGACAAACGATGAGACACCCCCCGCGGGCGGCCCACCTCCATCGATCTCCGGGCGGACCGATGGTACCAGTGCCCCGACGCGATCGGCCCGCGCGTCGGTATCACCCTCGGCTCCAACCGCCTCCCCGCCAGGCGGCTCCCGCCTCCCGGCCACAAACCCCGCCTCCGGCCCCGACAACCTTGCCCCGGACAACGCCGGGGTTGGGTCGGGATCGGGAGGCTACCCGTTCCCGATGACCGGATCCACCTTCGGAGGTTACCCAGCCGGCATGATCGGACCGGGATTGATCCCCATCCCCTATCCCCTGGGCATTCCAGGATTCGGGCCCGGGTTCGGGTCCGGCTATCCGCCAGGTGGCATGCCCGGTCCGTTCCCCCCGCCCGGATTGTACCCACCGGGCCTGCCTGGGGCGGGCAGCACCCCCGCCGGCTTTCCATCCAACATCGCAAACAGCGGCAACCCCGCCGGCTCATTAGCCAGCCCCCCCCCGGGAGCCACCCCTTCCACTCTCGCCGCCGGCGGACAAAACCCCGGCTCCGGACGTGGTGCCGGTTCCGCGAGCCAACCATCCAACGCACTTCCTGGCAACAGTTCGGCCGTTTTCCAACCCGGCGGACAGAACCCCGGCGCCGGTTTTGGCAACAACCCCGCCCTCTTTCCACCAAACGCGCGCCCTGGAACCAACCCGCCGGGTTTCCCGCCGACCGGGCAAGGCCCGGGTTACGGCGTCAATCCCGCCGGCTTCCCGCCCGCCCCCCCT
>PEAJ01000184.1 GCA_002753495.1 Magnetococcales bacterium HA3dbin3 | reverse complement strand
CTTTGAATACAAGCTGAAGTTGGACCAAACCCTGTTGATCACCCTTGAGGATGAAACCCGCTGGGCCATCAACAACGGCCTGGTCGAACGTCGCGAGATGCCGGACTATCTCGCGTATTTCGACCTTGAGGATCTTGAGGCCGTCAAGCCACGATCGGTTTTGCTGAAGCGTTGATCGATGCGCATTCGGAGCCGATTGAATCTTCTGGTATTTGGTTCGATAGGCAGCCTGCTGCTGCTGCTCGCCCTGCTCGCCTGGTTTGTGGGAGAGTATCAGGTTGCCACGGACCAATATGAACTGTTTGAAGACATCAGTAATGGCAATTTGGAAAAAATCTCACTGCGTGATCAGTATTTCCTCTACCGCGAAGCGCGCGCCAATCGGCAATGGACGGAAAAAAACATTCGGACCCGACAGTTGGTGGAACGGGCCCTTGGGCAGGTGATGGAAACAACAAGTCGGGGTCACCTGGAGACCATCCAGCGCGAACTCGAAGACGATGCCAGGATCATGACACGCATCGTCGACAATACGGCCGAGATGAAACGTCCGGATGCAAACCGGGAGATCCTCCGGGAGATGGACAAGCGGCTGATGAGTCAATCGCTGCTGCACACATCGCGCATTCAGGATACTGTCGCCGCCCTGCACCAGATTGGCGATCAGGCCCGGCAAACGGCCTATCACCACCTGATCGGCGCCATTGCCTTGTTTGCTGCCATCCTCTCGCTGGTCGTGGTGGTCAACCTGCTGTTTGTCGGGCGTTTGATCCGGCGGCGCGTCCTGGCGTTGCGCGTTGGGGTCGGGATCATTGCCGACGGCGACCTGGGGCATCGGCTGGCAACAAACGAAACCGATGAACTGGCCGACATTGCCCTCTCCATCAACTGCATGACCGATAAACTGCAAGCCCTCGCCAATCAGCTGAAACGCGATCTGGCGGAGTTGCGCCAAAAGGATCAAATCCTCGCCGAGAGCGAATCCCGATTTCGCACCCTGTTCGAGAAGGCCCCGGATGCCATTCTGCTCGCTGATGCCGACTCCGGGCGCATCCTCGATGCCAATACCGAAGCCTGCCGGCTGTTGCAACGACCACTTGCGGAGATTGTCGATTTGCATTGGAGTCAACTGCATGCATCCGATGCAACGCGGCAGGAGGGCGGACAGGCGCAACACCCCCCCCACCCCCCGCCCTGGGATGTCTCCGCCGTAACCGAGCAGGTAATCGTGCGCAAGGATGGCGACCTGGTTCCGGTGGAGATTTTGGCACATCGGATCGTCTTGCGCGGGCAGGGGGTGGTCGTCGGGGTCTTTCGCGACATCACAGAGCGCAAGCGGGTGGCGGATGAGATGCGCCGGGCCCGCGAGGGGGCCGATGCCGCCTCGCACGCCAAATCGGAGTTCATCGCCCACATGAGCCATGAAATCCGCACACCGATGAACGCCATCCTCGGCATGGCCGACCTGCTCTGGGAGAGCGAATTGCAGCCGGAGCAACGCAAGTTTGTGCAAGTCTTTCGTTCGGCCGGGGAAAATTTGCTCGCCATCATCAACGACGTACTCGATCTGTCCAAGATCGAGGCCGGACAGCTCTCCCTGGAGCAGGTGCCGTTCAACCCGGCCGAGGAGCTCAACGTCGTCCGCGACATCATGACCGTGCGGGCAAGTTCCAGGGGATTGCGGTTGATCCACCGCGTCGAGCCCGGTGTGCCGGAGTGGCTGCTGGGAGATCCCACCCGCCTGCGACAGATTTTTCTTAATCTGCTGAGCAACGCCGTCAAGTTTACCGAACGGGGAACCGTTTCCCTGGTCGTGGAACCCCTGCCGCCCGCCGTTTTGCCGGAGGAGACCGAAAAGGTCGCACTTGTCTTTCGGGTGGAGGATACCGGCATCGGCATCCCGCCGGATCGGCTGGGTCCGATCTTTGAAAGTTTCGTGCAAGCCGACGTCTCCGTCACCCGCCGTTTTGGCGGAACCGGCCTGGGGTTGGCCATCGTCAGGAAGCTGGTGGAAAAGATGGCGGGGACGATCCAGGTTGCGAGTACCCTCGGGGAGGGGACGACCTTCACCGTCGTCATTCCCTTTGCGCCTGCTCAATCGGGGTCGTCGCCAACGCTACCCGATCTGTGCGGGGTGCGCGCGCTGGTGGCCGACGACGATGCACACGATCGCCTGGTGTTTCAGGAACACCTCGAACGCATGCACGCCGACGTCGAGGAGGCAACCAGTGGCGACGTGGCGCGTGCAAAGGCGGCGGAGGCCCTGGCCGCGGGCAGACCCTACCGGCTGATTCTGCTCGATGCGCACATCTCCGGCGGGGAGGGTTTGCCGCTGGTTGATGCCTGGCGCCAGGCTGGTTACCCAACGACACCCATTGTGACATTTGCCTCCAGGTATCGGGAACACTACCAGGAGCGGTGTGATCAGGCGGGGATACGACACACCCTGGTCAAGCCGGTACGCCGCGCCGACCTGGTTCGTGCCATCGAGCTTGCCTTGCAACTGGCGCCGCGCGCGCCGCACCCTTTGCAGCCAGACGATGCGTCGGGCGCGGGCGGGAAACGTCCCTGGCACATCCTGCTGGTCGATGACTCGGAGGACAACCGGTTGTTGATCGAGACCTACCTGAAGGGGGTGCCATGCGTGCTGCAAACGGCGGAAAACGGCATGGCTGCCCTGGACAGGATGCGCCACGCATCGTTTGATCTGGTGCTGATGGATGTGCAGATGCCGATCATGGACGGGCACATGGCCACCCGGGCGTGGCGACAGATCGAACAGGAGCGGGGATTGCCCCGGCTGCCGATCATCGCCTTGACCGCCCACGCCCTGAAGGAGGACATCGCCTTGAGCCTGGAGGCCGGATGCGACGCCCATCTGGCAAAGCCGATCAGAAGGAAAATCCTGTTGGAGATGATCGAGCACCACGCCAACCGACACGGTTCCCCAACAGTGGCACTTTTGCGCCTCGACCCATGAAAATCAAAAAGCAACCTTCACGACGGTCTTGGTTGACGGGGGAGGCCTTCCTCCACCCTCGGCACGATGGAAGTCGAAAAGCGACCTTCACGGCAAAACGCCGGCAGGCCACCGGGCAAATTTCCCTTGAGCGTCTTTCAATGGGCAAACAAGGCCTTGACGAAGGGCAACGCCTCGACCGTGATGATCAGGGCCAACATCCACTTGACCCGTTTCAGCTTGCCATCGACCCAGTCAAACCGTCGCTCGATGGCGCGGATGTCCCCTTTTGTCGCGATGCTTTCCGCCGACATGGCTTCAGCAGCGCGACGCGATTTCTCTTCGGACACCCCGGCTTCGCGGAACGCCTCATAGACCTCGGAAATCATCGTCGTCACGACACTCTCCTCCCAACCAGCGACGATACCATCTCGACTTGCCAATAAATTCACGCACAGCAGAGACGATGATGCTATTCCAATTCCAGACCAGGCGCCACCTGCATTGGCTGCCCTTTGCGCGCCCACCGTCGTACCCGGACGTATCCGCCTTGTCGCTTGGCGCGTCGCAAGCTTTGTAGCCATCTTGAACTGGAATTGGAATAAGATCATCGTTTGTTAAATCGTTGAACTCCACCCTGGCTGTGTGGTCCAATGGAGCTGTGGATGTTGCATCGTAAAATTGGAAACAAATCGGTTTCCCGTGTCCTGGACTTCCAACAGCCCGGAGGGGTTGTCGTGAGAGATTTCAAGGATTTGATGGTGGTGACAAGGGCTGCAAGGATCGACATCAGCACCAGGGTTCTGCTTGAACTGGACAATGGAAGAGGTTATATCGGCATGACCGATAATGTGAGTGAAAGTGGTGTTTATTTTACACTCGGTTACTGTCCTGTGACGGTTAATATAGGTGACATAGGCTTTCTGCATGTCATGCCATTGAACGGGCATCGACCTTTGCCTTGCCAGGTGGCACGATTGACGGAAGACGGCATCGCTGTCCAACTCATCGATCGGGCTCCCACCGAACGACGCTCTTCCCTCACATCGGTCCGGCACGGCTTCGGCGGCGATCACGGCCAGTTGCGTTCGGGATTGCCGGGGAGGGGATCGGCCCGGGTTCCGGCGGAAGAAGGCACCGTCGCCTGATGCCAGTTCCAGATCAGGCGCCACCTGCGTTGGCTGCCCCGCTTGCTCCTCGCGCGTGCCCCGATGCATCCGTCTCGTTGTTCACGCCCTGCAAACCTCGTTGTCGTCTTGGTCCGGGGTTGGGATGAGGTTGGGCCATCAACGACAAAAGACCCAGCCACGCCGGCAGCCAGGAGAGTGCCAGGAGTATTTCATGCAGCACATACAACCTGGTAAAGAGGGAGAGGTGTTGCGGTACCGGCAACAGGGTGTGCAAAAGCAGAACCAGTTGCCAAACAAGGTCGGAGGCGCAAACGAGGGTTGCCAGGCCGCACAGACGTGCCAGATACCTTTCCGCCCCGATCAAAAACAGCGCGGGCACGATCATGACCACCAGATAGTGCGCCCAGAGCATCGGGATCAAAGCGGTTGAAAGGACAAGGGCCAGGGCAATCATGATTTTTGCGTCGGCCACAATCGCGTGGATGCCCCATCGACATGGGTGGCCACTCCCGGCCGGTGGCAAAGCGCGCAGGCGCCAGGCCCGGAAAAACAGTGCCAGCAATAACGAAACGAAAAGAAAAACAATCAGAACGCGCATAGCGTTTCCCGGCGCGACGCCGGCGATGCCCTGAAGGAGGGCGAGGGTCGAATAGTTGCCCTGCTTCATGGTGCGAAAAAGTCGAATGCTGCCCGAGGCATCGTCCGGGGCAAGGACCCGGTGATACCAATCCAGCCAGACATCCGGCGCGGCAAATTGGATCATCGGAAACACAAGGAAACATGCAACGACGACACCGGCGGCGAACAGGATACGTCCCACGCGGCGTGGACCAGGTTGGGCCAACAGATGCATGAATACAAATGGAAACAGCAGCAGGATGTTCGGCTTAAAAAATAAAAAAAAAG
>PEAJ01000183.1 GCA_002753495.1 Magnetococcales bacterium HA3dbin3 | reverse complement strand
AACAACAGGGAACCACCCACCCCCGTTACAACACCACATCCTCCGACCCCTTGCCGAGGATGACGATCTGGCCGTCGGCCTCCAGCTGCCGGGCGATCTTGAGGATCGCCTGCTGGGCGGACTCGACATCGGTCACCTTGACCGGTCCGAGCATTTCGAGATCCTCGCGCATCATCTCGGCGGCACGTTCGGACATGTTGCCGAAGAACTTCTCCTTCAGGCGATCGTCGGTTCCCTTCAGGGCCTTCAGCAGCTCGTCGTTGGCAATCTCGCGCAGCAGAACCTGGAAGCTGCGGTCGTCCATGAGCAGGAGATCCTCGAACAGGAACATCTCCTTGCGCACCTCTTCGGCGAGCGGGTTGTCCTCCTCGTCGAGGTAGGCAAGCAGCTTGTCGGAGACATCGCGGCCCATGAGGTTGAGGATATCGGCCACCTTGCGCGCGCCGCCGCCCCCTTCCTGGGCGTAGGCACCTTTCGAGGCACCCAGGGCGTCAAGTTCGGCAAGCAGCGAGGTTTCGATATCCTCCATCGCCCCCGGTGGCAGGTTGCCAAGCCGGGCCATGCGCAGGATCACATCCTGCTGAATGTCGGAAGGGAGGTAGTCGATGACGTAGGAGGCCTGATCGGTCTGCATCTGCGACAGGATCACGGCGATGCTTTGCGGATGCTCGTTGGCGAGAAAATTGGCGACCAGGGTCGGTTCCATCTCGTTGAGGATCTCCCACGGCGTGCTCTTCGGCCCCTGCTGGAGTTCCTTCAGGAGCTTGCGTGCCTCCTCCTTGCCGAGCACCCGGTTGACGAGATCCTTTACCTTCTGCATGCCGCCGCGCACTTCCAGCGCCGAGCGTTCGAAGCGGGAGAGAAACTCCTCGCGCACCTCCCGGACCACCTCTTGCGGCATCTGCCCCAGGCGCGAGATGGTGCGCGAGATTTCGCGCATCTCCTCCTCGGTCATCCCCTTCAGGAGCGCCTTGGAATCCTCATCCGGCAGGGAGAGGATGAAGACCGCCGCCTTCTCCTTGCCGGAGAGCCGCACCTTGCCGCGTGGCCGCCGCGCAGGCGCCGCCGCTTCGTTGGCCGTGTTTTCCTTGGTATTTGCCGCTGCCGTAGCCATTTGGGACATCCCCACTTTCCCGTTAAACCCAATCCCTTGAACTGCCCTATTGGAAATTCAAACCGGTATCACTCCTCGGTCAGCCAGGAGCGCAAGATATCCCGCGCCTCCTCTTGATGTTCGGCGATCATCTGCTGCGCCAGCTGCATGGTGCGGTCAGGTATGATGACCCGCACCGGCTGGTCGGAGGGAAGGCTGCCCACCCCTTCCAGCATCAGGCGCCGCTCAAGGTCAGCGACGGTGCCGGGCAGGGCATCCTCGTCGAGCTTCTCGGGCAGCAGCAGGGTCTTGAGCAGCGGCCGGATCACGAAGAAGACGAGCAGGAAGATCAGCAGGCCGAAGACTGCATATTTGGCCATCTCCAGTTGGAACTCGGGATTCAGCCAGGGGTTGGCCTCGTTGTCCTGCACCTTGATCGGCTCGAACGCGGTGTTGGTGACCTGGATGGTGTCACCGCGATCGGCGCGGAGGCCGACCGTCTCCTCGATCAGTCGCTTCAGTTTGGCCAGCTCCTTTTCGTCGCGCGGCCGGTAGACCGGGGGATCCTTCGGCTTTTCGCCCGGGCTGTAGGTGCCATCGACCACCACCGCCACCGACATGCGTTTGACACCGCCCACCGGTTCTTGCGTTCGTTTGACCGTGCGCGAAATTTCGTAGTTCACCCGTTCGCGTTCGACGTTGCGATTTTGCTGCGATCCCGCGCCGCCGCCGGCGGTGTTGGTGTTGTTCGGGTCGTTGGGCTGCACGCCGGGGGTGCCGCCGCTGCCGAAGACGCCGGCGCTTTGTTCGTTGACCACCTCTTCACTGCGCGTCACCTGTCCTTCCGGATCGAAGGACTCCTCCTGTTTTTCAACCCGGGCCAGGTCGAGGTCAACCGTCACCCGGACGATGCTTTTGTCCGCGCCGAGGATGCGATCGAGCATGGTCTGGACGCGTTTTTCCAGGGCCTTCTCCTTTTCCCACTGCAGGGAGAGGCTGCGGTCCGGCGCCATGCGTCCGTCCTGGGACTCCTCGCGTCCGCCGGCCAGGAGGTTGCCCTTTTGATCAAGGACGGTGATGTTGTTCTTGTCCAGCCCCTCGACCGCCGAGGCCACCAGGTGGACGATCCCCTCAGTCTGAGTAGCGTTCAAGGGTTGATTGAGTTCGACGGTGATCGACGCCGTTGCCTTGCGCTCTTCGGAGACAAACATCGACCGTTTTGGCAGCACGATGTGCACGCGCGCGCTCTTGACCGCCGACAGGCTTTCGATCGTCCGCGCCAGCTCCCCTGGCAGGGCGCGCTGGTAGTTGACATGGTTCATGAAGTCGGTCAGGCCACCGAGCGAGGTCTTGTCGAAGATCTCGTAGCCGACGCCATTGTTGGTTTTGGGGATGCCGAGCGAGGCGAGTTCCAACCGCACCTGGGTGAGCCTGTCCGCTGGTATCCGCACTGTTTTGCCGCCGTCGGCCAGTTCGTAGGGCACCTTCATCTTGTCGAGCTGTTCGACCAGGTGTGCCGCTTCCGCTTCCGGCATGCCGGAGTAGAGCAGCTTGTAGGAGGGCCGCGCGGCAAACCAGATGATGGCCGCCAGGACGAACACCGCGGCGATGGCAGCGATGAGGATGCCGTTCTTGCCGGCGAGTGGCAGTTCGCCCATGAACCGGGTCAGGCTCCATGGTTCGGCTTCGCCCTCGGCGGTGGTGTTGGGGTTGGTGGTCTTGTCGGCCATGGGTTTCCTCGACTTTTTGACGCAAAAACCTTTTAATCAAACCCTGCGGGGTCATCACACCTGCATGGTCATGATATCCCGATACATCTCCAGCGCCTTGCTGCGCACCTGGACGAGCAGGCGCATATCCAATTCCGCCTTGGCGGTGGCGATTTGTGCATCGTGCAGGGAGACGCCGGCGTTGCCGAGCATGGCCCGGCGTGAGGTATCTTCCGCCTCCTTGACCGTCTGATCGACCCCTTTGATCTGGCTGACCAGCATTTCGGAGAAACTGCCGCCGGTCTTGGTGTCGGTATCCTCGAACGCCGAGGCGAGGGAGGAGATGCCGGAGAGGATGGACGGGGTGGAGTCGATGGCGTTGATGCTCATGGTTCAAATCCTCGCGCGAAGGTGGACTACTGGCCGATTTCCAGGGCTTTCATCGCCATCGCCTTGTTGGCGTTGAGCACGGCGACGTTGGCTTCGTAGCTGCGGCTTGCCGACATCATGTTGACCATTTCGGTCATGACGTCGATGTTGGGCATGGCGACGTAGCCATCGGCGTTGGCGTCGGGGTGAGTTGGGTCGTATTGCATGCGTGGCGGGTTGTTGTCGACGGCGATGCGGTCGACGGCGACCCCGGTTGATCCGGCCGCCATTTCCTTGTCCATCAGCGAGTCGAAGGGGCGGGCCATGAACTGCGGATCGCGGCGTTTGTAGGGTCCGCCTTCGGGGGTGCGCGTGGTTTGGGCGTTGGCGACGTTTTCGGCGATCAGGTTCAGGCGCAGGCGTTGGGCGGCGAGCCCCGAGGCCGATACGCGAAACGAATTCAAGAAGTCCATGGGATCTCCTCCCTGTTTTCAGGCGGGACGAACGTTGTCCCGGTGTCTACTTGGTACCGTCGATGACCATGCGCAGTTGGGTGATTTGTCCGGCCATCGACTGCGCGGCGTAGTTGTAGAGCAGCTGGTTGGCGGTTTGTTGGGCCATTTCCGCTTCCACGTCAACGCTGTTGCGGTCGCCTTTGGCGATCGGGCTTTCCACCTCTTGCAGCTCCCCGCTCACCGGAAAGAAGTCGTTATTGGGCAGGTGTCGATTGCTGGTGCGTGCCAGGGCCAATTCTCCGCGCGGGGGTGGCATTGCTTCGGCTAAAAATGATTCGAACTCCAGTCGTCGTGCTTTGTAGCCCGGGGTATCGGCGTTGGCGACGTTGCTGGTGATGATCTCCTGGCGTCGTTGCCGCAGGTCGAGCAGATTTTTTTTGAAGGCCCCTTCCGCTCCCAGCAGACCCAAGTCGGACATATGGATTCCCCTGACAGGTGGTTGACGGCCGCGCGTGAAACCGGGTGCGGTCGACCGGGGTATGCAGGAATTGTGCCCGGGGTCGGGGCTTAGGCCCCGAGGTTTTTCTTCTTTTCCCCGCCCCCAAGGGGCGGGCTGTTAAAAGTGGTTGGGGGGTCCGGGGGGAGGCTCCTTGGTCTTATTCTTCTTTTTCTTCCCCCGCCCTCAAGGGGCGGGCTGTTAAAAGTGGTTGGGGGGTCCGGGGGGAGGCTCCGCCTGCCCCCCGGCGGGGTTCGGGGCGGAGCCCCGAGGTTTTGCTTTTGCTTTTGCTTTTACTTTTGCTTTTGCCTTTGCTTTTGCTTTTGCTTTTCCCCGCCCCCCTTTCCCCCGGGCGATTTTCGCACGCCTTTCGCGAAAATCGCCCCCAGGGGGCGGCCCTTGCCTGACTGCTTTGCGCTGTCCAGCAAAGCAGTCAGGCGAATTGCAGGTTTTCAAAGGCCTGACGCCCATCCACAATCTTCCCGGACAGGAACGGCTCTCGGCACGCCATCGGCGTGCCATCCATGTGCGGCACGCCATCGGCGTGCCATCCATGTGCGGCACGCCATCGGTGTGCCACCCATATGCGGCACGCCATCGGCGTGCTACCCATATGCGGCACGCCGCCGTTTTCGGGTACCTGAACCCGGAATGATCATGGAAAATTCGCGAAAAACACCAACTCCTGCAATCCGCCTTGGGATTTTTGCTGGAAAACGCAAAAATCCCAAGGCAATGGCCGCCCCCTGGGGGCGATTTTCGCGAAAAGCATGCGAAAATCGCCCGTGGGTAGGGGGGCGGAAAAGCAAAAAAACCTCGGGGCTCCGCCCCGAACCCCGCCAGGGCTCTGCCCTGGACCCGCCAGGGCTCTGCCCTG
>PEAJ01000182.1 GCA_002753495.1 Magnetococcales bacterium HA3dbin3 | reverse complement strand
GTTCGTGCATGGCGAAGAGGACGCGGCGATGCACCGGCTTCAAGCCGTCACGCACGTCAGGCAGGGCGCGGCCGACGATGACGCTCATCGCGTAATCGAGGTAGGAGCGCTCCATCTCGTCTTCGATGTTGACGGGGACACGTTTGAACTCGGGCGAGGATTCACTCATCGTCGTCTGGTATTTTCCGCTGCGGCAGGGTCGGGACTTTCGGCGGCGTGGGCGGGGAGGCGGTAAAGGCACGCGCCCGCGCCAGAGACTCAAAACGGCGTGGACTCAAAACCGTCCGCGCGTCATCCCCCCTGCTCAGGTCACGCCGGGGCGAGGTGAAGCGCGTCGAGGATGCGTCCGACGGCTTCGGCCCGGTTCAGGGTGAAAAAGTGCAGTCCGGGTGCTCCCCGGTCGAGCAGATCGCGGCACTGGGCAACAGCCACCGCGACGCCAATCTCCAGCGTGGCCACGGGATCCTCCTTGACCTTTTCAAATTGCGTCACCAGCCACTCCGGCAGTTCTGCCCCGCACAAGGCGGAGAAGCGCTGAATCTGCTTGAAATCGGTTACCGGCATGATGCCGGGGATGACCGGGGCGGTGACGCCGTGCGCGTGGGTATCGTCGACAAAGCGTGTATAGGCGGTATTGTCGTAGAAGAACTGGGTGATGGCAAAGTCGGCGCCGGCCTCGATCTTCCGCCGATAGTAGGCGAGGTCAGCCTCGCGGCTGGCGGCCTCCGGATGCACCTCCGGGTAGCAGGCAACACCAATGCGCAGGCGCGGGTGGCGCTTGCGGATGAAGGCGGTCAGGGCAGCGGCGGAATCGAAGGCGCCGCGTGCCAGGGCCTCCGGCGGCGACCCCGGCGGCCGGTCGCCGCGCAGGGCCATGATGTGGGTGATGTCCTGTTGTTCGTAG
Organism: Magnetococcales bacterium HA3dbin3; assembly: GCA_002753495.1. Lineage (GTDB taxonomy): Bacteria > Pseudomonadota > Magnetococcia > Magnetococcales > DC0425bin3 > HA3dbin3. Next base: position 4,165 of record PEAJ01000182.1, on the reverse strand, counting down.
TGGTCGAGAAGGGACTCAAGGTTGGTCCGCTCCTCGCCGATGCAGGTGAGGTGAGGCATGGCGGTGAGGTTCAACCGCTCCTGGACCGCGCAGACCAAGCGGCCGGTGTTGGCGCGATCACCGCCGCCGGCACCGTAGGTCACGGAGATGAAATCGGGCCGAAACCGCGCCAGAAGTGTCAGCGCCTCCCAGAAACGCACCTCGCCGATCGGGGTTTTGGGGGGAAAAAACTCAAAGGAGAGCAGGGGGCGCCCAGGGATCTTGGCGGCAAAGATATCCATGCGCGCATCATAGTGGATGCCGGCGACAAAAAAAAGGGCAGGGCAATCGCGTTTGCAATTTCGGAGCTGGCGTTGCCGCTGCCGCCGCAACGTGCGGAAAAGACGTTCGCGGACCAGAGAGTCGCGGGCGGGGGATGCATGGTCGTCTCTTCTCGGGTAGAGTCTGCCCATGAAATATGACGCCACCCTGAAAAGCATCTTCCAGACACTGCCCAGGCGACTGCTCCTGCTGTTGGCCGGCCAGGAGGCGGCGGCGTTGCTGCCTGTCGAGTTTCCCGCCGTGAAAAGGCGCATGCCGGATCTGATCGTCCGCCTGCGGGATGAATCAATTTTTCACCTGGAACTGCAAAGCGGCCACGACCCCGACATGGCGTGGCGCATGCTCGAGTATTTTCTCCTGATTCGCGATCGGTACCCTGCTGCCCGAATCGTGCAACAGGTGCTTTATGTCGGTGCCGGCGCGTTTGTGTTCCCGGCGGAAATTGAGGAAACCAATCTCAAGTTCCGCTACACTACCAGGGATATCCGGGAGATCGACTGCCAACAAATGCTGGAAAGTCCCTGCCTGGAGGAGAACCTGCTCGCCATCCTGTGCCGATTGCAAGACGGTCAGCGGGCGCTGCGCACCATCCTGGCACGTATCGCACGGATGGAACCAAAAGCCGGGGCAGACGCGCTCGAGAAGCTGGTCATCCTGGCCGGCTTGCGCAAGCTGGTCACCACCGTAAAAGAGGAGATCAAAGAAATGCCCATTACGTTCGATGTGATGGAAAATGAATTTTTGCACGACATTTTCGTCAAGGGACGGTTGGAAGGCCGCCAAGAAGGCCGCCAAGAAGGCCGCCAAGAAGGCCGCCAAGAAGGCCGCCAAGAAGGCATTCGAGAAGGCATCCGGATCGGTGAACGGCAGACGCACCTGAAGGGCGAGGCTGCCCTGCTTTTGCGCCTGCTTGAGCGGCGTTTTGGCTCGCTGCCCGGTTGGGTCCCGGAGCGGGTCCATACCGCCGATGCGGCCACCCTCGAAACCTGGGGGGATCGGATCTTGACCGCACAATCCCTGCGCGAGGTGTTCGAGGGGTAGCGGAATCGTTGCGGTGGTTGGGGTATGCCGGGTTTGACGGCCAGCATCGGCCCCCGTTTTGCGGGTGCGTATCGCCCCGCCTCGACCCCGCCGATCCCTTTTTAAACGCGGGCGCAGGCCGTAAGATAGCTGGCGGGGGCTTGAGGAAGAGGCGATAGCGGGGTGGCACCTTTCGTCGTGGTGGGGCGTCATGGAGCAGCAGCAGGAAAAAATTTTGATCGTCGACGACGAGCTGTTCAACATCGACACGTTGATCGGCCTGCTTCGCTCCGAGTACAAGATCATGATCGCCAAGAATGGCGAGCAGGCCTTGCGCGCCATCCAGCCGGGGAGCGTGCCTGATCTCATTCTGCTCGACATCGTCATGCCGGAGATGGACGGCTACGAGGTGTGCCAGCGCCTGAAGGCCAGTCCCCTGACGCGCAATGTGCCGGTGATTTTTCTCACCGCCCGCAACGATGCCGCCTCCGAGACGCAAGGGTTGATCATGGGGGCGGTCGACTACATCTCCAAGCCGTTTCACAGCGCCATCGTCCGTGCCCGCATTCAGACCCATCTCGGGTTGAAGCGCAAGATCGACCTGCTCGAACGCATGGTCGCCCTCGATGGCCTGACCGAAATACCCAACCGCCGCAATTTCGATCAAACCCGTACCCAGGAGTGGACGCGTGCCCTGCGCGAGAAGGAGCCGCTCTCGCTGATCATGATCGATGTCGACATGTTCAAGCAGTACAACGACCTTTACGGCCACTGCGAGGGGGATCTTTGTTTGCAGCGGGTGGCGCGCGCGCTTGCCGCGGCGATGCAGCGTCCGGGGGATTTTGTCGCGCGTTATGGTGGGGAGGAGTTTGTCGCCCTGCTTCCGGGCACCGACCTCGAAGGGGCCAAACGCGTCGGCGAGCAGTTGCGGGTGGCGGTCGCCTCGCTTGGGTTGCCGCATGCCCTTTCCACCGCCGCGCCGCATGTCACCGTCAGTCTTGGGGCGGCAACCGTCATCCCGACGCCCGAGATCGACGCCAATCAACTCCAGCAGGTGGCCGATCAAATGCTCTACATCGCCAAGCGCCAGGGGCGCAATCGGCTGTGTGCCACGCACCTGACGGCTGCCGCCACCGATCCCGCCGCGCATGGAGGGTGACATGCACGATCCCCCCGAAACCACGCCAGCCACCACCCCCGCCGCCGGCGAAGCACCGGATGCGCGTCCGCGTGTCTTGATCGTCGATGACGATCGCTTCATGGTTGATGTTCTGGTCGGGGCGATCCGGCCGGAGTATCGGCCGATGGTGGCGCACAGCGGCGAGCAGGCGCTCAAGGCGGCGCGCGCCACCCCGGCGCCCGATCTGATTTTGCTCGATGTCGTCATGCCGGAGATGGATGGCCATGCGGTGTGCCGGCAGCTGCAGGCGGATGAGCAGACGCGCGCCATTCCCGTCATCTTTCTCACCGCCAAAAGCGCGGTGGAGGATGAAACCAGGGGCCTGGCCCTGGGCGCGGTGGATTACATCGCCAAGCCGATCTCGCCGCCGATCGTGCGTGCCCGCATCCGGACGCATCTCACCCTTCGGCAGGCCTTGCGGAGGCTGGAGGAACAAAATCTTGCCCTGCTGGAATTTGACCGGGTGAAAAACCGTTTTCTCGGCATGGCGGCGCATGATCTGCGCAATCCCCTCACCTTCATTCGCGGCATGAGCGAGCTGTTGCAGGGGACGGAGCTGCCGGAGGAGAAAAAATGCAAATTTCTCCAGAGCATCCACGATGTCAGCCATCAAATGCTCACCCTGGTCAACGATCTGCTTGATGTTGCCGCCATCGAAAGCGGCCATCTTGATCTGGAGTTGCAGTCTTGCGATCTGGCAGCGCTGGTCGCCGAGCGGGCGGAGATTGTCGCCTTGGGTGCGCGCGAGAAGGGGATTGTGCTTGTCGTCGAGGCCGATGCGGTGCCGTCTCTTCTCCTCGATCCCGGCCGCATCGGCCAGGTGATCGACAATCTTCTCACCAATGCCGTCAAGTTCTCCCAGCCCGGCACGACGGTGTGGGTGCGGACGTTGGTCGCGGCCGACCGGGTGCAGGTGGTGGTGCGCGATCAGGGTCCGGGGTTGTCGCCGGAGGATCTGCGCCGTATATTCGGTGCCTTTCAGCGTTTGAGTGCCCGGCCCACCGGCAACGAGCGCAGCACCGGGCTGGGGCTTTCCATCGCCAAGAAGATCGTCGATGCCCACGGTGGGGAGTTGCGCGTCGCGAGTGTGGTTGGCGCGGGCAGCACCTTTACCCTTGCCTTCGCCCCGGTACACCCGGCTGCGTGATCATCAGGAGCCTGTCATGACCACCGATTCCCAAGCCCCTTCCCCTCTCTCCCTGCGCTTGTTGCTGATCGACGACTCCTCTTCGTTGCGCATGCTTTTCTCCACCACTCTGGAGGCGGCCGGGTTCACGGTTGTTGCCGAGGCTGCCAATGGAAAGGAGGGGGTGGAGAGGTATCTGGCCCTGCGCCCGGATGTGACCCTGCTCGACATCGAGATGCCGGTGATGGATGGCACCCAGGCCTTGAAGGCGATCATGCGGGCGGACAAGGGCGCCCTGGTGATCATGCTCACGTCGGTCAGTCATGCGACGGTGTGGGAGGATTGTTATCTGGCCGGGGCCAAGGCTTATGTGCGCAAGGATGCACCTTTGGCGGATTTGCCGGCGAAGGTGGCTGAGGTATGGCGGGAGAGTCGGCGCTGCTGATCAAATGGGGAACGGGGCGTTGAAGTTGCCCTTGTTTTGAAAGTGGTTGGAGCGGCAGAGCACCCGCCTGAAC
>PEAJ01000181.1 GCA_002753495.1 Magnetococcales bacterium HA3dbin3 | reverse complement strand
TCGCCGGCATGACCGGCACCGCCGATACCGAAGCGACCGAGTTCCAGGCGATCTACAACCTGGAGGTGGTGGTGGTCCCCACCAACCGGCCAATGGTCCGTGTCGATCACGACGACGTGGTCTTTCGCACCCTGGAAGAGAAGTATCAGGCAATCCTGGAAGAGATCGTCGACTGCAACAAACGTGGGCAGCCGGTGCTGGTCGGCACCATCTCGATCGAAAAATCCGAGGAGCTGTCACGCCGCCTGAAAAAGCACAAGATTGCGCACAGCGTGCTCAACGCCAAATTTCACGCCCAGGAGGCGGAGATCGTCGCCCAGGCCGGACGCACCGGAGCCGTGACCATCGCCACCAACATGGCCGGTCGCGGCACCGACATCCAACTCGGCGGCAACCCGGACATGCGCATCCGCCGCGAACTGCCGGCCGATCTGTCCGGGGAGGAACGCCAAAAACGCGAAGCCGCCATCCGCGCCGAATGCGAAACCGACAAAGGAACGGTGATCGCCGCCGGCGGCCTGCACATCCTCGCCACCGAACGCCACGAATCCCGCCGCATCGACAACCAGTTGCGCGGACGCTCCGGCCGCCAGGGCGACCCCGGCTCCAGCCGCTTCTACCTCTCGCTGCAAGATGACCTCATGCGCATCTTCGGCTCGGAACGCATGGATGCCATGCTCGTCAAACTGGGCCTGCGCGAAGGCGAGGCGATCGTCCACCCCTGGATCAACAAGGCGATCGAATCAGCACAGAAAAAGGTCGAGGGACGCAACTTCGACATCCGCAAAAATCTCCTGCGCTTCGACGATGTCATGAACGAACAGCGCAAGGTGGTCTACGAACAACGCCGCGAATTGATGGAGAGCGAGGAGATCGCCGACTACGTCGCCGAAATCCGCGAGGAGCTGCTCGAAGGATTGATGGAAAAACATATCCCCGAGACGGTCTACCCGGAACAGTGGCAGGCGCGGGAGTTTGCCGATGCCGCCTTCCGGCAGTTCGGCATCCAGGTGCCGGCGGAAAGCTGGAAGGAGGAGGAACACGTCACCGCGCAGGTGGTGCGGGAACGCACGCGTCAGGCGATCCAACACCACAACGCGGAGCGGGAAGAGCGCATCGGCGGCAGCCTGCTGCGTTACCTGGAAAAGTCGGTTTTGCTGCAAATCCTCGACCACCTCTGGAAGGAGCACCTGCTCAACATGGATCACCTCAAGGAGGGGATCCACCTGCGCGGCTACGCCCAGCGCGACCCCTTGAACGAATACAAGCGCGAGGCCTTTGAGCTGTTCGAGGGGCTGCTCGATCGCATTCGCGCCGAAACGGTGGAGGTGCTTTCCCGCGTCGAGGTACAACAGCCGGAGGAGGTGCAACGCCGCGAGGAGGAGCTGGCGGCGGCGCGCGATCGCCTGCTTGCCCAGCAACAGGCACAGGCGGCGGAAGAGGACGACGAAGACGATGAGGACAACAAAACCCCCTACCGCCGCTCCGAACAAAAGGTTGGACGCAACGCCCTCTGCCCCTGCGGCAGCGGCCGCAAGTACAAACATTGCTGCGGCAGCCTGTGACACCTTGCGATCGGCCGCTCCATGCTCCCCCTGCACGGCATCGCCTCCGTCTTCCTTTTTGACCGGGCGGAACTTCCGGGTCAGGTTTGGACACCAAGCGTCGCGACGGTTGCCAGTTGGAACACAAAGCTGTACAAAAATGGGCTTGTCGGGTGGAGAGTAAACAGCGGGAGTGTTGATTCAGTTACCATGAGGGCAGCGGTCATGTTTTGCAGAAGCCCGTTCGGGTCGGAGTGGTGGTTGCGCTTTGTCACCCTCTTCATGGTCGGGCTCCTGCTCGCCGCCTGCGGCGCGGTCGCCACGCGCACGCCGCCGCAATCCGCACCGGCACCGGTGGTGATCAAGACCAAACCCGAGGCCAAGCCAACCCCGGCGGCGCCGCCGGTCGAACAGCCGCCACCCGCCATCACCCAGGAGGATCTCCCGACACCGCCGGTCGCGCCGCCGTCAGTACAGGATCTGGCGCTCTGGCAATCCCGGCTGGAGAAGTACCTCCTCGGCGGTGACGCCGGAACCGATCCGGAAAGCCTGCTCATCCTGAAGCGGCAGCTTGCTGCCACCACCCTCGATCCGGACTCGGAGCGGGTCTTGCTCGCCACCATCGGCCTGCTCGACCAGAATCGCCTCTCCGCGCTCCTGCAACAACAGCAACCGTCCGGGTCGATTCTCCTGCCGGCGCTACAAATGGTGCTGGGGGATCGGCTTCTGGCCACCGGCGACAGCGTGCGCGCCCGCTCCCTGTGGCAGCAGGCGGCCGATACCCGGCAGGCGGCACAAACCGCCTCCGAGGCGCAACGTCGTCTGCAACCGGCGTTGGCCGCGACCGGGGATGGCCCTTTTCGCGTTGGCCTGCTGCTGCCTCTAAGCGGCCGGCACACGGCAATCGGTGAACACCTCCTGCATGCCGCGCAACAGGCGCTCGCCGATTTTCCGGACGTGACCATCGAACTGCTGGTCGAGGACAGCGCCGGCGTGGTCGATCGCGCCCTCGCCGGCGTCGAACGCCTGGCGGCGCAAAACGTCAAGCTGATCATCGGTCCGGTCTTCCTCGCCCCGGCGAAGGCGGCGGCGGAGGCGGCACACCGTCGCGGCATCCCGATCATGCCGCCCAATCCCCACCAGGATATCCTCCGCGCCGGCAACCTCGCGCAGCGTCCGCAGCAGGGGGGACAACAGCCGTCTGGCGATTCCTACCCGGATATTCTGCTCAACGCCTTTCTGCCGGAACAACAGGCCGAGGCCATGGCCAATTATGCCATTGGCGTGCGTGGTTTGCGGCGTTTTGCCGTCCTGTCGCCGGCCTCGCCCTACGGCGAAATGACCGGCCGCGCCTTCGTCCGCGAGGCCCTGCGCGTGGGCGGGCAACTGGCGCGGGTCGCCGACTTCCCCGAGGATGGCTCCGATTTCACTCAGGCGATGCAGAACCTGGCACAGGCAACCCCCGGTTTTGACGCCCTGTTCATCCCGGCGCGCGCCGATCAGGTGCGGCTGATCGCCCCGCAGGCGGCCAATGTCAACATCAGCGTCGCCAAGGTCGCCTTCCTCGGCACCGCGCTGTGGAACAATCCCGACCTGCTCCTGGCCGATGGCACCGACTACCTGAACGGATCGCTCTTCTGCGACACCGACCCGTTCTTGCGCAAGCAGTTCGAATCCCGTTATCAGCAGCTCTGGGGCAGTCGCCCGCCGGCGCTCTCCCAGCTTGTCTATGACAGTGTCGCCATCCTCGTGCAGGCGTTGCGCGACCAGCGCCTGGGTGGGGCGAACTGGCGTCAGGTGCTTATGCGGCCGGAGGGGTTCTACAGCAGTTCCGGCCGGGTGCGTTTCTTGCGCAACGGTTTGAGTCAACGCGAATACCACTTCTTCCAGGTCACCCCCGAGGGGATCAAGACCCTGACACCGCCCTCGCCACCGATCCCCGGCCTGCCGCCGCTCGATGCGCAGCCGGTTGCTCCGGTGGCCGGGGATGCGGCTTTACCGCCGACAAACCAACCAGTCGCCCCGATCCAGGGTCAGCCAATGGCACCCGCCGACCGCGACGCGATCGACGCGCCGGCCGCATCGGAGACGCTCCCCTTCGACGAACCAACCGCCGGACCGGAAATCATGCCACCGCCCGTGGAACCGACACCGGCGCCGGGATCTTCGTCCCATTCCGGCAGACCCCTCGGCACCCCCGGAGAGGTGGCACCGTCGCGTGGCGGATCGGGCACCGGCGCCGCCAGGGTTGCCCCGCCGCCCGGCCTGGCCACCCCGGGAACCCGAACCGCATCGCCGCCAGGGCTCTCCCCCGCCACCGCCCCCTACTCCGGACCGGGGGTGCGGCCGCCGCCAGGACTCTCCGCCGATACCCCCTACCCCGGACCGGGCATGCAACCACCGCCGGGATTGCCGACCTCCGGGTCACGGTCGCAGCTGCCGCCGGGCGTCTCGCCCAATTATGGGCCGGGCATCCAGCCGCCGCCCGGGCTTTCTGGTGCTGGCTCCAGGTCCAGGATTCAGCCGGCGCCAGGAGCGTCAACCCCCGGATCGCGAGGCACTGTTCCGGCCATCCCCCGGCCCGGGTCGCTGCCACCCCCCATCGACGAAACCGGCACCCCGCCGACACGCCCCGCCGCGCCGTTCGCTCCCCCCGATTTTGAACCCGGCTACGCCCCGGCTCCGGCCCGCGCGCCAAACTCCGGGGCCGGCACCGGCACCGTGCCCGAGGCGTTCGACGCTGAGGCTGGTCCCGCCCCAACGACTGCCGCACCGACCATCGGCGCGCGATCGGCTGGCGCGCCCACGGGAAGCGCCTATCCAAAAACGGGAACCCAATCCGCCCCCGGCCGCCCCTACCCCAGACCAGGGAACGTTCCACCATCGACCGGTGTCCCATACCCCGGGCCAGAGGGTGGGAGCGGCCAGGGTCGACCCTATCGCGGGCCAGGCGCCGCCGATACCGTTCCCGATATCTCCTACTGAAGTGTCGCGTTTGCCCTCGGATCCAGCCAAAGGTGGCGGGCGCTCCCCGGAGGAGGCGCGGAGGGCGAAATACCGGTGGAAGGAACGTCCCTTCGCCGACGGAGTGTGAGGATGCGCGCGCGTTTGCAAAATCTTTCAGTTAAATTTTACGTCCTGCTGTTGATCGGCATCATCCTGCTCCTTTCGGGTTCGCTGACCTACTACCTGCATACCCGCAACGAGCTTTTCAGCCAGGAAGTGGCGGTCATCAGTCATTTCCATATCGCGTCGATCAACCTGTGCGATCGCATCGACGATGAGCTGCAAAGCATTCGCGCGCATCACGCCGAGGAGCACCTGCGAACCATCGCCCCCGGGGAGGTTGATCAACTCCCCCGGCACCGCATGGACCACGTGCAGGTCCTGCGCACGCTCTACGACAAACTTGGCGCCCTGCGGGAGACCTACGCAAGTTCCGCCTCAAGACATCCGGAGCTTGCACACCATCAGGCCAGTGTGGCGCGCCTGCTGGAAAAGATGGAGACCACCTGGGAAAAGGTGCG
>PEAJ01000180.1 GCA_002753495.1 Magnetococcales bacterium HA3dbin3 | reverse complement strand
CTCCCTGGGATCGAGCCAGGTGCCCATGGTGACGGTCAAGCCGTACTTGCGCGCCAGGCGCGGCACCTCGACCAGGGTTCCGTCAACACCGTAAACACGAACTGCCGCTGTCTTGCTCTGAAGCAAGGCAAGGTCAGCCTCGATCTCCTCCAGGGAGGGGTAGCGGTTCTTGATCGGATTGTGATGATCTCGGAATGGGGAGTAGGCGACGCCGGCCACCTTCTCCGGCCAGGGCGGCGCCGGAATCGGCCAGTTGAGCGCCGCCCACAGACCGACGGTGAGAACGGCCGCCACGATCACAACGACCGTGTTGACACGACGCATGGCAATTTCGGGAGGTAACATGCTGCTCATGGGAGTGCGGGAAAAAAGTCGTGGAAAAGAGAACGTGGTTCGGTTATTGAGGGGGATCACATGACAACCCCCGATGATCCCGGTCGGATCTCGCAAGAAGGATTCCAACTTACAGTGTGTCGTGCCCCCGCTTGCCGCCTCTTCCTTTGGGCGTTGTTCTCCGTCGCCGCCTGGGGCCTTTGGTCCCTGCTCGGGAGGGAAGTCGCTCTGCCCGACATTCCCGACGCGCGTTTTCAGTGCCTTTCCTACACGCCGTTTCGCGGCGATCAAAGCCCGTTCGATGCCGGACTGATCGTCCCGGCGGAGAACGTCCGTGCCGACCTGGCGCTGCTCGCGCCGCACACCGGCTGCGTGCGCACCTACTCCACGCGCATGGGCGTGGATGCGGTGCTCCCCGCCGCCCGACAGTATGGCCTCAAGCTGCTGCTGGGGATATGGATCGGCCGTGAAGTCAAGGACAATAAGCTGGAAATAGAGTCTACGCTCTCGACGGCCGCTTTGCACCCACAATCAGTGCGGGCGATCATCGTCGGCAACGAGGTGCTTTTGCGCAAGGAGCAGAGCGCGCAGGGGTTGATCGCCATCATCGAGGATGTGCGCCGCCAGACCACCCTCCCCCTCACCTATGCCGATGTCTGGGAGTTCTGGCTCAAAAATCCGGAAGTGGCCGCGCACGTCGATTTTCTCACCATCCATATTCTCCCCTACTGGGAGGATCAGCCGGTTGCGGTGGAAGGCTCCCTGCAACACGTCGATAAAATCCTCTCCGAGATCCAGGCCGCCTTTCCCGGCAAGGCGATTCTCATCGGCGAAACCGGCTGGCCGAGTGCCGGCCGCGGCCGCGAAACGGCCACCCCCGGGCGGGTAAACCAGGCCCGTTTCGTGCGCGAATTTGTCGCCCTGACTGGAAAGAAAGGGATCCCCTACAACCTGATCGAGGCCTTCGACCAGCCCTGGAAACGCTTCCAGGAAGGGACGGTCGGCGGACAATGGGGGTTGTTTTCCGCCGATCGCCAGGCCAAGTTTCCCCTGACCGGCCCGGTGAGCGAACACCCCTCCTGGCGCTGGCTGGTGATCGCCGGGTCACTGCTTTCCGCCCTGGTATTGGCTGTGACGTGGCGGCGGCCGCTGGCCGGCTGGCGTTGGTTTGCCCTTGCCGCCTGCGGGCACGCTGGGGTCGGTGTCGTCTACTTCTACGTCCGTCAGCTCGCTCATGCCGCCATCACCTGGCCGGACTGGCTGTTCGGGCTTGCCGGCGACGCGATCATTCTGCTTGCGCTGCTCCTTCTCGGCATCATCCTGATCGCCCCGGGTTCACGCTGGGCAACGACCGTGCCGCCGGATCTGCTCCGAACACGCGCCTGGCTGCTCGGTCGTCTGCCGCCGGGAATGTCCCTTGACCCACCGGAACGCCTTTGGGGTCTTCTGCGCGGCCTTACCCTGATAAGCGCGGCGGTGATGGCCCTGCCGCTGGCAGCGGATGGGCGTTATCGCGAATTTCCCATCGCATTCTTCCTGGCACCGGCCCTGCTGCTTTGGCATCACCCCCCGGCTGGGCGCCAACCGCTGGAGGCGTGGCTGGGGGGAATGCTCGCCCTTTGCATCCCGCTGGGATTGGCAGTCGAGACGCTCGCCAATCGGGAGGCCCTGGCCTGGAATGGCGTGTTGCTCCTGTTGGTGATTCCCCTGCGTCGGGTGATGCTGCTCGAGTGGCATCACCTGACCAAACGGACTGGGGAGGGCGGCAACCCGGATTCATACTCCACCGCCACCAGGGCCAGCAAACCGCCGATCAACCCCACCGCCCCACCCAGGGCGTTGTAGAAGACCATGGCAAGAACCCCGGCGAGCAGGGCATAAAATCCCAGGGTCGCCTCCCGACCCGGCACAACATGGGCGGCAATGGCCAGGAAAATTGCCAGCGCGCCGAATACCCGCAGATGAAAAGCCGCACCCAAACCACGCCGCAACACGCACCACCAGGGGGGCGCTTCAACCTGGCAGAGTAGACCCACCGCCAGGGGCTCCACCCACAGGAAACGCACCAGACAGGCGATCGCGGCGACAATCACCCCCGCGCCCAAGGCGCGCAACACCCGGTGCGCACGCCAATCAGGCCACCGCCAGAAAGACATATCAACCTCCGCTTAAAGACAGCTTGGACTCAAAGCCCCAACCAGGGTAGTCTTGGTCGGCGGTCTGTCAATGGGCAAAGGAAGGGGATGCAGAGTGCCCCCATGAAGTACGACGCCACCCTGAAGAGCATCTTCCAGACCCTGCCCCAGCGGCTGCTCCTGCTGTTGGTTGGTCAGGAGGCGACGGCCCTGTTGCCTGTCGAGTTCCCTTCCGTCAAGAGGCGCCTGCCGGATCTGGTCGTGCGCCTGCGCGATGGATCAATCTTCCACCTGGAGCTCCAGAGTGGCCACGACCCTGACATGGCGTGGCGCATGTTGGAGTACCTCCTCTTGATCCGTGGCCAGTACCCCGCCGCCCGGATCACGCAGCAGGTGCTCTATGTTGGTGCCGACCAGGTTGCGTTCCCGACAAAAATCGAGGGAACCAATCTGTGGTTTTTCTGCACGGCCCGGGATATCCGGGAGATCGACTGCCGGCAGATGCTGGAAAGCCCCTGCCTGGAGGAGAGCCTGCTGGCTGTCTTGTGCCGCATGCAGGATGAACGGCGGACGCTGCGCGCCATCCTCACGCGCATCGCGACCATGGAGCCAAAAGCCAAGGCAGATGCGCTGGAGAAATTGATCATCCTGGCCAATTTGCGCAAGCTGGTAACCACCGTCAAAGAGGAGGTCGAGGAGATGGCCATTACAGTTGATGTGATGGAAAACGAGTTTTTGCGCGATATCTTCACCAGGGGCGAGGCCACCCTGTTGCTGCGCCAGCTCAAGCAGCGTTTTGGATCGCTGCCCGGGTGGGTCCCGGGACGGGTCCACGCCGCCGACGTCGCCACCCTTGAAACCTGGGGGGATCGCATCCTGACCGCACACTCCCTGGAGGAGATGTTTGGGGAATCATAAAGCCGCCGTGGCGGTCGAAACGTGCCGGGGTCAACGCCCACAACCAACCACCTCTTTCAAATGCGCTTGCCCTGGGGAAGGAAGCATGACAGGTCACTTCGCCTTGCTGACGGTTTCCGGTCGGGACCGTCCTGGTATCGTCGCCCAGGTCACGCGCGCGCTCTTCGAAAACGGCTGCAACATCGAAGACTCCAGCATGACCCGCCTGTGTGGCGAGTTTGCCATGATGCTCGTGCTGCGCCATGACGCCAAAACCCGGCGGGAACTGGAAACCGCCCTGGAACCAGCCTGCGCCGCCCTGGAGCTGGAGTGGCACTTGAAGCTCCTCCCCGAGGGGAGGATCGCCGCCGCTGCCACATCCGCGTCGGAACAGGAGTTTGTCATCCACATCCTGGGTGCCGATAAGCCTGGTATCGTCTATCATGTCACCCAGCTCCTGGCCGAAGAGGCGGTCAACATCACCGACCTCTGCACTCAGTTGGCCGGCAAACCCGGGCGACCGATCTACGCCATGGTGATCGAGGCGGAGGTGCCTGGGGATCCAGACCGACTACAGCAGCGCCTGCGCGAGCTGGCCACACGCCTGCACGTGGATATCACCCTGCGCGCCGCGGATGCCGTCACCCTTTGATTGGCCGTTATCGGTTCGACCTTCGCCATGCCCTCCCTGGAGATTCTGACCTACCCCGACGCGCGTCTGCGCGATCTCGCCGACCCGGTGACTGACTTCTCCGACCCATCCCTGCAGACCTTTATCGATGATCTGCTGGAGGGCATGCGTTCGGGTCCCGGCAGCATGGGTCTCGCCGCACCGCAGGTTGGGCGATCAATTCAGATCATCGCCATCGACTGCGGCTTGATGAAAAAGCCGCCCCCGGAACACCACGGATTGATCGTCGCCTGCAACCCTGAGATCCTCACCTGGTCCGGCATGGAGATCGCCCGCGAGGGGTGCCTGTCGATCCCGGACTACACCGGCAACGTCGTGCGCGCCACGGAGATTTCCGTCCAGTATCAGGACCGCCACGGAGAGGAGCAGACGTTGATTCTGCACGGTTTCGAGGCCCGGGTTTGGCAGCACGAGGTGGATCATCTGGAGGGGCGTCTGTTCATCGACCGCATCGTCAGTCGCCGCTCCGACCTTTTCAAGCGCAAGGTCTACCAGCCCAGGCAACGGTAGGCACCCGGGTCTCTCTTCTCAAACCTTGTCGAGGTTGACTTTCCGGTTATGACGTCCAAACCACCCGATGTTTCGACCGGAGCCGATCGCGGGTCACGGCGCGCAATCTGGTTGCCGACGCTGCTGACCGGCTTGATGATCGGTGTTGACAACATCGGCGCCAATCTGGCCATCGCCTTTCTGCTTTTTTCCGGGGCCCTGGCGCCTGGGCTTGATCTCGGTATTCAGGCTTTGATGTTGAGTTCGGTCATCATGGCGGTTGGCCTGCGCAGTGCGCAGCCGAATGCCATCGGCCTGGTGCAGGAGACCGGGGTGGCCGTTCTCTCCGCCGCCCTTTTGGGCATGGTCTGGCACACGAGTGAGGCAACAAGCGGGGCACGGGTGGCCACGGCCCTGGCCATCATCGGCGCCTCGTCGCTGGCGACGGGCGTGGTGTGCGTGGTCGTCGGCCGGCTGCGGTTGGGCAGTTTTGTGCGGTTCATCCCCTTCCCGGTGGTCGCCGGTTTTCTCGCCGGGT
>PEAJ01000179.1 GCA_002753495.1 Magnetococcales bacterium HA3dbin3 | reverse complement strand
CAGTTCGACCACGCGCAAACATGGGGAGAGGGCTGTGTCATCCAATTTGACCAATTCTCCTGTGCCTGCTCGTGGCCACGGCGGACATAAACAACAAACGGACGCATCGCCTTGGTAAGGATCGCGGCGGAAATGACGCCCTCGGACGCCTCCAGGGCGTCCAGAATATCCTGGGCGCTCTCTGGATCATTATATCTCAAGGCGATGCGGCAGCTATGGGCAACCAGGCGCATCTGTACCGACAAATTTTCGACCATGGCCTCCTTCTCGCGAAAATATTCGGCCATGACCAGGACAAAGCCGGCAAAGAGCAAGGCAAACCCGCTGATCAGGGTCGTCATGCCAACCAACTTTTTTCGAATGGTCAGCTCGGTCATCCATTTTCGCATCGTCAAGCACCTTATCTTCCATGCGGCTGCATCGGCAATCGACTGCATGCATGCCAGCCAGGGAGGATGCCATCACCGCCCGACCCCCGCCCTGAACAAACCACATCGCCCCCGTGGACAAACCTCCCACGATTTGAATGATCCAACAAGCGGCGAGGCGCTACCGCGTCGGATTGCGGCCGACGCTGCCAACACCCATGTTCCGATGACCACCAATCCGCGCGTAGGCTTGGCTCAGACTGGCCGAGACATTGACGATTTTATCCTTGATATATAATACATTGGGAGCATGCGGATCGAGCTTTTCCGCCTTATGGAACCAGACAAGGAACTCCTCTATCCGCCCCTCGTTGAAGAACATGGTCGATTTAGCCAGCGTGAAATCGACCATGTCCGGCCGCAGGCGAATCGCCTCGTCAATGTTGGCATGGGCCAAGGGGAAGTCACGATTTTCCAGGTAGTACCCCGCCAACATGCTGTGGGCATTGGCATTGCCATGGGTAACGCGCACGGCGTGGCTCCAGACCGTGCCGGAGTTGAGCCAGGTATCGAGTTGATTCCAGGTGACCCCCATCAAGGCGACAAGGGCGCCAACCCCCACAACCGCAAGGGGTCGGCGCAGGCGCTGCAAACGTGGCGGCAACGCCGCCAGCCCCCACACCAGGGCAATGAACAACCCGATGTGCGGATAGTAGACGAAACGATCCGCCATCCCCTGCCGACCGGACTGGGCAATGCCCGAGACCGGCACCAGGGTACCCAGGAACCAAAACCAGCCGACAAACAGGAAGGGACGCCGCCTCAAGCCGGCGATGGCCACACCAGAAAGGAGGAGCAGCACCCCGCCCCCAAGCAGCAACCGACCCATGGAGGGCGGCATGTTCTCCAGGTAGGGATGGGGATAGAAGATGGCCAGATCGGTCGGCCACACGGTCTGCCGCAGATAGGCGGTCAACGACACCAGCATGTTGCCCAGGCGGGAGCTCAGCGGAAGAACATCCCAGGTGAATTTCAATCCCGGGTCATTGGTGCGCCAGATCGCCATGCCGGCGGCCAACAGTACCGGCAGCAACAGGGGAAGCTTTTCCACGACCAGATAGCCCCAACGCTCCCGTTGCCAGCGCTGCAAAGGCCACACATCCAGCAGCAACAAAACCGCGGGCAAGGTCACCCACATCGGCTTCGACCACAGACTGCACATGAGAAACAGCAACGCAAGGGCATATTCCCAGCTTCGGTACCAGACCAGCGGCGGTTGACTCTCCTGCCGCCGTGCCACGAATCGCGTAAAAAAACCGGCGGCCAGCAAACCGAAGAACGCCGCCATCACCTCTTTGCGCTCCACCACCCAGGCCACGGCCTCAACATGCTGCGGATGCACGGCAAACAGCGCGGCCACCGAGGCACTTTCCCAGACCCGTCCGGTTAATCGACGCAAAAGAAAGAACAGGAGCAGCGTGTTGGCAATATGGAACACCACATTGACCAGATGATAGCCGGCGGCATTGCTGCCAAAGAGCGTGGCATCCAGCATGAGGGAAAGCTGGGTCAGGGGAATCCAGAATACCTCCCTGTTGCTCAAGGAGAAGGCCCAGCGCACCCCGTCCAGGGTCACCCCGGACAACACGCGCGCGTTGTCGGTGATGTAGAGACCATCGTCGAGACTGACAAAGTCAAAAAAAATCACCTTGGCAAAAAGGAGCAACGTGACGAGGGCCAGAACCTGGGCCACTCTGCGTTCCAGGGAGAAACGGGCCAAGGGCATCATCGACTCCTCACGCTGCCCCGGCGCCGAGCAGCTCGATACGCAAGGCAGCGGTGATCCGCGCCATCACCCCCGGCCAGTCATGGACGTTCTGCTGCCGAAAAAGACGCATGATACCCGGATACCATGGGGAGTCATCCCGCTGTTCCAACCAGCGCCAATCGGACTCGACAAAGGGCAACATCACCCAGCACGAGCGCCCAAGCGCCCCGCACAGATGCACCACTGCCGTGTCAACGCTGATCACCAGATCCAACTGGGCAATGATGGCTGCCGTGTCGGCAAACTCCCTGATTTCAGAACCCAGATCGAGCATGGGGTAACCGCGGGAAGCAAGGGCCGTCACCTCGCCGCTCCCTCCCGCCTGCAAGCTGACCATGGCGATGCCGGGTAGCGACCAAAGAGGCGCCAGCAAGGTCGGATCCGGCAGGGAGCGGTGGTGGTCGAACTTGTGCGTGGCGTGTCCCCGCCAGACAAGCCCCACCCGTTTCCCCTGGGCAGGCATGCGTTCCGCCCAAACGGCGACGCGCTCGGGAAGGGGAAAGAGGTAGGGAAGCCGCGCGGGAATCGTCGAAAGCGTCGTGCCACAGTACAGCGGCAAGGCGAGCACAAACGACCAGAAATCATGCGTCGGCAAACTCTCCCGAACCGACGACCACTGTTCGAAGGCCACCACCCGATCGACACCGGGCAGGGTCGCCAGCACCCCGGCAAGCGCCCCCTTGCACACCAGGGTCACCTGGCGCGCTCCGCGCGCTTTGAGCAACGGCACGTAGCGGCAAAACTGTATCTCATCGCCAAACCCCTGCTCGCCAAGCACAAGCAACGCACGTCCGGTCAGATCCTCGCCCCGCCAATAGGGTATGGTCAGATCGGCCACAGGGGAAGTTCGCGACAGCTCTCCGGCATGGAAGGCGCGCTCGTAGAGAGGCCAACCGGCGGCGAACTCCCCACGAACAAGCAACAACAAACCGAGATTTTGCGCTGCCTCCGTGCTGTCGGGTTGCAGGCGCAGCGCCTCGCGCAAGGCGACCTCGGCTTCGGTGAGACGCTGGATCCCTTTAAGCAGGGTCCCAAGGTTGTAGTGGGTCTTGGCATCGCCGGGTCGCAGGCGCAGGGCGGCACGATAGGCAGCCTCGGCCTGATCGTAACACTGGCGGGAAACCAAAACCCCTCCCAGATTGTTGTGTGCCTCGGCGTAGCCGGGCTGCAAGCGCAGGGCCTCGCGATAGGCGCCCTCGGCCTCGTCGAGACGATTCCGATCGCGCAGAAGATTGCCCAGATTGAAGTAAGCGGTCGCCTCCCCTGGCAGCCGGCGTATCGCCTCCCGGCAGGCCAACTCGGCCGCCTCGTAGCGCCGCATGTCGAGCAGGACACCGCCAAGATTGTTGTAGGCCTCTGAAAAATCTGGCGCGCAATGAATCGCCTGCCGGAAACTGGCCACCGCCGCTTCCAGATCACCGAGGCAGCGCAGCACGTTGCCAAGGTTGTTGTGGGCCGCGGCATAATCGGGGCTCAGCTCCAGGGCCCGCCCGATCAACGTCGCCGCCTCCGGATGCCGCCCGCACTGGTGGACCAGGACACCGAGCAGATTCAAGGCACTGGGGTCATCCGGACGATCGGCCAGAATGCGACGATACGTCCCCTCGGCACGCGTCAGATCGCCGGCACGGTGCAGGTGAAGGGCATGATCGAGCAGCGAAACACCCACCCGCCCGGCATCGGCCACGGCCGACACCCGTCCGGAGGTCGTCTCCCCCCCAGCACGCCGCTCCTGTTTGGCGGCAATGCGACGTTGCTTTCTGTTCACTCGACTATCGGACACGTCAGAATTGAGGCCAACACGGCCAACCCCCGGGACATCATAATCAGGGAGAGGGGGTGCCTGTCGAGGAAATTCTGAAGCCGACGGCCATGGCGGAACATCGACCGGGGGCAGTCGTGAGCCGGCGCAACGGCAGGAGGTCAGCGGCCTGAAGAGCCCGGAAGCAAACGCATCACATGGGAAGATCCGCCAGGGGGAACCCCGACAACTGACGGGATGCCAAACCCGAGCGGCAGGCACGACCCGGTTGCACACCCCAAGCGCCGACGCCCCCATCTGGGGTTGTTCGGCTCTTCCGCGTGGTGTGCAACACAGGTCACTGCCTCGATGAGAAGAATCTCTTTCTTTCCTTTGCTAGAGCCGGCAAGCGCGCAACCCCGTCGTCCAGAGCCTGATCTTTGTGTCCTACCAACGCTGTCGTGCATGTTTCTCGGGGTGGGCGGCCTGAGTTGCCGCCGCCGATTGAAGGGAGACTCATGCAAAAAATTAAGCAATACTCGTACCAACATCAGAAACCCTTTCCCCGACCAGACCACGCCCCCATCTCTGCCCCTGTCTTGTGCCAACCACTCCCGCCAAATCTTCAAACAACGCCGAGGTGCCCCTTCAACGCAATGGTGGCCGTATTGACCGTTGCGTGAACTCCCCGCCACAGAGGAACATGATCCGCGCGCTTGTCCATGCACCATCATCGTGCGGTCAACCCGAACACCCCCAAAGGAGGTGGCAAGGATTGACCGGACGGGGCGGCAGGATATGCCATTGAGCTTCACGACAGGGTGACATACCCTCCAGGCTGGGGTGGTCATGGATCCAGACGCGCAAACAGCAGGAGCAGAACGTGCCGGAGCAGATCGGAAACAACAGGATGGATCCGAGGTAGACGCCCGGACAAAAGGTGATCTATGATCCCCCGGGTGGGGGTGGGGATCGTGCCAATGCCATGATGACAGGTGCTCGGGGATGGGTATCTTTGTCGCTTTCTCCGTGACTGGGGAGACCAGGGGTCGGGCGTGGGGGGGGATCGGCCGGTTGCTCGCGTGCTGGCTGGTCTGCGCGTTGTCACCGCTGGCGGCCGTGGCCGGTCAGCTCGATCTCATCCCGGTGAC
>PEAJ01000178.1 GCA_002753495.1 Magnetococcales bacterium HA3dbin3 | reverse complement strand
CGCTGCGTTCGGCAAGCTTGCGCACCTCCGCCGCCACCACCGCGAAACCACGACCATGTTCGCCAGCCCGGGCGGCTTCGATGGAAGCATTCAGAGCCAGAAGGTTGGTCTGTCGTGCCAATTCGGTGATGATCTGCGTCTTTTCGCTGATTTGCTGCATGGCGGTCACCGCGTCGCCGACCACCTTACCGCTCTCAACCGCATCATCGGCTACCTCCCGAGCGAGCGTCTGGGTAGCACGCGATCGTTCGACGCTTTTCCAGATCTGGTCAACAATCACCTTCATGAAGCGTGCAACCTCCAGGGAGACGTTGGAGGTGCTCGCCGCTCCCCGTTCCAGGTTCTCACGCACCACGGAAAAGCGATCCAGGCTATCGGTGATGGTCCGAAACTCACCCCGGATCGTGACGATCATCGCCGCAAGCTTTTCGGCCATGCCATTGATGGCGTGACCGATGTCGGTCACCTCGTCCTGGCTCCTGCCATGGAAACGCACCCGTTGTCGGAGATCCCCCTCGGCGATGCGGATGATGGTCCCCCGGGTCAGGGTGAGGGGGGTGGTGACCACCCGTTTGAGCACCAGCCACATCAAGGATAAAAACAGGGCCGTCGCCACCAGGGAGAGCATCACCCCCTTGAGCCAGGTGGCGTGAATCTGCGCCTCCACCTCGGCCAGGGAGATCGTCAGGCGCAAAACACCGCGCACGGCATGCTTGTCACCATGGCAGGCGTAACAGGGTTCCGAGTTGAGGATGGGGACGAAATAGGTTCGTTGTGTCGCTCCCGTTCCACTTCGAGACTCCAGCCGAACCGTTTTCTTGCCGGTCACCGCCTCGGCAAACGCCACCGGCACTCGGGTGGGGTCGAACTGGGTGAATCCCACCGTCCCATCGTCGTTGCTGGCCGATTTTTGCTCCTGCTGGAAGGCCTCCCGGGCATCAAGGCGCAGCACGGAAAAGTCCGTCACCCCTTCGAGCCCCTTCAACTTCTGGGAAAAGGTCTTGGCCAGGTCCGAGTAGCCAGAAAGCATGATGGTCTCGATGCCGGTGCGGATGCTGGCGGTAATGCGCTGGATGGCGCGATCGTTCTGTTCAAGCAGATCCTGCTCCATATCGTGAAGAAAGCTCACGGTCACGCCGATCAGGCTCAAGATGCCAGCCGTCCCGGCGATGGTCAGGACTTTCCAAGAGATGGACCGGGTAAACGCAAACATGGATCGTGACCCCCGCAGGATTGCTCAACTGACCCCCTAATAACCCTCCTTGGATTGTGCCTATTATCCGAAAGAAAGTCACGGTGGATAGGAGCGCCATCCACGATTTCCCTCTGCGCTGATGCGCGACCGACCGCACCGCGCCTTTTCAGTTGAGAAAGCGGGCGATGTCCACCTCATCAAGCTGCTCACGCAAAAGGTACTTCTCGCCGTAACGCCGATAGACGCCGGAGGTGAGAAACAGGTTGAACAGATCAGGGTCGATGTGCTGATCTTTCTTAAAGAACGAGAGGATCTTCACTGCCTCGGAGAGGGTTTTCGGCTTTTTGTAGGGACGGTCACAAGCGGTCAGGGCCTCAAAAATATCGGCGATCACCATGATGCGCGACGGAATCGAAAGCTGCTCCTTCGACAATTGGCGCGGATAACCGGTACCAATCAACGTCTCGTGATGGTTGCCCGCATACTCGGGGATGCGCCGCATCGCCTTCGGCAAAGGGAGATGTTCAAGCATGACGATGGTCTGAACAGTATGCTCGTTGATCTTGAACCGCTCCTCCTCGGTCAACGTACCACGGGCAATGGCCAGGTTGTACATCTCCCCGAGATTGTACAGATGCTCGGGAACCTTGAGTTGGAAACCATATTTCGGGTCCAGACTCAGACGACGTTCGCGCGGAATGATGTGACAAGGCTTGTCGGCAAGCAGCGGCTCGGTGGTCGGCAAGGTTGGAACCGGCATCGCGTGAAAACGTTTCAACTCCTCGTGCGAAAGCCCAAGCCGGTCGTCAAAGTGGCGTTGCCAGGTTGTGCTGGCGATACCGCGCAGACGTTCAACCCGCTTCGGGTCCATGAATTCTCCGCCAATGTTGCACTCGGCAACAAAGGCAAAATCGTCGACCAGCTGTTGTCGTCGCGCTGCCAGACGCTCCTTGGAGGAGCCTTCAGCCTCACCGGCGGCCACCGCCCGCAGATGTGCAATCTCGGCATCCCGCCACAAAACCTCGAAGCGCGTGCGAACTTCATGGATGCGATTGTAGATCGTCTCCAGCTTCGTCGCCTTATCGACCACATACTCCGGCGTCACCACCTTGCCGCAGTCGTGCAACCATGCCCCGATCCGAAACTCCCGCCATTCGTCCTCGGAGCTGAAACCGAAGGCAGCCAAAGGCCCATCCGTGATTTTTTGCGCCTCTTCGGCCAGCATCACCGCAAGCTCCGGCACGCGCTCACAATGTCCGCCGGTGTAGGGGCTCTTGGCGTCAATCGCACCGGCAATCAGCTTGATCAGGGATTCGAGCAGCACCTTCTGCGACTCAACCAGCTGATGGTTCTCCAGCGCCACCGCCGACTGCGCGGCCAGGGCCTCGACAAAGCCGATCAGCTCCTTGGGGAAGGGAATGACCGCCCCGGTCTCCTGATCGATGGCATTGAGCAGTTGCAGCAACCCAACCACCTCGCCTTCACGCGGCGATAGCGGCACGGTCAGCATCGAAACCGTGCGAAACCCTGACTCCTCGCTGAAGCGTTTGGTTCCGGAGAGGTCGAAACGGGTCTCCTGGTAGACATCGTTGATGATGATCGTTTTGTTGTGCAGGGCAGCGTGAACAACAACAAAGTGATCATTGGCCGCGCCGGTCTGCGGGTCACGCAGGGGAATCTCGAACGCCGGCAGATCCCCCTCCATCGTGCGCATGGCGAAGCTTAAGGTGTCGCGCTCGGTCTTGAGGAAGAGCGTCGCCGCCGCGCACTGGGCAATATCCCGTGCCCCGAACAAGATGTGGCGCAACAGGACATTGCGATCGCGTTCCCGCGCCAGTTGGATGCCATTCTGGACGAGTCGGGCCAGTTTCTGCTCTGCAAGCTTCAGATCGCGCGTCCGTTCTTGCACCCGCTCTTCCAGCACGTCGGCATGACGGGCCAGCTGTTGATGGGCCGCTTCCAACTCGACTTGCTGCTGCTGAATCTGGCTGTGAGCCTCCTTGACGCGCTCCTCGCTGCGATCGCTCAGGCGTGTCAGGCGCTGTGACAGCTTGAGCAGCTTGCGATAGGATTTGGTCAACGATTCGTAGTCACCACGTCCGACATCGGCCGCCGATCCCGCAAGCACCCCTTCGGCTTGTTGTAAAACCGCCTGTTCGTCACGGAAGGCATCAAATTCCTGGCTCATATCCCACCTTGCGCATCATCAATCTTTTGGGGCCATATTGAACTGGGCGTGTTCGAGATCCTCGGCAAACTCCTCCCCCAACTCCTCCATGTTGGAGTCGTCGGCGGCATATTCCCAGGTGACCGTGACCTGGTTGCCCGCCTTGGCGGTCTCCTCCAACAGCTCGAACAACCCCATTAAAATCTTGGCGGTGGTGCTGTTAAAGTAGACCAGGTCAAAACGAAAACCAACCCGGGCACCCTTGAGCCCCCGCAGGTGTGCTTCAAGCTTTTCGATCAGGGGACCAAAAAATTTGTTCACATCCTCGGGGTAGGACTCACCGTGGATGAAAAAGGAGTTGGCGGCAAAATCAAAATCGATGCCCGGCGTGCGTTTGGTCGGCTCCAGACGAATGGCTTCCATGATGCAACTCCCCCAGTCATGAGCTAGAAATGAGCAGTCAGGGTAAAATACACGAACCGCGCGTCAAGTTCGAGAAACTGATAGCTGAATCCACCGGGCGCCAAACGGGCAATGTCGATGAGGCCGACCCCCGCCCCTTTGCTCCCCGGCAGCGGCTCCTCCTTGAGACGACGCCGATGCAATGCCTTGAGCCCTTGTGCATCCAGGGTGTGCAGGTGGGCAAGGGCCGCCTGCAGACGGTCAACATCCGCCCGGGCGATGGTGTTGCCGCAGGTCAGGTAGGGATGCCGATTCTCAAATCCCAACAGCAGCAGGCCATGACGCAACTCGAGCGTGCGATCGTCCTGCGTGCCAGAGAGAAGGTTGGCCGAATAGCGCATGATGTTCTGCGCCTGTTCGACAAACAGGGTAAACAGGGTGCGAATCGGTTTCTGTTCCATCCCCTCCAGGGCGAGGGCATCACGCAGCGTCTGTCCGAGTGCCTGCAACGTCTCCTCGCTCAGATAGCCGAAATAGCAAAAACGCACGTCACCCTGGAAAAGCTGGGCATGCAGGGCGGAGACCACTCCGGGCGGAGAGGGCCTGTTAGCGGTAACGGTGGAAGCGTCTATGTCGACAACCATGATTCCTCTCCCAATCGAAACCCGACGACGGAAACATCATCGCGGCGAGACTCCTCGCCCTGGTGTTGCAGCAGGGCCTGCTTGAAAATTGTTCTCTGCTCCTGCATCGGCAGAGCGGCGCTGCGCCCGATGAGCCCCAGCAGGTTGTTCTTGCCAAATCCCCGCCGTACTGTGCTCCCAACCTGATCGAGAAGCCCATCGGTAGAGAGGTAAAAGCCGGTGCCGGGTTCAGGGACAATCTCTGTCTCGCCGTAAGTCTGGTCGAAGGGGACCTTACGATAACCGATGCCGCGTTTGTCGCCCTTGACCTCGCCCGGCGACTGGCCCGGCAGGCAGGTGAACAACGAAAACCGTGCCCCAGCGTACTTGAGGCGCGTTCCGTGGTCGGTGATGTGACAGATCCCCAACTCCATCCCATCGTCGGACTCGCCCAGGCCAGAGTCCTGCTTCAAGGTGATTTGCACCAACTGATGGGTGCGTGCAAGCAAGGCCCCCACCGCGCCCGGGGGGACCTCACTGCGCGCCCGCTCAAAAGCACCCGTGGCAATCAAGGTCATAAAGGCCCCCGGCACGCCGTGGCCAGTGCAGTCGCCAAGGGCGAACAGAACTCCATCGCCCCAGGGACAACACCAGTAGATGTCCCCTCCCACCACGTCGCGCGGCTCCCTGTGGTTGAAGGGTTCGGCGAACACCG
>PEAJ01000177.1 GCA_002753495.1 Magnetococcales bacterium HA3dbin3 | reverse complement strand
ACATCGTCTTCGTGTTCCGGGCCAGCGACAATTTTTGATATCATCTTCAACAGTTGCGCGAGGTTTTGATGATGCTTGCGAAGTTATCCCAGATAAGCGGGTTGTCTCTTGGTTGGTCGATGCGGTCCCACGTCCGCGGCGGATGGCGCGCGGCGTGGCGGATCGGCCTGGCATGGCTCTGTTGGCTGGCGGTCATCGCCCCGGCCCAGGCGGAGCTGGTCATCGACATCCGCGAGGCGGGGCTGAAACGCCTGCCGATCGCCCTGCCGGCCTTCGTCGACCTAGGGGCGCAAGGGGAGGTGCTCGGCGGCAACCGGATGGGGCAGCAGCTGGTGAACGTCATCACCTCGGACCTGGAGCGGTCTGGCCTCTTTCGCGCCCTCGATCCACGCGCCTTCATGCAGGATTCGGCCTCGCTGTGGCGAGCCGGACCTGATTATCGCGTCTGGCGCCAGCTCAACGCCGAGGCCATCCTCTCCGGCGCCGTGCAGCAAAACGGCGAGGAGCTGACCGCCTCCTTTTTTCTCTACGACACCTTCCAGGGCAAGCTGATCGGCAAGGGCAAACGCTTCTCCGCCCCGCTCAAGGATGTTCGCCATCTGGCACATCGCATCTCCGATGAGATCTACTCGCGCCTGACCGGCGAAAGCGGCTACTTCTCCTCGCGCATCGCCTTCATCGCCCAGAAGGGACGGCACAAGTGGCTGGCGATGATGGATCAGGATGGCGCCAACCGCCTCGACCTCACCTACGAGGACAATTTTCTCGTCCTCACGCCGCGCTTTTCACCCAACGGGGAAAATCTGTTCTACATCTCCTATGAGACGAGCCAGCCGCGCATTTTCCGCTGGATGATCTACCAGGGGAAACGCTTCCAGCAGGGGGAGTACCCCGGGCTCAACAGCGCCCCCTCCTGGTCACCGGATGGCCGCCGCATGGCGATGACCCTGACCAAGGATGGCAACGCCGAGATCTACAGCAAAGATCTGCAAAGCGGGGAGCTGCACCGGTTGACCTTCAACCCGGCCATCGACACCTCCCCCTCCTGGTCGCCGGATGGCCGGCAGATCGTCTTCAATTCCGACCGTGCCGGCACGCCGCAGGTTTACGTCATGAACGCCGACGGTTCCAACGTGCGACGCATCACCTACGATGGTCGTTACAACTCGGCGCCAGCCTGGTCGCCGCGCGGCGATCTGATCGCCTACGTCAAGGGAGGCGATGGCCGCTTCCGCATCGCCGTGACCGACCCTTCCGGCAATCGCACGCGCATCTTAACCGACTCCTGGATGGATGAATCCCCCACCTGGTCGCCCAACGGTCGCGTCATCCTCTTCTCCCGGCAATCGGGCGACATGACACGGCTTTACACCATCGACCTCACGGGCCATAATGAACAACCGGTCCCCGTTGGGGATGGCCTGGGCGGGTCGGACCCCTCCTGGTCGCCCCTGATTCGCTGAAAAAACCCTTCCGCCTCCGGATCCGTTCGGAGGCGGCGGCACACAAGCGACGGGGCGGTGCGCGGCAAACGCGCTCGGGGATGGATGGAACCGCCGACAGTCGAGCCGATGCTTGGCCCGGAGCCGGCAGGGCAGCCCGCGAATCATGGATCAGTCTTTTTAGTCTGGGAGAGATGGCGCATGAAGCACGTCGGTATTTTCATCGCAGGTCTGGTGACGCTCGGCCTTCTGACCGGGTGCGGATCGACACCAAAAAATGGCCCGGAGGGCGGCGCCCCCGGCAGTGAGTTGAGTGGCCCCGGCGGTGCCGGTGGTGCCGGCGGCGCCGGTGGTCTGGGTCGCATGGGCGGCGGCGAATCCGATCTGGAACGCGGCGGCGCCGGTGGCGCCGGTGGCGGCATGGACGGCGCCGGTGGTTTTGGTGGACGCGGTGGTGCCGGCGGCGAGCCGGAGCATCGGGTCTATTTCGACTTCAACAGCGCCTCCATCAACGCCGAAAGCACCCGTACCCTGACCACCAATGCCCAGTGGATCAAGTCTCGCAGCCCGAAAGAGGTGGTGATCGAGGGGCACTGCGACGAGCGCGGCACCCGCGAGTACAACCTTGCCCTCGGGCAAAAGCGCGCCGATGCCGTCAAACAGTTCCTCTCCTCGCAAGGGGTGGATTGGTATCGCATCCGCACCGTCTCCTACGGCAAGGAGCGGCCGCTGGTCTACGGCCACGACGAGTTCGCCTGGGCGAAAAACCGGCGCGCGGAGCTGCGCGCGCAATAGCGCATCCGCCGGGGGAGGAGAGGTGTGATCATGGACGGCAATCAACCCTGGAAGGCGTTCTTCCGTGGCCTTTGGTTCGGGTCCTTTTCCCGCTCCCTCCCCCGGCGCGCCTCGTTTTCCCGTTCCCTCTCTTCCCGCTTTCTTGCCCTGATCACCCCCCGCCTTCTCTCCCTGAGTATCCTGGTTGCATTGGTGGGGTGCGGTGCCAAGCCACCGCCCGCCGGCACGCCCGGAGCCGGAGCGGAACAGCCGGCGGCCGCGGCCAGTCGCGGCGAGGAGGTCGTACAGGAGGCGCCGCTGGAGAAGGAGGTCAAACGTCTCTCCAAGACCGTCGCCACCCTTGGTCACTCCACCGAGAACAGTCAGGCCGGTGCCAGCGAGATGGCCAAGCGCATCGACCTGATGGAAAAGGAGATGGGCGCTCTGCGTGGCGAACTGGAAGTTGCCCGGCATGACAACAAGCGACTCCAAGACCAGGTTGCCGACTTGAATCAAAAGAGCGTTCAGGCCCAACCCGCCCCGACGACGGCAATCGGCAGTGATTCGGCGCTTGCGGCGGCGTCAGCAGCAACGACTCCGGCTGCTGCCCCGACGACCCCGGCAGCGGTGACCCCGGCCAAGGCGGAAACGACGCAGGTGGCATCGGCGGCACGCACCACCCCTCCCCCACCAGCGAAAAATCCGGGGCAAAAGCCCGCCTCGGCCGATCAGGCCTACACCGAGGCCAATCAGGCCCTGCGCAGCGGGCAGTACGTTCAGGCCGGGGCGGCTTTTCGCAACTTCATCAAGTGGTTTCCGGATGATGCCCGGGTGCCGCGCGCCCAGTACTGGATTGGCGAAACCCATTACGTGCAGCGGCAGTTTCGCGAGGCGTTGCAGGAGTTCAGCCAGATTCTCCAGCGCTGGCCAAAGAGCGACATGGTCCCGGGTTGCCTGCTCAAAATTGGCTTCTCCCTCTATGAACTTGAAGAGTGGAACAAGGCGCGCGCCATCCTCAACCGGCTGATCAAGGAGTTCCCGGACGCGCCGGCGGTTCACCAGGCAAAGCAGCGCCTGAAAAAGATGGCCGAAACCCAGCCGAAGGGCCAAAAAGAGAAAGAGGAAGAGTAGGGCGCTCTCTTCTTCCGGTGTGACCATGGCAGGCATGGCGTCATCTCCCAAGGCGGTTGTTCTGCTCTCCGGCGGGCTTGATTCCGCTACCTGTCTGGCGCTGGCCGCCCGGGATGGCTTCGATCTTTACGCCCTCACCTTGCGTTATGGTCAGCGGCATGCGGCCGAGGTCGACGCAGCGCGGCGCGTGGCCGAACGGCAGGGAGTGCGTCGCCACCTGATCCTTGATGTCGATCTGGCGGCGATCGGGGGATCGGCGCTCACCGCCATCGACCTGGCGGTGCCGAAGGGTGGGCTTGCCGCCGGCATTCCGAGCACCTATGTCCCGGCGCGCAACACCATTTTTCTCGCCATTGCCCTGGGCTGGGCGGAGAGCCTGGGGGCGCGGGATTTGTTCATGGGTGTCAATGCCATCGACTACTCCGGCTATCCGGATTGCCGACCGGCTTTCATTGCCGCCTTTGAGCAGCTGGCCAATCTGGCGACGCGCGCGGGGGTGGATGGCGAGCGATTTCGTATCCACGCGCCGTTGCAGCATCTGACCAAGGTGGAGATTGTCCGCCAGGGGCTTGCCCTTGGTGTTGATTTTGCGCGCACGCGCACCTGCTACGATCCCGATGCCGATGGGCGCGGCTGTTGTTTGTGCGATGCTTGTCGTTTGCGTTTGGCGGCGTTTGCCGAGGTCGGGGTGGCGGATCCGGCCCCTTATCAGGATCTTGTCATCGCCGTGCCTCCGTGACCTGCGATCCGCTCGTCACTGCTTTTGCGCGTGAAATTTCCGCCCTGTTGCCGGCAACGACGGCGGGGATGGTGGTGGCGGTATCGGGTGGGGCGGATTCGATGGCCTTGCTGCATCTCTTGGTGCGTTCGGGTCTTATGCGCGGACGACGTGGCGTGGTCGCGCATTTCGATCATGCTTTGCGCGACTCTTCCGCCGCCGATGCCGATTTTGTCGTCGATTGGGCAACCCGTCTGGAGCTTGAGGTTCGCGTCGAACGTTGGTTGGAGCCTAAGGGAGCGGGCAATGTGCCGGAGCGGGCACGGTTGGCACGTTATGACTTTCTGGTGCGGGTGGCGCGGGAGGTCGGCGCGGGTGCGGTATTGACCGGCCATCAGATGGAGGATCAGGCGGAGACGTTTCTGGAACGACTACTGCGCGGCAGCGGCGTGCGCGGGTTGGCGGCGATGGCGGCGGCGCGGCCGCTGGCAGCGGCAGGGGAAGAGGCGGAGGTTTTGCTCGTGCGGCCGTTGCTCAAATTTCGGCGCGCGGTGTTGCGGCAGTGGTTGCAGGGGTTGGGGCTGCCCTGGTTGGAGGATCCGGGCAACGCCGATCGGCGGCGGGTGCGCAGTCGTGTGCGGTATCAGCTTTTGCCAGCCCTGGCGGCGATTCATCCAGATGACGATCCGGTTCCACATTTGGCGGCGACGGCCGAGCGCATGCGCATGGCGGAGGCGGCGTTGGCGTGGGCCTGGCGGGGGGTACGGGAGGAGTTGGATTGGCAATCCCCGGCGGTGGGGATGGTGAGCTTGTCTCATGCGCGGTTGGTGGTGTTGCCGGTTGATTTCATGCGGCGTGCGGTTGTTGAGTGTCATGCTACCTTGACGGGGGATATTTTTCCGCCTGGGGCGCGGGCGGTGGCGGGGTTTGTTCGTCATGTTTGTTCGCGGCGGCGGGTGTGGGTGATGCGGATGCGGGGTCTTGTTGTTCGGCGGGAGGGGGAGCGGGTGGTGTTTATGGCGGGGAAGTGCCAATCCCAG
>PEAJ01000176.1 GCA_002753495.1 Magnetococcales bacterium HA3dbin3 | reverse complement strand
GTTTTTTTCTTTTAAACGCAAAAAACGCAGGGCAATGGCCGCCCCCTGGGGGCGATTTTCGCGAAAAGCATGCGAAAATCGCCCGTGGGTAGGGGGGCGGAAAAGCAAAAAAAAGAAGAAGGAAAGAAGACAGAAACAGCGGGGCTCCGCCCCGAACCCCGCCAGGGCTCTGCCCTGGACCCGCCAGGGAGCCAGCCCCCTGGACCCCATCTTACTCGCCACAAATGGCCTGGGATCCGCACGTCGCCGCGTCCCCCGAACCCCATTTTACCCGCCACAAACAGCCTGGGATCCGCACGTCGCTGCATCCCCCGGACCCCATTTTACCCGTCGCAAACAGCACAGCCTGGGATCCGCATAAGCTATCGAAACTACTCCTCAGGCTGAAGAGTAATCGGCACCGTCAACTCCGGCCCTTCGTCGCCAAGATCAATCCACACCTCCTGGGTCTTGTAACCAGGATTTGAAACGTGAATGTGATACTTGCCCGCCGGCAACTCCATACCACGCCGATAACGCGCCCGGATGTTCAACACCTGCACCTTGGCACCCGCGGGCTTGGTGTTGACGGTCAACTTGCAAGTCGTCGACGCCGGCTTCTCCAGGGTGATGGGCACAACCAGATCGGACTTGCCAAGATTGACCCACTGCCGACTGGCAATGTAACCCGACTGCGTCACCTCGATCTGATAAGGACCAGGCGCCAAGGCCATGCCAGGCCGATAAGCCGGGGTGATGTTGAGAATGCGCACACTCGCCCCTTCCGGATCGGTGGTAACGGTCAGGTGAGAAAGCGTACCAGGAGCATTCTCCCTGCCCGCCACGATGTTCGTTCCCGAATCGGTCGGGGCAGGGGCATTCACCACCACCTCCCGCCCGGCGGACGGGGAACGGACCTCGCCAGAAGCATCACCGCCACTCCGGGTTGCCGGTGCTGGCGGAGCCATCTCGCCCTCGGCCGGTGATTTGATCTTAACGGCATTTTCGCCAGACTCGGCGGTGGCGGCGGCGGAGCTGGCGATGCGCGCCGGCTGAACCGAATCGGCCGGACGCTCCTTGACCGCACGCGCGACAGGCTGGGTCGACTCGGCACCACCCTCCTTGTCCGCCGCCGGCGCAGCCTGGACACCTCCGCCGCCCTGTCCGGTCGGGGGCGATTTTCCAGCGGCAGGGGGCGCGGACGCGGATTCAGCCTGAGACTTGGCCTCGACCGTGGGGGAAGCAACGGAATCCGAAGGCGACACCACGGGACGCACTGCCCCCACCGCCCGGGAAACCTCCTCGCCAGTCAACGAGACGGAACGACCCAACCACCACACCCCCCCCCCAGCCAGCACCAACAGCAACAGGGCCACGACCAAAAACCTTCTCGCGCGAAAAGGTTGCGGGCGCGGGAGGGTCTGGGTACGGGATAAAGTGGCGCCTTTGGAGACCGGAAGAGAAACGGGGGTCGTCGATTTCTCCAGGTCGAGGGTGGCAACCTTCTTCATGGCGCCATCGTGACCAAGATCGGCGGCAGCCTGCCAGGCGGCGGTCGCCTCGGCCTCCTGGTTGAGCATGTGCAACACGTTGCCGATGCTGAACCAGGCAGCGGCATGCCTGGGGGCGATGGCAAGCGCCTGCCGGTAACGCGACTCGGCCTCCGGCCATTGACCGGTTTCATGCAGGATCGAGGCAAGGGTAAAGACGATCTCGGCGCTCTCCGGACAGGCGGCCATCGCCGCCCGGGCCTCGGCCTCGGCGCGAACACCATCCCCCTCCTTCATCGCCTGAACAGCCTTGCCCTTGAAACGCGAGGCGGCCATCACTGTCTCGGGGGTGACCGGGGCGCCACGCAAACGCACCCCTTCGTGCGCCGCGCGCGCAAAACCACGCACATCCTCCTCCACCCGCTCCAGGCGATATTCGAGACCGCTCAAGGCGTTGACACTGCGTGGCCTGCTCTTGGAACGGGATGCATCGTCCATCTTTGGTTGACCCTGCGTACCCGACCTCGTGATCCAAATGAAACGCCCCCGATTCTCGCGGATACACGGAAAAATGAAAAGGCCTGGCAACGGACGAAAATGGAAATTCCGGCTTGACGTGTGTGCATTTTCACTGGCATCCAGACAGGTGCCGCATTACGTTGTCAGGAGGGGGGGATGTCCGCGAAGATGGAGAGAGCGGGGTTGCGCACGCCCTTGTTTCATGCACGGGGAAGACCATGATCAAGAAGAGCTTGCTGGACAAGATTCCATTTTTCAAGACGTTCACCGACGACGAAAAGGAGGAGATGTCCCTGCTCGTCGATGCCCAGTTCGTCCGGTTTGCCGTCAACGAACCCATCATCAACGAAGGGGAGTTCGGCGACACCTTCTACATCATGCTCCAGGGGTTGGCGAAGGTCTACAAACGGCCGTTCATGGAGCCGATCGCCGATCTCAAGCCCGGCAGCATCTTCGGTGAAATCGCCTTCCTCAGCCCACGCGTGCGCACGACGAGCGTCATCTCCGTCGCCGACACCTTTTTGCTCAAGTTTCCCAAATCAATCCTCAAGATTCTCACCCCCGACACCCGGGACAAGCTCAAGGATCAGCTCATCATCGTCCTGATCAAGCATCTGGACGGCCTGCGCCAAACCATCGAGCGCACCAAGGTCGCCCCCACCATCGAACAGAGCAACCCCTTCGAGGAGCTGAAAAAAGCCGAGGAGGAGGAGCGCCACGAGGTGTTCTACGAGGAGGAGGACGGCCTCAAGCTCACCTACCTTGGTCGAAGAAAGGTGCGGATCGAAAAGGACAACAAGACCACCGAGGTCGAGCTGGTCGCCTTGACCGAGGTGATCCCCGGCAAGTATGTCAATGCCATCAAGTCGGCGGGGAAGGATCCGCGCGATTTCATGTACGGCAAGGAGTTCGTCCTGCCCCGACCGGCCGCCCGGGCGTGGAATCAGATCATGGTGACGGTCAACGGCGAGGCGCTTTCACGGCAGCGCCAGGTCGATGCCTACCAAAAGATCGACGGCCTCTACACCGGTTGACCGAGACCACCAGGATCTCCGGGTATGACTCAAGAGGGCTGCTTCAACAGGTCGAGAATCCGGCGAATCCGACTCCCGAAGGTGTGGTTTTTCAACACCTCCTCGAGGCCGCACTGGGCGATTCGCTCCCTGGCCAGGGGATGATCCTCGTAGTAGCGGATCTTGTCGATGAGCTCCTCGACGGTGGTATAGGCATCCAGGTGAACCCCTTCGCGAAACATCTGCTGGAGGGGCTCCTGGCGGTTGGCGAGAAGAAACCCGCCGGCACGCAGGACGTTGAAAATGCGGTCGCTCAACCCATCCATGCTGTAAACGCGGGTGACGGCCAGGTTGATGCGGCTGCGCGCAAAAACCTGGCCTGACTCGTGGTACTGATCGCAGGTCCCCCGGTAACGGACATTGGGCAGATCCACCCGGCCCCAATCCTCGGGACCAAAGGCGTCCAGTTGCGGAACCGCCTGGATGAAATGCCGCCGCTGCATGGAGGCAACCTCCTTGGCCAATACCGAAAGAATATAATCCTTGTCAAATTCCGTGAATGAACTTTGCTCAAAGGCGGCATCGATAAATTCAGGAAGGATGTATCGGGAATATTTGGAAGCCTCCACCTGGGTTTCGAGGAGTCTTGCAAATATATCCTTCCATGCCTCGGCGACACGCGCGTGGGTTTCGGAGAGGGAACCAAATTTTTCATCCAGATTGGCGATGAAGTGACGGTAATAATTATTTTCACCAAGTTCGACCGTCCCGACGAAACTGACACCGTATGCCGCCTCGCCTCTTGGATAATCGATGGGATTGATATTGCAAACGTTGGGAACGTAATTTGCCTTGACGCCAACGCTTCTGATGTACTTGACATCCTCGATGCAGGTCGAAAGGATGCAATCGCTGTCGTACAGTTTCAGCGTGTCAAATTTTTTTTTACTGAGGAGCTTGTCCGCCATCCAGTGGAGGACCAGGATCCCCCTCTCCGCTCCGGCCAGCGAGGCAAAGCCGGACAGATGCGGATGACAGAGCATGAAATCCGGACGGAAGCGATCGAGGGTCGCCAGAAACCCGCCTATGTCCCCAGGCTCATCGCAATACTCCGCCGCGACCTCGAGGCCATTTTCGTGGCAGGCCCGGATGATATCGTCGTAATAGGCAAACGGGCGAAACTTGACAAGAAGGCAGCGCATGGCGGTTGCTCACGATTCGCGGTCGTTGTTCCCTCGGGCGGCGGCGGTCATTCCAATCTGCATTCATGGCGACAACTTCGTTGGCTCCTCGCCGTACACAAATGTATCCGTCTCGTCGCCTTCTCCTCGCCACCTCGTTCTCGCGTCGAATGCAAATTGGAATTATAATTCGCGGTCGTTGTTCCCCTGGGCGGCAGGGGCAGTCAGATCTCCCTGAATTTTGGCACGACGCGAATGTCGAGGGCGATACCCTCCTCCAGGGCAACCTGGGAGTCACCAAGCTTGACGACCAGGGCGGGATGACGCTGCAACAGGCGAACCTCGGTGCCGGGCACGAAACCCATGCTGAGGAGACGATTCATGCGTGTTTCGTCGGTGCAGCTCAAGTGGACGATGCGCGCGTTTGCATCGACGCGCAGGTGGTTGAGCGAAATCACCGTCGTCTCCACCGACTGCCGGGACTCAAGGCAGCATTCCCCCTCGGGGATGGTCGAGCCGTGCGGGCAGGTGCGCGGATGACCGAGCAGGGTGCAGATGGCCGTTTCCAGCTCCGGTGCCAGGACATGTTCGTATTCGCAGGCCGCTTTTTCGGTATCCCGGGCATTTTTCCCCAGCACATCGACGATCAGTCGTTCCGCCAGGCGATGGCGTCGGACCAGGCCGCGCGCCATCCTGCGCCCATACTCCGACAGGATGATCCGATCCTCCTCGACACGCAACAGACCGTTGCCGGAAAACTCCTGCAGGTACTCCTCGTAGATCGGGTCCGGGGCATGTTTGCGCAGGGTGGTGAGGGTCAGGTCGTGGCGCTCTTCCAGTCGCCAGAGCATCTCCATCAGTTCATCCCGGCGGTGTTCCCTTTCAAGTCGCATCGATGCCCTCCCTGGTCTTTTTTGTCAACCGATCCGCAGTGCGTGCAGGATGGCGTTGGTGGCGCCACCGACCAAAAATGCAATGACGATGATGGCCAGGTT
>PEAJ01000175.1 GCA_002753495.1 Magnetococcales bacterium HA3dbin3 | reverse complement strand
CAAGCATGTAGGCGCAGGTGCGGCCGGCCCCTTGGAACGGGGAGGGGGTGAAAAACAGCTTGTGGTTGGGGAAGGGAATCTGGTCAAGATCGTCGATCAGCGGGCGGCCTGCGGTTTCGACGTAACGCGTGCCATCGTGGAAGGCGATGCCAGCCACCGTGTGCAGAGGGGCGGCTTCGGCCAAAGCGGCGAGCAACGCGACCGTGGTTACCTCCCCCTCGCCGATCACAACGATCACACCACGAAAATGCTCGACGATTTGCCGACGCATGGTGGTGGCATGCACCCCGCCGACCAGGACCTGCATCTGCGGATATTCAGCGAGAATACGCCGTATCCAGGCGAAGGCCGCGACCCGACTGTCGCTCAGGATGTTAAACCCCACCACATCGGGCTGAAAAGTGGCCAAGGCAGATGCAATTTCGCGATCGGCCACCACCAGGGCGACATGATTGAGCGGCAACGTCAAAACCGTGTGACCGTGGGCCTCAAGGGCCGCGTGCAGGTAGGGAAGCCCCATCGGGTAACCGGTGTTGGCGGCCGGATCGACGTTGACCCAGGCGTCATTCAGCGGCGTGGACAGCAAGAGAACTTTCATGCGCCCGTCCCTCCCATGGTTCCACATCATGTTATCCAGCGTGCGGAAAAAACCTCCGCGAATGCCTCGATGAACAACGCCTCAAGCTGTTCCCGGGTCACCGTCACCCCCAAAGCAGCCAGGGAGGTCACCGGACGATCGACAAAGCCGCAGGGAATGATCCCGGAAAAGTGGCGCAGATCGGGATCGCGATTCAAGGCCAGACCATGCGCGGTGACACCGCGCCGGATGCGCACGCCGAGGGCGCCGATCTTCGCCCATCCGACCCAAACCCCAGGTCCGGCCGGATCGCGATCGGCCCTCACCCCCAGGGCGGCGAGGGTGCGCAGGGCACACTCTTCAAGGCGCCAGACATGCTGCCGTACCTCGTGCGCACGTGGACCGAGATCAAGCAGAACATAAGCAACCATCTGCCCGGGACCATGATAGGTCACGCGGCCGCCGCGGTCGGTCTCCAGGACCGGGATCGTCGTACCGGCAAGGGCGGGATCCAACACCTCGCCCGGCTTGCCGGAGCGGCCCATGGTGTAAACCGGAAGATGCTCGGTAAGAATCAACAGGTTGGGGGAGGTTTTGTCGAGAATCGCCGCCACCGCCGTCTGTTGCTCGGCAAGCGATGCGCTGTACTCCTGACACGCGTGACGCACGAGGCGAAAATCGTTCACGCTTCACGCCTCCACTCCGGTCGAATCGGCACTGTCGCCGGCAAAGGTTTCGCCGACAATGACCGGATCGGCGGCAACACCGGCGAACAATGCGCGCGCATGGTGCGAGGAGCGGGCAAGCGGATGGCTCGCCACCCCGGCAAACCCCAACGCCAAGGCCCGCGCACGCAGGTCGGCGAACCATTCGGGCGGGCGGTAGGTCACCACCGGATGATGCGCCAGGGAAGGCCGCAAATACTGCCCGACCGTCAGCAGGGAGACCCCAGCCTGACGCAGATCAATCAGGAGTTGCCGCACCTCGTCGTCATTCTCCCCGAGACCCACCATGAAACCAGACTTGACCGCCAACCCAGGCAGGAGTTCCCCGGCCCGACGCAGTACGGCAAGGGAGTGATCATAGCTCGAAACCGGCCGCACCGTTGCATAAAGGCGCGGGACCGTCTCCACGTTGTGGTTGAAGACCGTCGGCCGGGCGGCGATCACCTGTTCGAGCGCGCCGGGCTTGTCGCGAAAGTCAGGAGTGAGCACCTCCACCGCCGGTGCCGGATCCAAAGTGCGCAGGGCGGTGATGCAAGCGGCAAACTGCCCGGCACCACCATCGGGAAGATCGTCGCGATTGACCGAGGTGATAACGACGTGACCAAGCCGCATCTCGCGTGCGGCGACGGCAAGGCGCGCCGGTTCATCAGGATCGGGTGGATCGGGACGGGCGGTGGTGACATCGCAAAAGGCACAACGTCGGGTGCAGCGATTGCCAAGGATCATGAAGGTTGCGGTGCCGGTATGCCAGCATTCGCCGATGTTCGGGCAGGAGGCGGCCTCGCACACCGTGTGCAGCCGGTGACGACGCACCACCCCTTGCACGGCACGAAAGGCCGTCGAGGTCGGTGCTTGGACTTTAAGCCAGCGCGGCTTGCCAGCCAGGGTGTCGCGCGATGGTCCAATCACCTTCATCAAGACTCAACACCGAGCTTCTGAAAAAACTTGTGGCGAATCTTGCTGCTGAATGCTTCCCACTTGACATCGGCCAGGGCAGGATCGTCGTGGCCGGAGAGAAAGCCCAGGCGAATCTCGAAACCACCGGCGTTGCTCTTGCCTCCACCGTAGAAGTGTCCCCCTTCATCGCGCCCGAGGGTATCCTTGAGGAAGGCATCCGGCGCCAGGGTCTGCTTGTTGGTACGCAGAGAACCCTGGATCACCTCGCGGCCGTCGGGGTAGGTGATGACGCCGTAGACGATCGCCGTATGCACCGTCTCCTCGGTGATGAGAAAATCGGCTGCCTGCGGGATGGCATCGCGATCGTCCGAGCGCAGATAGCCGATGCCGGAGAGACAAAAATTTTCCCGCGTCACCCGGTTGGCCAGGGCGATGCGAATCACCTCCATCACCTTGTGGTTGCGCTTCTGGTGCATGATCTCGAACAGCAGGGCGGTGTTGACCAGGGGGTGGAGAAACATCGCCGCCTGAAAGTCGAGGGGTTTGGCATGCACCATGGTGTCGGTATCGGAGATGATCCCATGCATCAGGGCGGTGGCGAGACGACGGTGCTCGGGACGGGAATCCTTCAACTCCAACGCCCCGGCCTGAATGTGGCTGGTCATGATCGACGCACTCGCGCCCACCATGCGCAGGTCGAGAAACCGGGGGCGCAGCAGCTCCTGGTCGACGTGATGATCCACCACCACCAGGGCCGGCACCCCAGCCTTCTCAAGAGGTTCGGTCATGTGGGAGGTGTTGCCCTGGGTATCGAGGAACACCGACCCCTGGTAACGTCCGCGCGGAACCTCGGCCTCCTGCCACTGGATGAGGGTGATATCCAGGAGGTTGATCAGGGCGAGATTCTCCTGGTGGCTGATGCGCCCGGCGTAGAGCAGGTCGGTCTCGATGCCGTAGCTTTCGGCAATGAGTTTATAGGCAAAGGCACTGGAGATGGCATCGGGGTCGGGGAAATCCTGCAACACCACCGCATGGCGCTCCCCGCCGCGTCCGCGTAGAAGTTGCAGCAGCTCTTCCGTCTTCTCCTTTTCGTTCACCGGCGGTACATCGCGTGGCTCCGCCTTCTTTACCTCTTTGGCCGCATGGGTCATACGCTTCCCCCCCCGCCTCGTCATTAAAAACACCGCCCATGAATTCCACGCGTCACAGCGGGGGATTGTCTCGATAAACCTGC
The DNA here is from genome assembly GCA_002753495.1 of Magnetococcales bacterium HA3dbin3. GTDB lineage: Bacteria > Pseudomonadota > Magnetococcia > Magnetococcales > DC0425bin3 > HA3dbin3. The sequence goes on along the minus strand of PEAJ01000175.1, from coordinate 1,765 downwards.
CACCTTGTCCAGCAAATTGATATAAGGTGAGGTCAGGTTTGCACCATCATCGTCATTTCTGTTTCTGGAGGTTGGGTCATGGCGGAGGTTACCGCGCGCGTCAAGCTGATCGAGGGGATCCAAATGCTCGGGGAGTCGGGCTCCGGTCACACCGTGGTCATGGACGGGGCGGAAAGCGTCGGCGGACGCGACATGGGCCTGCGACCCATGGAGCTGCTCCTGATTGGCATGGGCGGCTGCACCTCGATCGATGTCCTGCAAATCCTGCGCAAGGGGCGCCATGTCGTCGAGGATCTCGATGTCTCCGTGCGTGGCGAACGCGCCGGCGAGGATCCGAAGGTGTTTCTGAAGATCAAAGTCCACTACAAGGTAACCGGGCGTGGCATTCCACCGCAGGTGGTCGAGCGGGCGATCCGCCTTTCCGAGGAGAAGTATTGCTCGGCTTCGATCATGCTCGGCAAAACCGCGACCATTGAAACGAGTTGGGAAGTGGTCGAACCCGCCGCCTGATTTCCCTCGGACCACGCCGCCTTTCCGCACAGACCCCTTGCCTCAAGGTTGCATGCCATGCTGTTGCTCCGTTCTCTCACCCTGTGGATCAGCCTGTTGGTCTGGTTCTGTCTGCCAGCCCCGGTGTCAGCCGAAGAGGGGCCCGCGGTTGCAAGCGCCAATCAAGGTCTGCCAAGCTTCGAAAGCCTGCTCGAAGGCAAGCACTACACCCTCATGCGCAATCCACCACCGATCACCAGTGACCGACCACAGGTGCTCAACGTCTTCAATTTCCGCTGTCCACACTGTTTTCATCTACACCCGCTCTTCGCCGCCTGGGCAGAGAAGAACCAGGGGCGCTTTGACATTCGTTCCGTGCCCATCGTCTTCGCGCACCAGTCCGACCTGCCGGTTCGTGCCTATTTTACCGCCCTTCTGCTCGGCAAGGGCAAAGAGATGGAGCATCTGTTGTTCAAGGCCAATTTCCAGGACGGGTTGGATATCGACAGCCCGGATGTGATCGCCCTGCTCGCCGAAGGGGTGGGATTGAAGGCCGACGCATTCAAGGGCCAACTGGATAGTTTCGGCGTCGTCACCAAGGTTGCCCAGGCGAAGGCACAGGCGCAAGCCTTTGGTGTCACCGGCACGCCGTCGCTCATCGTCAACGGGCGCTATCTGGTGCAGGGGTCACAGAGCGGTGACTGGGAACGCGTCCTGGCTATCGCTGAAACCCTGGCCACGCATGAGGTGAAACGGTAGAGGGTCTCCTTCTTCGTGGCTCACCGGGTAAGCGGCGTGTATTCCCTGCACCAACGGGCAGATCGCCCATGGCTTGGGTGTGGCTGTCGCCTGGGAGGATGCTCGATCGAGAGTGCGTCGCCATGAACGTCCTGGTTGCCGTCAAGAGCGTGCCCGATCCGGCACATGCGGTGCGCCTGCACCACCAGGATGGAAGGGTTGACCTCGACGATCTACCCCTGACGCTCAACCCCTTCGATGCGATCGCCCTGGAGGAGGCGGTACGCTGGCGGGAACAGGGGCATGTAGCACAAGTGGTGGCGGCAAGCATCGGTCCGGCCAGTTGGGGCGAGGGGTTGCGCACCACCCTCGCCTTGGGTGCCGATCGTGCCATTCTGGTTGAGAGCGATACCCCCCTCGCGCCGCTCGATGTCGCGCGCTGTCTGCGGCAGGTAGCCCTCCGTGAGGGAGTTGTGCTCATTCTTGCCGGCAAGCAGTCCGTCGATGGCGACCACGCCCAAACCGGACCGATGCTCGC
>PEAJ01000174.1 GCA_002753495.1 Magnetococcales bacterium HA3dbin3 | reverse complement strand
CAGGTGCGTCCGCGAGGTGCCGGTGACGATCAAAAAAAAATCGGTGAAGGGGGAGCGACCGCGCAGGTCGATGCGCACAATCTCCTCGCCTTTTTTGTCATCCAACAGGCGCTCCAGGGCGTCGGCCAGGTTCGAACTCTGCATGGGGATCGTTTTGCCTCCATTCGCTGTGACGTTCAAAGGGTTTTTTTGTGCCGGCCGGGGAGAGCTGAACATGGCAACCATCCATCTTCAAGGACGATAAAGTTGATGAGCATCGATATAGGCCACCACCGCCTCCGGCGTGAGGTAGCGCAGGGAGCGACCAGCAAGCGCGCGCGCGCGCAGGTCGGTGGCGCTGATGTCGAGCATGGTCACCGGTTGCACGAGAAAGCCATGACCATCGGTTTGTCGTTGCAACTCCTCCGGTCGTTCGACGCGCCTTGATGCAAAGTGCCGGCCGGCGTCGGTGGTGGCCCATGCCCCCTGAAAGCCGGGACGCACGAGCACGACCAGGTGCGCCAGGGCAATGAGGCGTTGCCAATCCTTCCACAGGTGCATCTCCGCCAACAGATCGGCCCCGAACAAGAAGACCAGCTCCGCATCGGGGTAGCGGCAACCGATGGCGGCGAGGGTTTCGCTGGTGTAGGCGGTTTGTTCCTGGTCGGCTTCCAGGCGGCAAAGGTCAAATCCCGGCTCGTGGGCGATGGCCAGGCGGGTCATCGCCAGGCGATGGTGCGTTGCCGCCAACACCTCCTCCCGCTTGAAAGGGTGCCGACCGGCGGGCAAAAACAACACGCGCGTCAACCCCAGAATCTCCCGCGCCTCCAGGGCCGAACGCAGATGGCCGAAGTGCGGTGGGTTGAAGGTGCCGCCGAAAATGCCGATGCGCACGGTCATTGTCGCAGCTGGCCATCCCCGAGAACGATATACTTCAGGCTGGTCAACCCTTCCAGCCCGACCGGGCCGCGAACGTGCAACTTGTCGGTGGAAATCCCCATCTCCGCGCCGAGACCAAACTGGAAACCGTCGTTGAAGCGGCTCGAAGCGTTGACCATCACCGCCGAGGAGTCCACCTCCTGCAAAAAGCGCATCGCACGCGCGTGGTCGCGGGTGAGGATCACCTCGGTGTGGCGCGAAGCGTGGGCCTCGATGTGTTCGAGCGCCGCTGTCATCGTCGCCACCACGCGCACCGAGAGGATCGCCGCCAGATGTTCGGTGTCCCAATCCTGCGCCGTTGCCGGCGTGACCGGAACACTGCCGGCGAGGATACGCTGCGTCTCCGGGCAACCGCGCAGCTCGCAGCCGGCGGCAACGAGGCGTTTGGCCATCATCGGCAGAAAGCTGGCGGCAATGTCTTGGTGGATAAGCAGGGTTTCGGCAGCGTTGCAGACGCCGGTGCGTTGCATCTTGCTGTTGAACACCACCGCCTCGGCCATCACCGGGTCGGCCGAACGATCGACGAAGACGTGGCAAATGCCGTCGAGGTGTTTGATGACCGGGATGTGGGATTCGGCCATGATGCGGGAGATCAGCTCCTTGCCACCGCGCGGGATGATGACATCGACGTAACGGTCGCTGCGCAGCAACGCGCCGACGGCGGCGCGATCGGTGGTATCGATGAAGCGGATCGCCTCCTCCGGCAGACCGGCCGCGGCCAGACCCGCGCCCAGACAGGCAGCGATCGCCTGATTGGAGTAAAAGGCCTCCGAGCCGCCGCGCAGGATGATGGCGTTGCCGGATTTGATGCAGAGGCCGGCGGCGTCGGCGGTGACGTTGGGGCGCGACTCGTAGATGATGCCGATCACCCCCAGGGGCATGCGCATGCGGCCGACGCGCAGGCCGTTGGGTCGGGTACGCATCTCGGTGATCTCCCCCACCGGGTCGGGCAGGGCAACCACCTGGCGCAGGCCATCGGCCATGTCGCGGATGCGGGCCTCGGTCAGGCGCAGGCGATCCACCATCGCCGCGCTCAAACCATTTTTTTCCGCGTTGGCGAGGTCACGTTGATTGTGCGTTTGCAGGTCGTCGCTTCGGGCCAGCAGGGTATCGGCCATCGTCGTCAGGGCCTGATTGCGCATGGCGCCGGAGCTGCGCGCCAGGGCGCGTGCCCCCTGGCGCGCCTGTTGGCAGAGGATCTCTACCCGTTGGGTGATGTCATGCATGGGCTGTCTCGCTCGCGTTTGCGTTGGTTGGTGTATCCTGGGTTTCCTGCTTCCGAAAGTGGTTCATGCCCATCACGGCTCATCCGGATCGAAGAGCGTCGGCTGCACCGCCTCCGGCACGTAGGGAAGCATGCCATCGACGACCGGCCCCCGCCCGGTCAAGCGCGCAAGGATCATGGCAAGAAACGCCCGCAACTCCCCGCGATGGCAGATACGATCGAGAAAACCGTGCTCCAGGAGATATTCACTGCGCTGAAACCCCTCGGGCAAGGCCTCGCGCACCGTCTGCTCGATCACGCGCGGGCCGGCAAAACCGATCAGGGCATTCGGTTCGGCGACGATCACATCCCCCTGCATGGCAAACGAGGCAGTCACGCCACCGGTGGTCGGATCGGTGAGCACGACGATAAAGGGAAGGCCGGCCTCGTCGAGCCGGGAGATCGCCGCCGTGGTCTTGGCCATTTGCATCAGGGAAAGGATCCCCTCCTGCATGCGTGCCCCGCCCGAGGCGGGAAAGACGACAAACCCGCAACCGGCCCGTTCGGCGGCGAGGGCGGCATGCGCCACCTTCGCTCCCACCACCGACCCCATCGAACCAGCCATGAACTCAAAATCGAGCGCCGCCACCACCACCGGTATCCGGTTGATGAACCCCTTGTAGACGCGCACGGCATCGTTGACCCCGGTCTTCTTTTGCGCCTCCTTGATGCGATCGCGGTAGCGCTTGAGATCCTTGAACCTGAGGGGATCGGTGGGATAGATCGCCGGAAAAAGCTCCTGCCTGCCCTCCGGATCGAGGGTGATATCGATGCGCCGTCGGCCGGAGATGCGAAAATGGTGCTGACAGTGCCGACAAACATCCAGGTTGCGCTCCAGCTCCTTCTGGAAAAGGGTCTGGCTGCACACCGGGCACTTGATCCACAACCCCTCCGGCGCGCGGTTGCGCTTGTCGCTGACCTTGATCTTCGGGCGAATGACACGCTCAAACCAGTTCATGGTGTTCCCTCACGCCCATGCACGATCATCGTCCGCAATCCGCCAGCCCCTTGCGCGGTCATGTTTGACCCAAGCACCCCCCCACCACCTCCCGCCGGGATTCTATCGGAAGAGGTGGTGACATGGAACCAACCCCAATCCACAAAAGCGCCCTTGGACTCGTTCCAATTCCACAGCAGACAGCCGACGAAAAGGCAGGGTGGCGCAATTTTTGCGTTTGACTCGACGGCGACGCCATGCCCCGCCCACCGCCGCCGGCTGAAAGAGACACGCCGCACCAGGGCGAAACATTCCAGATCACGCAACCAAAGAACGCACACCATGGCCATCGACCATAAAATTCTCACCCTGAACGACCTCGCCCGCAAGGCGGCCGAACTCAAGCAACAAGGGGAAACCGTGGTTTTGTGCCACGGCACCTTTGACCTGCTCCACCCCGGGCATATCCGCCACCTGCGCCGTGCGAGCGAAGAAGGCAGCCGCCTGCTCGTGACCGTCACCGCCGACCCCTATGTCAACAAAGGGCCCGGTCGACCGGTCTTCCACCACGACCTGCGCGCGGAAAACCTTGCCTCCCTGGCATGCGTCGATTACGTCGCCATCAACCATGATGTCACCGCGGTGCCGGTGATCAATCTGGTGCGCCCCGATGTCTACGTGAAGGGGCAGGATTACAAGGCAGCCGAGGATGACATCACCGGCAACATCACCATCGAGCAAAAAGCGGTCGAAAGCTTCGGCGGACGCGTGTTTTATACCAACGAGATCGTGTTCAGCTCCACCAGTCTGCTCAACGAACACTTCGGTCTCTTTCCACCCTCGACCAGAGAGTTTCTGCAAAAATTCCGCACCCGTCACCAGGCAGGGAGCGTGATCGACCGGATCCTCTCCCTGGAAAAATTGAAGGTGCTGGTTGTCGGCGAGGCGATCGTCGACGAATATTGCTACTCCACCCCCATGGGCATCACCGGCAAGAGCAACGAAGTTCTCTCGGTGCGCTTTGATGCCATGGAACAATTTGCCGGTGGATCGCTGGCCATTGCCAACCATCTTGCCGGCTACGCCGCCGAGGTGACCCTGCTCACCGGACTCGGTCGCAACGATCACCACGAACCCTTCATCCGCTCACGCCTTGAAGAGCGCGTCCAGCCGGCCTTCTTCTACTATGAGCAATCCCAAACCCTGGTCAAGCGCCGTTTTGTCGACGCCGACGCGCGCAAGCTGTTCGAGGTCTATTTCTACGACCCCAATCCCCTGACACCCAAGGTTGAAGAGCAGATCATCGCCTGGATTCGTGCCCACGCCCGCAACTACGACGTGGTGATCGTCCCCGACTACGGCAACGGCTTTATTTCGTTGCCCATGATCGAAGCCCTGTGTGCCGAGGCGCGCTTTCTTGCCGTCAACACCCAGATCAACAGCGGCAGCCGCGGCTATCATGCCATCACCCGCTACCCGCGCGCCGATTTTGTCTCGCTCAACGAACCCGAGGTGCGTCAGGCCGCCCACAATCGTCACCACCCCCTGGAACAGGTGACCGCCCAGATTGCCAAACAGGTCAATGCCCGTCAGATGGCCGTCACCATGGGCGCAGTCGGGGCGATGATGCTCGAAACAGAGACCGCGACCATCCACCGCGTCCCGGCCCTGGCCGCCCGCGTCGTCGACAACATCGGCGCCGGCGATGCCTTCCTCTCCCTGGCCGGCCTGGCCATCGGCGGCGGGTTGAGTCCGGAGCTTGCCCTCTTCGTCGGCAGCGCCGCCGCCGCCCTCGATGTGCAGATCGTCTGCAATCGTGAACCGATCAGACCGGTCCACCTATTCAAATATATCACCACCCTGCTGAAATAGCATGCGGGACTGAAGGGGACGGGGAAAGAAGAAACCTCGGGGCGCCGCCCTAAACCCAAGCCGGGGCGCTGCCCCAAACCTAAGCCGGGGGGCAGGCTTATTCCAATTCCAAATCAAAGATGCATTCATTGAAAAGTATGCGAAATGCGCGCGAAGAAGCGGAGGGCGGAAAAAAACAAAACCTCGGGGCCTCGCCCCCCACCCCCCCC
>PEAJ01000173.1 GCA_002753495.1 Magnetococcales bacterium HA3dbin3 | reverse complement strand
GGCTGCACGTTTTCGATGGAGAACGGGTGACTGGCGTCCATTGTTATATTTTTCATTGTCGGTATGCGGCCTTGCGGCCCCTCTCTCCCCTCTCGATATCACAGCACGCTGTCAATGCCCGAACCGGCCCAAAGCCTATTTTCTGGATTCAACCAACCTGGTGTAGAGCGCCAGCACCTCGCGGGCGATACTGGCCCAGCTGAAGCGCTCTTCGACCCGTCTGCGGCTGTTTTCGCCCATCTCCTTGCGCAGCGTGTCGTTGGTGAGGATCTGGTTGATGGAGTCGGCCAGTTGTTTCGAGAACTGCTCCGGATTGACCGGCTCGAACGGGCTCTGTTTGTACTGGTCGAACTCCACGAGAAAACCGGTTTTGCCGTGCTGGATGATCTCGACGATGCCGCCAACGGCACTGCCCACCACCGGCGTTTTGCAGGCCATCGCCTCCAGGTTGATGATGCCGAAGGGTTCGTAGATCGACGGGCAACAGAAAACGGCGGCATGCGAGTAGAGCTGGATGATCTTCTTCTTCGGCACCATCTCGGGGATCCAGCGGATATTGTCGCGGTGCTGCTGGGCGACACGCACCCCGGCCTCCATCTCGGCGCGGATTTCCGGCGTATCCGGTTCACCGGCGCACAGGACGATCTGGGCACGTGGATCGATGTGCTTGATCGCGTTGACCAGATGAATAATCCCCTTTTGCCGGGTGATGCGACCGACAAACAGGACATAGGGAACATTTGGATCGACGCCATATTCGATCAGGGCATCGGTCGCCGGGTTGAATTGATACTCCTGAATGTCAATTCCATTATAGATCACATGCACGCGATTCGGGTCGACGTTGAACATGCGTGTGACATCATCCTTCATCCCCTTGGAAACGGCGATGATGGCATCGGCGGACTCCATGGCGGTCTTTTCCACCCAAACCGAGAGGTCGTAACCCAGGCCGAGCTGCTCGCGTTTCCAGGGGCGCGAGGGTTCGAGGGAGTGGGTGGTCAGGACCATGGGAATGCCGTAGGCCTTCTGGGCGAGAATGCCCCCGAAATGGGAATACCATGTGTGACAATGCACGAGCTGCGCGTCGATGGGTTCGGCATTAAATTGAATGCAATTGGCAAATGAGGTGAAGGGGGATTTCAATTTCTTGTCGCAGGTCGCAAACGCCTTTGGGTCAAAGTCGATGCCGCGCACGGTGAGGTTGCCGTTTTTTGCGTTCTGGTTGCCAAAACAACGCACTTCAACCTCGATCAGCTTCGCCAGCTCCTGGGAGAGGTACTCCACATGCACGCCGGCGCCGCCGTAGACATTGGGAGGATACTCTCTGGTCAAGAAAAGGGCTTTCATGCGGAAATCTCCTTGCTGGGACGGGCCACGCGCCCGGGAGGGGGGAGGAAAACGCCTCGATTGTGGGAGAATGATCCCGATCGATCAAGGAAATTCCTCGCCCCATGCAACGGTGTGATCCGCTGACTGGCGACAGTCTCCTTGCCGGTCACAAAACGGTGTTGTTCCGACAACCCCGCGCGGTTACAATCAGGTGGCCGGCGGGAGGCCTTTGAAGCGTCCGCGGCGGGGGGTTGATGACCCGTCGACGAGGCGTTTCAAAGAACGAAGATAAGGAGTCAACAATCAGGCCTCCGCTTTTATATCCTGTTTTGCCACCAAAGAGGAGCGTGACCACGATGAGCAATCGAGCCAACTACGAGGCGTTTTACCGTCGATCCATCACCGATCGGGAGGGGTTCTGGCGCGAGCAGGCCGCCCTCATCGACTGGCATCAGCCATTCGATTCGGTCCTCGATTACAACCGCCCTCCCTTTGCCAAGTGGTTTGTGAACGGTCTGACCAACATCTGTTACAACGCCATCGACCGTCATCTGGCGGCGCGAGGGGAGCAGGCAGCGGTCATCTGGGTCTCCACCGAGGTCGATCGGGTGGAAGAGATCAGCTACCGACAGCTGTACCAGCGCGTCAACGCGATGGCCTCCCTGCTGGTTGAGATGGGCATCACCAAGGGCGACCGGGTGTTGATCTACCTGCCGATGATCCCCGAGGCGATCATCGCCATGTATGCCTGCACGCGTATCGGGGCGGTCCATTCGGTGGTGTTCGGCGGTTTTGCCTCCGGGGCACTCGCCTCGCGCATCGACGACGCCGCGCCCAAGCTGATCATCACCGCCGATGCCGGCATGCGCGGCGGCAAGGTGACCGACTACAAATCGCTTCTGCGTGATGGTCTGGCCGCGATCACCGTGGAAGCACCCAAGGTTCTGGTGATCAATCGCCACCTCACCACGACACCCTGTCCCTTGCCTGGTGAGGTCGATTTTGCCGAAGCGGTCGTCAGGCATGTCGGCAAGGAGGTGCCGCCGGTGTGGGTTGAATCCTCGCACCCCTCTTACATCCTCTACACCTCGGGTACCACGGGTCGCCCGAAGGGGGTGCAGCGGGATACCGGCGGTTATGCGGTCGCCATGCGTGCCTCGATGCGCCACATCTATGGTGTCGAACCCGGGGATGTCATGTTCACCGGTTCCGATGTCGGCTGGGTGGTCGGCCACTCCTACATCGTTTACGCGCCCCTGCTGACCGGGGCCACCACCATCCTTTACGAAGGGTTGCCGATCCGACCGGATCCGGGCGTCTGGTGGTCGCTGGTTGCCAAGTACCACGCCAAGTGCATGTTCACCTCGCCGACCGCCATCCGTCTGCTGAAGAAAACCGGCGTCGAGTGGATCCGCAAATACGATCTCTCTTGCCTGCGCACCCTGTTTCTGGCCGGCGAACCCCTGGACAAGGAGACGCACCGCTGGGTAAGCGAGGCCCTGCACGGCTCTGTCGTCGACAACTACTGGCAGACCGAAACCGGCTGGCCTATCTTAACCAACTTTGCCGGGCTTGGACTGCTCGATCTCAAGTTTGGTTCGCCGACGGTCCCGGCCTATGGCTACGAGACGCTCCTGATGGACGAGCATACCGGCGAGAAGGTTGGCGCCAATGCGAAAGGCTCGCTCATGATCAAACCTCCGCTGCCGCCGGGGTGCATGACCACGGTCTGGGGCGACGATGCGCGTTTCGTCGAAACCTATTTCTCGCGCTTCAAGGAGCTTTACTATGCCACCTTCGACTATGCCATGGTCGATGATGATGGCTACTATTTCATCATGGGTCGCGATGACGATGTCATCAACGTCGCCGGGCATCGTCTGGGCACGCGCGAGGTCGAAGAGGCACTCTGCACCCATCCGAGTGTCGCCGAGGCGGCGGCGGTGGGGATCAAGGATGACCTCAAGGGGCAGGAGATCGAGGCCTTTGTCGTGTTGATGAGCAACGTCGTGCCACCGTCGGAAGATGAGCTGAAAAACGTGGTGGTACGCCAGATTGGCGGTATTGCCAAGCCGAAGTTTTTGCACATTGTCACCGCCCTGCCCAAGACCCGTTCCGGCAAGGTGATCCGTCGTGCCATCCTGGCCATTGCCGAGGGGCGCGATCCGGGCGATCTGCCGACGATCGAGGATGCCAAGACCCTCGATATCATCCGCGACGCGGTGCATCTGCGCTGAACTTCCGCGCACCACGCCCGATCGGGTATGCTGTCGGTACCCGATCGGGCACGTCTCTTCGTCCACCAACGGAAAGGGTATGCAACAGTTGGTCGTGAGACGCGGAAAGGCCCCCTTCCAATCGTTTGCGAGCCGCAGGAAACATGCATGGGCAGCTGGAGCAATACTCTATGGGACCAGGTCCTTCTGGGGCCGGCCTTGGAGCGCCGGCAGGAGTCGCGAACCACCTCGTCGGATCGGCGTCGCAGTGTTCGCCGTGGCTTTTTTCACCCGGTCACCCTGGTAACCGCGGACGATCGGCATATCCCCGGCCACACGCGCAATGCCAGCGCCAACGGCCTGCTCATGCTCCCGGCCGAGGATCCGGTTGACTCTCTAACCGGCATCCGGCCCGGTGAAAAGGCAACCCTGGTCTTCCCGGATAGCGGACAGACGATCGAGTTTACCTGTCGCATCGTCCGAATCACCCGGCACGGCATCGCCCTGGTCTGGTAAACGGGAGGAACAACGTGGTCGTCGAACCTACCCCCTTGCGTGTCGAATTTCCCCTGCAACCAGGCCTGATCTACCTGAACCATGCCGGGGTGGCCCCCCTGCCCAGGCGTTCGGCGCGGATCATGACCGAGCTGGCCACCCACATGACCCAACATGGAGCGGCACGCTACCGTGAATTGGATGCCGCCTGCGAAAAAGCGCGGCAGAGTTGTGCCCGTTTGCTTGGCGTTGCCACTGGGCAGGTGGCCTTTGTGCCCAACACCTCCGAGGGACTCTCCTTCGTCGGATTGGGCATCGACTGGCATTCCGGCGACGAGATCGTCACCACCGATCAGGAATTTCCTTCCAATATCGTCATTTGGCTCGATCTGGCGCGCCGACACGGGCTGCGGGTGCATCGCGTGCCTTCCGGAACCGATGGCAGGGTCGATGCCTCGGCGCTCCTGGAACGGGTCACCGCCCGCACGCGCGTGCTGGCGGTGAGTTCGGTGCAGTTTGGCACCGGGGCAGTGGTGGATTTGGCCCGGATTGGTGCCGAACTGCGTTCAACGTCGACCTTGTTTGTCGTCGATGGCATCCAGAGCCTGGGTCTTTTGCCCCTGTACCCGGCGGAGGTTGGTATCGACGCCCTGTGCGCCGATGGTCACAAGTGGCTGCTCGGTCCGGAAGGGTGCGGCCTGCTTTACCTTTCGGCGAAGGGGCTGGAGCAGATCCAACCCCGGGTGCTGGGGTGGCATTCGGTGGCCAACGCCGGTGATTACCAGAACATCATCATCGAGCCGCGCGCCGACTGCCGACGCTTCGAGGCTGGATCACCCAACATCCTCGGTGCCGCTGCCCTCGGGGAGAGCATCGATCTGCTCCTGGAGGTGGGTATTGATGTCGTCCGCGCGCGCGTGCATGGTCTGGTCGTCGCTCTGGTCAGGGGCTTGCGCGACCTGGGGTGCGTGATCCACACCCCCCTGGCCGCCGATGGTTTTCCCGATGCCGGCATTCTGGTCTTTTCGCATCCGGCCCTGCCGACGGCAACACTGCATCGGGAGCTGCTCGCCCGCAACATCTACCACGCCCAACGTGGCGTCGGTGTGCGTTTTTCACCACATTTTTACCAGGATGCAACCGACGTTGCCCTGGCCTTGCA
>PEAJ01000172.1 GCA_002753495.1 Magnetococcales bacterium HA3dbin3 | reverse complement strand
GTTGACCTCGCGATCGCCCAGGGCAACCATGTCCAGGCCGTCGGAGATGACATCCCAGACTGTCTTTTCTGGATCGAGGGTTTCCCGGCTCTGGTCGACATAGGTCAGTTTGACGGTTTCGCCCAGGTCGAGGCTGCCGGTATCCGGTTTCTCCACGCCGGTGAGCATACGCAAAAAGGTGGTTTTGCCGACGCCGTTGCCGCCGACCACCCCGAGCAGACCGCCGCGCGGCAGAAGAAAGGAGAGGTTGTCGATCAGGAGGCGATCGCCAAACCCCTTGCCGAGCCCCTTCGCCTCGATGACCACATCGCCCAGCCGTGGCCCGGGCGGGATGAAGAGCGTGGTGGTTTCACGCCGTTTTTCCCGATGTTGGGAGGCAAGTTCCTCGTAGGAGGACATGCGCGCCTTGCTTTTGGCCTGGCGGGCCTTGGGTGAGGAGCGGACCCACTCCAGTTCGTGCTGCAACCGCTTGGCCAGGGCCTCATCCTCGCGCTTTTCCTGGGCGAGTCGTTTCTCTTTTTGATCGAGCCACGAGGAGTAATTGCCCTGCCAGGGGATGCCACGACCGCGGTCGAGTTCCAGGATCCAGCCGGCGACGTTGTCGAGAAAGTAACGATCGTGGGTGACGGCCACCACCGTCCCGGGATATTGCTCCAGAAAGCGCTCAAGCCAGGCGACCGATTCGGCATCGAGGTGGTTGGTTGGTTCGTCGAGCAGGAGCAGGTCGGGGGCATCGAGCAACAGGCGGCAGAGGGCGACGCGACGCTTCTCGCCGCCGGAGAGATGGCGAACATCGGCATCCCAGGGAGGCAGACGCAGGGCGTCGGCGGCGATCTCCAGCTTGCGATCGAGGTCCCACCCCTCGACGCGGTCAATCGCCTCCTGCAATTCAGCCTGTTCGGTCACCAGGGCGTTCATTTCGGCATCGTCGGTCACCTCGCCAAACTTCATCGACACCTCGTTGAAGCGGTCGAGGAGTTTCTTGACCTCCGCCACCCCCTCTTCAACGTTACCACGAACCCCCTTGGCCGGATCCAGTTCCGGTTCCTGCGAGAGAAAGCCGACGCGGATCCCCGGCGCCGGTTTTGCCTCGCCGTTAATCTCATGGTCGATGCCGGCCATGATCCGCAGCAGGGAGGATTTGCCGGCGCCGTTGAGCCCAAGGACGCCAATCTTCGCCCCGGGCAAAAAGGCGAGGGTGATGTTTTCCAGGATGATCCGTTTCGGTGGCACCACCTTGGTCAGGCGGTGCATGGTGAAAATGTACTGGTGCGTTGCCATAGTCTGTCAGCCCTTCGGCGGGAAATAGTGCGTTTTCAACTCTACAGAGATTCGCCAACCCTTCCCGGGGCGGGAGAGCGGCCACTGCCCGTGGACGTGACCAGACGCATCGTGGCGTGTCCGGCGTGAATCAACTTTAAAACCCGGGCACCACTCCCCCGCGGTGCCGCGGATGACGCCCGCGCGCCGTGGGGGATGGGAAAGCGGTGTTCGTGTGGATCCCGACCCGGGTCTCCTCAATAGACTTGGGTCAGCCAGGCCTTGTGGGCGGGGTCACGACCGTGGACCACATCAAAGAAGCGTTTTTGGATGGCCTTGGTCACCGGTCCGGAACGGCCGATGCCTATTTGTCGATTATCCAGCTCGCGGATCGGGGTGACCTCGGCGGCGGTGCCGGTGAAAAAGGCCTCCTCGGCGATGAGCATTTCATCGCGTGGAAAACGTTGTTCGACGACGGTGTGTCCCATCTCGCGCGCGAGCACCATGACCGCATCGCGGGTGATCCCCTCCAAGGCTGAATCAAGCGGCGGGGTTTTCAGAACCCCCTTGCGCAGGATGAAGACGTTCTCGCCCGACCCTTCGGCCACGTACCCTTCGGTATCGAGGAGGAGGGCCTCGTCGAAGCCGGCGGTCAGCGCCTCGGTCTTGGCCAGGATCGAGTTGGAATAGTTGCCGACGGCCTTGGCCCGGGTCATGGTGACGTTGGGGTGGTGGCGGGTGTAGGAGGAGGTTTTGATGCGAATGCCGTTTTCCATCCCCTCCTCGCCGAGGTAGGCGCCCCACTCCCAACAGGCGACGGCGACGCGCACCTTGCACGGTTTGGGATTGATTCCCATGCTTTCGGCACCCAGAAAGACCAGCGGACGGAGGTAGCCGGCCTTCATCCCGTTCTGGCGCAGAACCTCCAGGCAGGCGTGGATGATCTCCTCCCGCGAAAAGGGGATTTTGATGTTGAGGATGTGCGCGGAGCCGAACAGGCGATCGATGTGCTCGGTCAGGCGAAAGACCGCCGATCCGGTATCGGTTTGGTAACAGCGGATCCCCTCGAAGACACCAAAGCCGTAGTGCAGGGTGTGGGTCAGGATGTGGACGCGCGCGTCACGCCACTCGACAAATTGGCCGTCCATCCAGATTTTACCATCGCGATCTTGCATGGATTGGCTCACGTTGCACACCCTCCCTTTAAAGATTGGCGCCGGAGCCGACGCTGCTATCTCCGGCGCGGTCAAGAATAAACCCCCATTCTCCTGCCATGCCGACCGGAAGTAAAGGAACGGCAACATCTTTACGTTCACTTCCTCCCGCGAGGGGTTCTCCCTGGCCTCAACCAGCAGAAGGGAGTGGCACGGGCGGGTGAAAAAAATCGTCTTCTTCACCCATTTTTCATTCTTTCCTGACCAATCCTTGACCTTGTGCTTGTTACCCTCGCGCGCAATCACCTGGTTCAATGGGTCGGCATTGATCGTGCCGCCGATATCAACTGATTGTTATCAGAGGGAAACATGCCTGTCAATGCCACTTCCATGCGTCGTTTTTTTCCTTTTTTTCTCTGGTGGCCCCTGGTCAATCGGGAGACCTTCAAATCCGATTTCCTCGCCGGATTGACGGGTGCTGTCGCTGTTTTGCCGCAGGGGGTGGCTTTCGCGACCATCGCCGGCATGCCACCGGAGTACGGACTTTATGCTGGCATCGTTCCGGCCATCGTTGCCGCCCTGTTCGGCTCCTCCTGGCATCTGGTGTCCGGTCCGACCACGGCGGCTTCGATCGTCCTGTTTTCTCTCCTTTCCGCCCATGCCGAACCGGGCTCGGAGCAGTATGTCCAGCTTGCCCTCACCCTCACTTTCATGGCTGGGTTGATTCAGCTCGGGTTGGGGGCGGCGCGACTGGGCGTGCTCGTCAATTTCATTTCGCACTCGGTGGTGATCGGCTTTACCGCCGGCGCGGCGATCCTCATTGCCACCAATCAGGTCAGACACTTCACCGGCCTGCCGATACCTCGGGGCTCCTCGTTTTCCGAGACCTGGTTGGCGGTGTTTCACCAGGCGACACAGATCAATCCCGCCCTGATCACCATCGGCACCGTCACCCTGCTCACCGGGGTGCTGGTCAAGCGCTTTTTACCCCGGACTCCCTACATGATCGTTGCCCTGGTCGCGGGTAGCCTGCTCGGGGTGATTTGGCGCCGGTTTGATCCCGGGGTGGTCATCTCCACCGTCGGAGCACTGCCGATCTCCCTGCCGCCGCTCTCCGCGCCGGAGTTTTCGTTGGAGGCCTTTCGCGAATTGTCGGCCGGTGCCCTGGCCGTTGCGTTGCTCGCGCTCACCGAGGCGGTCTCCATCGGTCGTGCCCTCGGCGTGCGTTCCGGGCAGAACATTGACGGCAATCAGGAGTTTCTTGGCCAGGGACTTTCCAACCTTGCCGGCAGCTTCTTCTCGGGTTATGTCGCCACCGGCTCCTTCAATCGCAGTGGGCTCAACTACTCCTCGGGGGCGAAAACGCCCATGGCTGCCATCTTGTCAGGGTTGATGCTGCCACCCATTCTGTTCCTGGTTGGCCCCTGGGTGGTGTACATGCCTAACGCCGCCATGGCCGGCATCCTGTTCCTGGTCGCCTGGGGGTTGATCGACCTTCACCACATCGATCAAATCCTGCGTTCGGAGCCGGCGGAAAAGGTGATCCTGATCACCACCTTCGCCGGGACGCTCCTTCTCGACTTGGAGATTGCCATTCTGGTCGGTGTGTTTCTCTCCCTGACCTTTTACCTGGCGCGCACCTCGCGTCCCCGGGTGCTGTTTGGTGTGCCCGATCCCACCTGCCCGCGCCGCGGATTCACCACCGAACCCTATGTCACCGAGTGCCCGCAGCTGCACATTGCCCGGGTGGATGGGTCGCTCTTTTTTGCCGCTGTCGATCACGTTCGGGAGTCGCTGGACCGACAGGCGGAGAACTCCCCGCACCTGGCGATCATCGCCTCCGGCATCAACTTCGTTGATCTCGCCGGGGCGGAGTACCTCGCCCAGGAGGCCAGACGGAGGAATCAAAGGGGAGGGGGGCTCTACATCATCGGCGCCAAGGAGCAGGTGTGGGAGACCCTGGTCAATGGGGGATATCTGGATGTCATTGGTCCGAAGAACTTGTTCTCCACGAAAGGGGCGGCCATCCGTGTCATTCATCAGCGGCTGGATCGGAGCAAGTGTGCCCTCTGTAGCAAGAAGGTCTTTCTCGAATGTCATCCCGAGGGCCAACCCCTCACCGGAAAAATTCTCCAGCCTGTCTTGCAGGCTTCTCACTCTTGATCGGGGGAGCAGACGAACATGTCGCACTATCAAAAAATTTTTGCTGTGATCGAACTTAACGACAAAGGCTCGCGCGTTGCGCGTCAGGCCTGGCAGTTGGCACGTGCCGGCCACGCCACGCTGGCGATCTCCGTGGTGGTGGATTACACTCCCGGCTACGAGAGCGGCCATGTGCCCTTCATGACCCCGCGGCAGATGAAGGCGGCGACCATGATTGACGTTTCGCGACTCTTGGATGCCCTGCTCGCCGACGCCGGGGTGGCGGGGGCGGAGCGGATCGTCATCGATGGCTCTTCGCCCGAGAGCATCGTCGAGGTGGCGGGCTCGTGGGGGGCGGATCTTCTGGTGGTGGGGTCGCATGCGACGCACGGGCTGGTTCGGGGTGACGGCGGTGGCAATGCCATCACCGCTCGGGGACACAGCATGGACCTCCTGGCCGTCAACCTGGGTAGTGACAGTCTGAGGGGGGGTTGGCGGGGACGCCTGGTGCATGCCCTCTCCGGGGTTTTCTAAAGCGATGGGGGTGCCCTGAGGCGAAAGCAAAAGGAAGGGGAGAGACTGACAGCCGGATGACCGAAGCGGGGACATGCCCCTTCTGGGCTGTCTTGGGTGACGGGGCGTTCCGGCGAGG
>PEAJ01000171.1 GCA_002753495.1 Magnetococcales bacterium HA3dbin3 | reverse complement strand
AGTGTATCGCAACAACCCTCCCTGAAAACCAAAAGGGGGAGGCCCTGCAGAGCCCCCCCCCATAATAGGGGTGTCTTTTGGACACCAACAGCACCAGCCACCGCCTCTTGGTGGCGACCAGGCCACGCCCCCGATGATAGGCACGCCCTGTTCGCAGGTCAAGGAAAATCAGGGTCTCCGGCGTCGGAGCGGGCGCGTGGAGGAGGGGGTTCAACACATACCCACCTGTTCCGTCATGTTCCGCGCTTGCATGCAGCCCGCTGTTCGCGGACATACTCTTTAAATCATCGCCCAAGGCGCGTGCGCGAAGAAAATCAGCCCTGGTGACGCCGCGTCCTGCCGGCGACAAGCTCGCGGTAGAGCGACACCATGTTGCCGCCGACCGCCTCCCAGGTGAATTGTTCCCGCACGGCGCGCAGGCCATTGTCTCCCCAGGCTGCGGCCTGATCAGGGTGATCGAGCAGGTGACACAGGGCATCGGCGATCGCCTCCGGGTCGCCGGCGGTGACGAGACCGCAAGCGCTTGCGGCGACAGTGCTGGCCAACCCGACCTCGGCGGTGACCACGACCGGACAGCCGACCTGCATCGCCTCGAGGACGACGTTGCCAAAATTTTCCGAATGGGAGGTGAGCGCTAACGCCCGCGCCCGCCGCAAAAGCCCCCATTTTTGCTGTTCGTGTGCGGCGCCTACGAAAAAGACGCGGTTGGTCAACCGCAGAGTTGCGATGAGTTGTTCGAGATGGGATCGATACCCCTCCTCGTCGTTGCCGGCAATCACCAAAACCCCCTCGGGCACGCGTGGAAAGGCTTGTATCAGTCGGTCCAGCCCCTTTTTCCAGTTGATCCGACCGAGAAAGAGGATAAAACCCCTCGGTGCCGACAGGACCCCCGCGGGCAAGGCCATATCAGCCACGGCGGCAACGTGATCTGGCGGATCGATGCCGTTGGGGATGATGCGTATGGGGGCGGTGTTCAATCCGAGCTGTTGCAGATCCTCCTGCTCGCGGGGTGAGGTGAGATGCAGAGAGGCGGCCCGGGCCAGGGTGCGTTTTTCGACCAGCTCGATCCAGAGCGTCTTTGCCAACCGGCTGCGACGGTGAATCAACTCTCGCACCAGCATGCCACGCGGAGAGACGACGTAGGGGATTCCCAGCCGTTCCGCCTGACGCGCCCCCACCCAGGTTGACCAGAGAAACACGCCGTGCAGGTGGAGAAGGTCAAACGTGGCCAGTTGCGCACGCAACGCCGGCAACAGATCGGGGTAGCGGTAGAGGCGTCGTGGCCAACCGGGTCGATCGTAACGCACGCGCACCCCGTCAAGGTCGACCGGACGTTGCAGCGGCACGTCCAACTCGCCCGGGCCATCCAGGCTGGAGGTGAAAACGTGTACCTCATGGCCCAGCCGGGCCAGGGTGCGGCACAGGCCGTGGATCGAGCGGATCGGGCCGCCGTAACGCCACGCCGGAACATAGGTCGGCACGACGTGCAGAATGCGCAGGGGGGAATCAGCCATGGCTCCAGGATAGGGGTGCGCGGCCCGTTTGCAAACCGGATTCGTCTCGGCCGGGGCGGGAAACCATCCCCCGGCGCAGCATCCCGGCCATGTTGGCAGATAGCCGGTGGGCGGGCATGTTCTGGCGTGCGCAAGCCGGTTTCGGATCAGGAGCGGAAACCGAGCAGCTTTTTGAGGGCGTCATCCCAACGCTCCAGGATGAGGCGGCGACTGAAGTGCCGGTGGTAGACGGTAAAGGCATCGTGTTGCAGACGTTCGAGCTCGGTCGGATTTTGCGCAAGTGCAAGCAGATGGGCGACGACCGCGTCCATGTTTGTTGCTTCTACCCTGAAACCGACATCCAAGGTGTCGATCCACTGTCCGATCGATGACGTGGCCGACCCGGCATAAAGCAGGGGACGCCCGGTTGCCAGAGAGCCGAAAAATTTTGACGGAACGACGATGCCGTCCCACTCGGGGTTGAGGCTCAGCAGGTGAATGTCCGCCGCCGCCAGACGCGCGGCAAGTTCCTTCTCATCGGCGAAGGGGGCGAAGAGAATGTTGTCATCCTCGGGTTGCACGGCGGCGCGCAAGGCGGCCAACCGGTTGCCGCGACAGGAAAAAAGCAGTCGAATGCCGGGATCAATCCGGCGCAGGCGACGCATGAGTTCGAGAAAGAGGGTGAAGTCGTGGGCGCGGCCCAGGGTACCGGAGTAGAGCAGGGCCAACCGACACCCCGGACCGAACAGTCGCAAACGCAGCTCCGGGTCCGGGGGGGTCGGCGTCGCCGGTTCGACCAACGCCCAGGGGGTGAGGGTGAGGGGGGTACGGCGCCACTTATGGGTTGCCAGACGCGCGCGCATGCAGGGGCCGATATCCACCGCCAGATCGACGAGGCGATACAGCGGCCCAAGCAGACGCGCCGCACCCCGGGCCAGGGCAGCAAGCCACCCCCCGGGTTGGTCGGCGGCGATGGCTTCCGGATAGAGATCGAAGCACCACCAGACGATGCGCGCGCGCGGTGCCGCCAGGCGCAAAAGTGGCAACAACAGCTGTGAAAACTGCGGGTCGGTGCCGACCAGAAACAGGTCGGGACGCGATGAGCGCAGCACCTGCCGTGTCCAGCCGAGCATCAGCCAAAGGGCGTTGAGCAGACGTGGAAAATATCTCCCCTGTTCCAACCCGGGACGCGCGGTGCGGATGATTTGCACCCCTGCCCAATGTTCGGTCCCGGTGGCAAGGCACGCGTGCGGATTGCTCCAGAGGCGGTTGCTCGTGTGAACGGTGACCTGCCACCCGCGCTGCGCCAAATCCTTCGCCAGATCGGTAAAGAGTCGCGCGCTGACGACATCATCGGGGTGAAAGAAGTGGTAGAACAGGGCAACGCTGCCGCGAAAGGGCGGGTGATGCATGGTTTCATCCGCGTTGCGCATCATGGATCTGTCTGCGCCGGGATTTCTATTCGCTATCGGGCGAGTCGAGGGGGATGCCTGCCCTTCTGCATGGCCAACGCATGCCGGGACTTCCGCCCTTGGTGGCGTTTGCGTAGGGGTCGTGGATCGATCCCGATCGTCGGAAAGAGGTGGCGTTGAGGGGATCATCGCGACACCTCCTGGTAACCACAAGCCATCAGGAGGGGCAGCATGTGCTTGGGTGGCGGGGCGACGACATGGATGGGCTCCTGGTCGGGGTGAAGGGGGATCGTGCCCGAACGGGCATGCAGTTGCAGATGGGTGGAGCCGCTGCCGGCGACGGGCCTCGGACCGTAAAGGGGATCGCCGACCACCGGACACCGCATGTGGGCACAGTGCAGGCGGAGCTGATGCGTCCGGCCGGTACGCGGGCGCAGTTCCAGCCAGGAGAGATCACCGAAGCCGCCCAACAGCCGGAAGTCGGTATGGGCGGACTGCCCATCCGGGTGGATTTCCATGCGTCGTCCGGGGATATTGGGCGCCTGGGTGGGGTCGCTGTCGCGGGGTCTGATTGGTGCGTCCAGGTGCCCCTGTTCGCTTGAGGGGCGACCGCTGACGATCGCCCAGTAGACCTTTTCGACGTGACCGGCGGCAAACAGGGCGTTGAGGCGGCGCAGGGCCTGTCGATGACGCCCCAACACCAGGCAGCCGCTCGTCAGTTGATCCAGCCGATGCGCCAACTCCGGCAGCTCCTTCCAGCCGAAGCGCAACATGTGCCGGCCGGCGGCGATATTTGGTCCGCCACCGGGCCCGGCATGCACGGGAACCCCGGCCGGTTTGTCGATCACCACGATCCACCCGTCCCGATACAGGACCCGATCCGACAGCGCCATCGCGACCATCGGCGTGGTTTGAGTGGCGCGCATCAGGGTGTTCGGTCGCGATATCGAGAGCGGACGCGGGTCAGCCGGAGGAGAGAAGTCCGCGCGGCGGAACGGTGTAACCCAGGCGTTCCAACTCCTCGGCCAGGAGGTTTGCCAGGCGTGCGGCCTGGGGTGCCACCTCGCCGGAGAGAGGCAATCCCGCATCAACCTCGGCGGCCTCGATGCCATAGAGGGTCATGGTTTCGAGCTGTTCCGGGGCGATGCCGGACTGGGTCAGGATTGTCGACAAGACGTCGGTGTCGACGGTGGTTTGGCGATTGATGTAGTCGGGAATCTCCTTCCCGACAAGTTTCAGGAGGCTTCCCGGCTCGGCGCCGGCGCGCAGGGCATGCACCAAAATCACCCGCTTGGCGTTGGCGATCGCGGCGCTCAAACCCTTGCCGATGGAGACGTTATCACCCACCTGGATGCCGGGGGGAATCTGGAAGCGGCGGGCGAGGATCTCAACCGTGCGCACCCCGACCCCGGCGTCCCCTTTGTTGACATCGCCAACCCCCAGGACCAGGACCTGAATGGGCAGTTCCCTTCGAACCATTTTGGAAAACTCCTTTCCCAGCCCGTGCATGCGCCGCGGGGCGTGTCCGGAGGATGCGCATGACACCCATCTTCCGTCCCCACCTCGGTCTCCGCCACGGCGTCGGATCTTAACAAAAAGTAATCCTCGTGGCACCCTTTTACGTGGTTGGCCCGTGGTGATGCCGATGTCATGGCGGGAGTGACTGGATCCTTGTGATCATGGGTATGGTCATGGCGGTCTGGATCCATTTCCCGCTTGATTTTGCGGGTGATAAGGCAATATTTTCCATGACGGCACGCCCCCTGTTGTGGCAGACTGATGGGCTTGGGTCCTGGTCCTTGGGGGTGGAGCTTTCCTTGTCGAGGGTGCCTCGGCATGGGATTCCGGATCCTTTCCATCCAGTTCACCTGGTGTGCCTGTTGTTCTCGCTAAAGAAGGAGTGGCGTTTCTGATGAAGCCTGGCAAAGCAACCAACGGTGATTCGACGGACGAATCAGAGGTGACCCGGGTCTCCCCCACACCCGCCTCCGGTGCGGACGGTGTCACGATCGTAAATTCGACAGGTGGCGCGCGACCGGCACCGGTCGCCGTGGCCAAAGGTGGCGTGAAAGGCGTGGCGGCATCATCGGTTGCCAGCGATGCCGACGACGCGACGGTGCGTGTTTTGCCTGGCGATGCCGACGGTGCAACGGTTCGGGTTTTGCCAGGTGCCCGCGCCGGTACGACAGTCCGGGACTCCGGCACGGCCGACGACGACGCGACGGTGCGTGTTTTGTCTGGCGATGCTGACGGTGCAACGGTTCGGGTTGCGCCAGGTGCCCGTACCGGCACGACAGTTCGGGCCTCCGGCGCGGCCG
>PEAJ01000170.1 GCA_002753495.1 Magnetococcales bacterium HA3dbin3 | reverse complement strand
GCCAACCAAGCCGATGACGACCCACTTGGTGCGTCCGGAAATGTCGTCGCGATTGATTACCAGACAGTCGGCCATTTTGTCGTGCAGACCTTGCTTTTTCTCTGTCCAGCCAACCATAAGGAAACCGACGAAAAGGGCCAGGGTCGAAACGATCTTGCCGAAATAACGCCCCGAGGCCTTGCTGAATGAAACCGGGTTGCCGTCGAGGTCGACCACCTTGATTTTGACGAGCATCTTGCCAAGGGAGGCCTGTTGCCGCGAACTTTCCATATTGGCAAAATAGACCCAGCCCACGATCCATCCGATCAAGCTGCCGAGCATGTCCAACCCCGCGCGGTCGCGCATAACCGCGCCAAAGAGAAAGCCGGCGATGGCACCGACGATCAATGAGGGAATGATCAAAATCAACTGGTCATAAAACGAGGCCGCAACCCGCACCCAGAACCCGGCGTGGCTGAAGGCTCGCCCAGTGGGCGGGGAGAGTGTAATCGATGTGGTGGATGCGTCAGCCAGGTGATCCGTGGCGGTGGACGCAGCAGCCTGCGCGGAGTCTGGAGAGGCCACACGCTCGCCGCATTGGGAACAGAATACGGATCCTCCGGGCAACTCGGCACGGCATCGTGCACAGAACATCGCAGGCTCCTCGCTCTTTGCCATTCGCATGTGCGATGGCGGGCTACACACACAGGGTATCCAGTTGGCAAACGCCGCACGCACAACGCAAAAGCGCGCCGCATGCCGTTGCGGTCATGCGCTCGGATCGCATGACCTGCTCTCCGACCAACGAGGGGGCCTTCCGGCAACGCTCTCCGGAGGCCTTACAGTTGATTCTAACCCTGGTGACCACGAACCACCACCCCTCACCGTGATTCTTTTCCAATTGCGGGGCGCACAATTCGAGGGAGGATTGGATCTGGGAACGGGAGTTGGCCCGGGTCGTGGCGGCGACACGTTGACAGGCGACTGCGTCTTGGAGTTATCCAGCGGGTCGGGACGTGAAAACCGTCACCATCGACCCGAGGGGGGCCTATGGGAAGTAAAGAGAAGTGATGCAAGCAACAGTGTGGGGATAATCACCGTAACACCCACAGCGACGACCACCCAAATTTGCCGTCCGGAGATATCCTCGCGATTGATTACCAGGCAGCCGGCGATTTTGTCGTGCAGACCCTGTTTTTTCTTCGTCCACCCGACCATAAAAAATCCGATAATAAAAACACCAATTATCCAGTTGTAGTAGGGGGTTCCGATCAATAACGTTGGCCACAAGGCAATTTTCCCAAGGTAGCGGGCAGACGCCCTACGTAGTGAGACAAGGTTGCCGGAAAGATCAACCACCTTGATCTTGAGGAGAATCTTGCCAAGAGTGGCTTGCCTGGGTGAACTCTCGAAGTAGGCATAATAAAGCCATGTTATCAACCAGTCGATTAAATTGCCGATTGTCTCCGCTCCCTTGTTATTGTGAGAGGTTCCGGAGAATGGATAAGCAAAAATCGCAAAAACAATAAGAAGAGGGATTATTAATGCCATACTATCATAGAAGTTAGCCGCAAACCGCACCCAGAATCCGGCATAGCTGAAAACCCGCTCGGCAGGTGGAGGGGCTACGGTTGCCGCAGCGGTCACACCAGTCGATTGGTCCGCGGCGGTGATCGGGTCGATCCGCGCGGGGCCTGGGTTTGTCACATGTGTGCCGCATTGGGAACAAAACGCAGACCCTTCGAGCAACTTGGCACCACACCGCGTACAGGTCATGGCAGATCCCTTTTTGTTGTCTCGTGTCCGTGCAATCGTCCACCGCCGGTCGGCAAACCCCGACAGGGAAGGCTGACACGGGCACGACAAGCGAGCGATATCCGGTTTTTCTCGTCGACGGCATGGCCGCCCGTTCGTTTTCAGGTCATGAATGAACCGGTCATGGTATTCGCAAAAAGTCACATCCAGGCTGACTGTAACCCTGGTGGTGGTCGTGAATCCAGGGTTGATGATCGCCATCGATCCGGTGCCAACGAGAAAACCGACTTGCATTCGCCCCGTGCCAGACATAGCCTGTCGCCGCTGACGGGATGGCGGAAGGTAGCGAAAGGATGACAACCATGGCCGATACCGACGACGAGGCAATCGAGCGTGCCAGGCGCATCGCGCAGTGGATGATCGATGCCGGCAGCTTTGCAACTTTTCTTGGTATTCAAGTCGAAGAGGCTGCCCCCGGCTATTGCCGTGCGGCACTGCTCGTGCGTGAGGATATGCTCAATCCCTTGCGCCTCACCCACGGTGGGGTGACCTTCACCCTGGCCGATTTTGCCTTCGGTGTTGCCTGTAACTCCCACGGTCGGGCGACGTTGGGACTCTCCACCACCATCGCCTATCCCGCCTCCAGCCGCGCCGGGGATCGCCTGCTTGCCGAGGCGCGCGAAGAGAGCCGTGGCAATCGCACCGGCCTCTATCGGGTAGAGGTGCGCCGCGGCGACGGCACCCTCGTGGGGCTGTTTCAGGGTACCGCTTTTTCCACGGGCGATTCCGTCAGCCGCTGGATGGATGACAGCGGATAGTCTGAAAGCGATGGTTCGGGGATAAAAAAAGAGGGGCCATATGAGGCCCCTCTGCATCGATGTTCGACCGGATAACGGTCGAACAAAATCAATCTCAGGCGCTCTTCTGAATCGGGATGACCACCCCCCGCTTCTCGTAGCCCTTGATCTGGTCGAAGTTGAGGTATTTGTAGGTGTCCTTTGCTTTCGGATCCACCCGCTCGCGTACCATGGCCATGTACTCATCGACCGTTGGAATCTTACCCGTGACGGCGCACACCGCCGCCAGCTCCGCCGAACCAAGATAGGTGCGCGCCCCTTTGCCCATGCGATTGTCAAAGTTGCGGGTGGAGGTGGAGAAAACCGTCACGTTGTCGCGCACGCGCGCCTGGTTGCCCATGCAGAGCGAACAACCCGGGATCTCGGTGCGGGCACCGGACTTGCCGAAGATGCTGTAAATGCCCTCTTCGACCAATTGCTCCTCGTCCATCCGGGTCGGGGGAACGACCCACAACCGGCCGGGGGTCGGCGGCGAGGCGTCGAGGATGCGAGCCGCAGCGCGGAAGTGGCCGATGTTGGTCATGCACGAGCCGATGAACACCTCGTCAACCTTGTCGCCGGCAACCTGCGACAGAAGCTTGACATCATCCGGGTCGTTCGGGCAGGCAACGATCGGTTCCTTGATCTCGTTCATGTCGATCTCAAGGACGTGGGCATACTCGGCATTGGCGTCCGGCTCCAGGAGAACCGGGTTGGCCAGCCACGCCTCCATCTGGGCGATGCGCCGCTTCAGGGCATCGGCGCTCTGGTAGCCCAGGTTAATCATGTTCTTGAGCAGGGTGACGTTGGAACGCAGGTACTCCTCGACCGGCTCCTTGGCCAAGCGGACCGTGCATGCCGTCGCCGAACGTTCGGCGGAGGCATCGGCCAGCTCAAAGGCCTGCTCCACCTTGAGGTTGGGCAGCCCTTCCATCTCCAGGATGGTGCCAGCGAAGATGTTCTTCTTGCCCTTTTTCGCCACGGTCATCAACCCGCGCTGAATGGCAACCCAGGGGATGGCATTGACGAGATCGCGCAGGGTGATGCCCGGCTGCATCTGCCCTTTGAAGCGCACCAGAACCGACTCTGGCATTTCCAGCGGCATGATGCCGGTGGCGGCGGCAAAGGCGACCAGGCCCGAACCCGCCGGGAAGGAGATGCCGATCGGGAAACGGGTGTGTGAATCGCCACCGGTGCCGACCGCATCGGGCAGGACCAGGCGGTTTAGCCAGGAGTGGACGACGCCGTCGCCTACGCGCAGGGCAACGCCGCCGCGATCGGAGATGAAGTTGGGCAGGGTCTTGTGCGTCTTGATATCCACCGGCTTCGGATAGGCGGCGGTGTGGCAGAAGCTCTGCATCACCATGTCAGCGGAGAAGCCGAGGCAGGCCAGCTCCTTGATTTCGTCGCGCGTCATCGGGCCGGTGGTATCCTGCGAGCCGACGGTGGACATCGCCGGTTCACAGTAGGTGCCGGGCCGCACGCCGGGCAGACCACACGCCTTGCCGACCATCTTCTGCGCCAGGGTGTACCCCTTGCCGGTGTCTGGTGGCACGCTTGGTTGCAGGAACAGAGTCGAGGCGGGCAATCCCAGGGTCTCGCGTGCCCTGGCCGTCACCTTGCGCCCGATGATCAGGTTGACGCGACCGCCGGCCCGGAACTCATCGGGCAGGGTGCGCGGTTGCAATTGGAAGGAGGAGATTTGCTGGCCGTTGCGGCTGATCGTTCCCTTCTTGGTGTCGATGGTAAGGACATCGCCGGACTTCATCTGCGTCACGTCGCACTGGATCGGCAGCATGCCCGAGTCTTCGGCGGTGTTGAAGAAGATCGGCGCGATCGTGCCGCCGATCACCACGCCACCGGTACGCTTTGCCGGCACGCAGGGGATATCCTGCCCGATCCACCAGATCAGGGAGTTGGCGGCCGATTTGCGCGACGAGCCGGTACCGACGACATCGCCAACAAAGGCGATCGGATGCCCCTTTTGCCGCAACGCCTCGATCTCCTGCAAGGATCCGGGCTTGCGGTTGATGAGCATCGACTTGGCATGGACCGGGATGTCCGGGCGGCTCCAGGCTTCCGAGGCTGGCGAGAAGTCGTCGGTGTTGATTTCTCCGTCTACCCTGAAAACGGTGACGGTTACCGAGGAAGGCATCTCCGGGCGCGAGGTGAACCAGGTGGCGTCGGCCCAGTTCTGCATCACCTGCTTGGCGTTGGCGTTGCTCTTGGCCTTGGCAGCAACCGCGTCAAACTTGTCATAGACGAGAAGGGTATTGGACAGGGCGGCGACGACATCCTTGGCCAGGGTCTGGTTGTCGAGCAGGTCAATCAGGGGTTGAACGTTGAACCCACCCATCATCGACCCGAGCAGATGCACGGCGGCGGCGGCAGCAATGACCGGGCAGGTAATCTTGCCTTTGGCGACTTCGCCAAGAAACTCGGCCTTGACCTGCGAGGCGTCGTCGACGCCGGGAGGGACTTGATTGGTGATCAGGTCGACCAGGAACTTCTCTTCGCCGGCTGGTGGGCTCTGCAGAAGCTTGACCAGGGCCCGGGTCTGCTCGGCGTCCAGGGGCAGTGGCGGAACCCCCTCCTTCTGTCGATCAGCCACGTGTTGACGATAGGCCTCCAACATGTCGTTCTTCTCCTTTCGGGTCGATGCAAGGGTCAATCGATAAAAAGACTCTTTTTC
>PEAJ01000169.1 GCA_002753495.1 Magnetococcales bacterium HA3dbin3 | reverse complement strand
CGAAGCCTTCCGATGTCCCGCATGTCGCGGCCCGCGCCGAGGCATCGGCGATGGTGGGCATGAGCGGCGGATTCAACGGGGGCGTGCGTCTGGTCAGCTCGAACAAGGTGGCGCGGATGTTGGCCGGCGCCCTCTCCGGTGAGGGTTACCGCACCCTTACCGATGAAGCCAAAGATGGCTTCGCCGAGCTCGGCAACATGATTACCGGCGGAATTCAGACACGCATCGAGGGTTTTTCAAATTCTGGACAAATCAGCCTGACTCCGCCGACGGTGATCGTCGGCGCCGATTACGAGGTGGACTATCGCAGCCACCTTGAAAGCGTCCGCAAGTTCTTCCGTGTACACGATGACCCGTTTTTCGTCGAGGTATTTTACCAGGTGGACAAGGATGCCCTGGTCAACGTCATGCTGAGCGATGCGTTGGTGCGCAATCTGGATGCCCTGGGGGCAAAATTGGGGGGAAATCCCAGTCGCGCCGAGGTGATCGGTTGGCTCGTGCATCGCGCCGCGCAAGGGTGATTCCAGGCCAGGCACACGCACCGAGGCGCGGCAGTCAGTCCGGGGCAAACGCCTCCTCGCGCGGTGGCGTCGCGGTCGGCGTGCGTTGCTCTCCCTTGTGCAGAAAGCAGTTGCCAACCGCCAGGGCCTCAATGTCGGTGCGCATGAAGCGTTGAAAGGCCTCTTCCGGCGTGCAAACAATCGGCTCGCCACGCACGTTAAAGCTGGTGTTGACCAGCACCGGACACCCCGTTCTGGCCTTGAACCGCGTCAGCAGCGCGTGATAACGCGGGTTAGTCTCCCGGTGCACGGTTTGGATTCTGGCCGAATGATCGACGTGGGTGACAGCCGGAATCGTCGATCGTGGCTGCTTGAGCCTCTCGATACCAAACAGGTCGCGGGCAGCTGCGTCGGGTGGCAGATGGTGTTTCTCCGCCACCGCCGCGACGAGCAGCATGTAGGGGCTGTCGACGTTGAGGTCAAACCAGTCGGCGACATCCTCGCGCCGCACCGAGGGGGCGAATGGTCGGAAGGACTCGCGAAACTTCACTTTGAGATTCAACGTCGTCTGCATACCCGGCGCGCGCGGATCACCAAGGATGGACCGATTGCCCAAGGCGCGCGGCCCGAACTCCATCCGCCCCTGAAACCAACCCAGGGCCTGCCCGGAGATCAACGCGGAAACGCTCTCCTCAAGCAGTTGATCATCCTCCAGGGTGGTAAAGACAGCGCCAGCCGCGGACAGGCGACGCTCGATCTCCGCTTGCGAAAAATCCGGTCCCAAATACCCCCCCTGCATGGTATCGCCGCCATCGGCGCGCAGCTGCCGCGGCCCTCCCTGAAACCCGTGATAAGCCGCCAGCGCCGCCCCAAGCGCCCCGCCGGCATCACCGGCCGCCGGCTGGATCCAAAGGGCATCGAACTGCCCATCGCGCAACACCTTGCCATTGGCCACGCAATTGAGGGCGACCCCTCCGGCCAGGCAGAGGTTGCGTTTTCCGGTTTCGCGACCAAGGGCGCGCGTCATGCGCAACACCACCTCCTCGACCACCACCTGGACCGAAGCCGCCAGATCCATGTGTCGCTGCTCAAGGGGAGCCTCGGGGCTGCGCGGCGGTCCCCCAAACAGGCGCGCAAACCGGTCGTTGGTCATGGTCAGGCCGGTGCAGTAGTCAAAATAATCGAGATTCAGGCGGAAGGAGCCATCCTCTTTCAGATCGATCAAATGTTTGTGGATGCGCGACACATAGCGCGGCTCACCGTAGGGGGCGAGGCCCATGACCTTGTACTCGCCAGAATTGACGCGAAAGCCGGTGTAGTAGGTAAACGCCGAATAGAGCAACCCCAGCGAGTGCGGAAAGTGAATCTCCCTGATCAACTCCAGCCGCTCCCCTTCGCCGATACCAGCCGAGGTGGTGGCCCACTCGCCGACGCCATCCAGGGTCAACACCAGCGCCGAGGCAAAGGGCGAAGGATAGAAGGCGCTGGCGGCATGACTGTGATGGTGCTCGAAAAACAGCAGGCGTTCTTCCGGAAAGGGCTCTCCCCCGATGCCGGCGAGCAGATCGCCGAGCAGTTTCTTCTGGAACAGCTTCTCCTTGATCCAGACCGGCATCGCGGCCAAAAACGAACGAAACCCGCGCGGCGCGAAGGTCAGGTAGGTCTCCAGGAGGCGCTCGAACTTGAGGAAGGGCTTGTCGTAGAAGGCGACGTAGTCGACCTCCGCCAGGGTGATTCCCGCCCTGGCCAGGCAGAACTCGACGGCGTGGCGCGGAAAATCCGCGTCGTGCTTCTTGCGGGTAAAGCGCTCCTCCTGAGCCGCCGCGACGATCTCCCCGTCACGCACCAGGGCGGCGGCACTATCGTGGTAAAAGGCGGAGATGCCGAGAATGCGCATGATCTCTCTCGAAGGGTCGCATCTGCACGGCGGCAGGGAGCTCGTGCCGACCTAATAGAGGGTGTAGATGAAGGGTGCCAGGGCCGACCCCTGGCCAAAGATCAGCAGGGCCCCAAACAGTCCAAACAGGATGATGACCGGCAGCAACCAAAATTTTTTCCGCACCCGCAGGAACGCCCAGAACTCCTTGAGAAACGACATGCCCAAATCCCCCTCGTCAAACCTGGATTGCTCGATCTCTTCAAAACTGATTGCGGCAGCTCTCCGGCGTCGGTCCAGGTGGTGTGCGCGGGACCCAGTAGCTTGCCGCATCCCGGTCACCGCGCAGGTGCAGCCCATCCTTGCCCACGAGACGCATGAAAAGCCCCAACGGGGTCATCACCGCGAAAAACAGCACGCCCATGACAATCGGGCTGGTGACACGGTGCAAGAGCTCCCCAAAAGCCAACCAGAGACGATTGAGCGGACCCAAAAGGCGCGGAGCAACCAGGGCAACGAGCAAAAATCCCCCGCCAACCCCGAGCAGCGGCAGGCGCACTGGCAATCCATGCACCGCCGGCCACGCCCCGAGGATGGCAAAAAAGGCCGCGAACACCAGACCGAACGCCCGATCCGAACCCGATTTTTCAGGTGGTGTCATCCCTGACCCTCCGGTGAATGGGGCATTCAGATCAGAGAAGTTCCGCCAAGATGGCGGAAAGGGTGTCAACCATCTGGTCGATGGCCGCGCGTGTCACATTCAGCGCCGGCATGAAGCGCAGCGTGTGCAGACGCGGCGAATTGAGCAGCAAGTGCCGCTCAAGCGCCTTCTCGACCACCTCCGCCCCGACCGGCTTTTTGAGATCCATCGCCAGCAAGAGGCCGCGTCCGCGTACCGGCCCGGAGTCATGCCGCGTGGCCATTTTCTCCAGTTCCTGACGCAGATAGCTCCCTTGCGTGTTGACCTGATCGAGGAAACCGGGTTTCATCACCTCTTCCAGCACCGCAAGACCAGCAGCGGTCATCAGGGAGTTGCCGTTGAACGTCCCGCCCTGGTCACCGTACTCGAAGCAGGCGATCTCCTCCCGGCAGAGCAGGGCCGCCAGCGGCACACCGCCACCCATACCCTTGCCGAGGGTCATGATGTCGGGTTCGATGTCGGCGTATTCGTGGGCGAAAAGGCGTCCGGTGCGTCCCATGCCGGTTTGGATTTCATCGACGATCAGCAGGAGGTTCTCCTTGCGCGTGTAGGCACGCAATTCACGCAGAAAGGCATCGTCGGCTGGAAGGACACCCGCCTCGCCCTGGATGGGTTCGAGCATGACGGCAACTGTTTTTGGCGTCCGCGCCGCCTGCACGGCGCCGAGGTCGTTCAAGGGCACCTTATAAAACCCCGGAACCTTAGGCTCGAACAACTCCTGCCAGTTGGGCTTGCCAGAGGCGGACATGGTCGCCAGGGTGCGGCCGTGGAAACCATGATCGAAGGTGATGATTTCGTAGGCACCATCGCGGTGGCGGGTTCCCCACTTGCGGGCCAGTTTGATCGCCCCTTCATTGGCCTCGGCACCACTGTTGCAGAAAAAAACCCGATCGAAACAGCTATTGGCAACCAGCTGATCGGCCAAAGCCAGCGCGGACTCGTTGAAGTAAGCCGGACTGCAATTGACAAGTTTGGCAACCTGCCGGCTCACGGCAGAAACCAATACCTCCGGCGCGTGACCAAGGCTATTGACCGCCCACCCTTGAATGAAATCCAGGTAGCGATTGCCGCACGCATCGAACAGCCAATCCCCCTCGCCACGGACGAAGGTGATCGCCGGACGACGTGTGATATCCATGATTGCGTGAAATTTTTTCAGGTCATCCACCATCGGCTCTCTCCCAAACCAGCCCAACCGACCCGCTGTCGTGCCGCCCCGCCGGGGGCATTGTGACAGCCGACTGCCTCCTTTTCCAGTTCGCATCGACTCTTTTTTTCGCGACCGCCGTCAACGCCCGGCGGCCATGAAAAAATTTGTTGGCAAATGGGCCGCCTACAATGCGACAATGCCCGGATTGGGTTCAATCCGATAGTCGTCAGGAGGTATGATGCGCAGGTTCCATTCAGTGTCCCGATTGCTTGCTGCCGCGGCGATCTCCGTGGCTCTTCTGGGTTTGCCGGCCACGCCTGCCCTGGCCATGGATGAGGGGGTCCCCTCCTATGATCAGGGAATCGATAGCCACCAGAGCTCCCGCCAGAAGCACAAGAAGAAAAAACATCACAAGAAGTCGAAGAAGCATCACGCCAAGAAGAAGGCGCATCAAAAGCATCACAAGAAGGTACTCAAGAAAAAGCACAAGGCCAAGAAGCGGCCCCCCGTTCCGCCGCCGATGTGATCGTCTCCGTGTCTTCCCGGCGTGTGGCCGCCTCCGTCAAGGCTGGAACTTCGGACTGCATGGGTGGGGCAAGGGGGTCGGTGATTTTTCCGGTTTGGTGGGGGTGGCTCGGGTGAGCCACCTCCGCCCTTCGGCCCGCGCGAAAACGCCCCCGGGGAAGACTGTCGGGGGTTGTTGGTCGGTCGGGGTCGGATGCACGAGGGTGCCGTGATTCCGGTTCCGTGTCATGCCAATTCCATATCAAAAACGGCAACTTCGTTGGCTGCCTTGCCCGCCCCTCGCCACACCAGGCACGTGCCGTCTCGTCGCTCGCGCGTTGTAAGCCTCGTTGCTGTCTTGATCTGGAATGGGAATCAGGTATTCACGGTGTTGGCTGCCCTGTGCGCTCCCCGTTGTACCCGGACGTGCCCACGCGCGGCTGCCCCCTGGCCATCCTGGTCTGGGATTGGAATGACCCGATGCGCGCGGCATGCTCCGCGAACGAACCGGGGGGGGGGGGGGAAGGGGGGGGGGGGGGAAGCGAGAAAGG
>PEAJ01000168.1 GCA_002753495.1 Magnetococcales bacterium HA3dbin3 | reverse complement strand
ATGAAGCCCGTCATCACCGATTTTGACCCCTCCGCCTATCTGGACAACGAACAGGTCATCGCCGCGTACCTCTCCCAAGTGATGGAAGATGGGAATGCGGACGAATTGCTTACGGCACTTGGACATATCGCCCGGGCACGCGGCATGGCCAAGGTTGCCGCGACGGCCGGCATCGGCAGAGAGAGCCTCTACAAGATTCTTGCCCCTGGCGCCAAGCCCCGCTTCGAGACGGTCATGAAGATTGTCAGGGCACTGGGGATCAAGCTGCACGCCGTTCCGACGTGACAGAAGCACCCTGCCGTCCCCGCTCGCCCTGCCAATGCTGACAGCGAGGCTTGCAACCCTTCCACGATCAATGAATCCCCTTGCTGTTGAGGTAGCGGCCATACTGCGAGTCGGTACCCATGATGTGTTCGACCAGCCACGACTTGAGAAATCCGAGCAACTCCAGCGCCGCCGCGCGATCTCCCCCCTTCTCCAGACGCTTCAGGAACTCACCGACCCGATTGACCAGCTTGACATGCTCCTGCTTGTGACGCTGGGTATCGGGAAAGCCGTGGCTGGAAAACAGGGCCTCTTCGTCGCGAAAATGTTTGACCGTGTAGTTGACGAGCTCCGGCAGAATGGTCTTTAAGCCACGTTCGATCTCGCCGGCGCGCACGGCGATGTAGATTTCGTTGACCATATCGACCAGACGCCGATGCTGCTGATCCATCTCGCGAATATTGACGCTCAACTGGTCGGACCATGCCATCAGCAGTGAGCGATCACCGCTGCCGGCGTCATCGAGCCGGAAGAAGGAGATCACCCCCTGCAACTTGTTTGCCTGGGCGGAGAGCTGATCGGCGGTGGCAGCCAGATCGTCGGCGGAGGCGGCGTTGCTCTGAATCACCTTGTCGAGCTCCTGAATCGCCTGGTTGAGCTGACTGGCCCCTTGATCCTGCTCTTGGGAACTGGCGGCAATCTCCTGCACGAGCTGTGTGGTCTTCTGGATGTTGGGGACCAGCTCTTCGAGCAGACTGCCGGCGGTTTCGGCGATCCGGACGCTGCTGTCGGCAATCCGGGTGATTTCGCTCGCCGCCCCCTGACTGCGTTCGGCAAGCTTGCGCACTTCGGTCGCCACCACCGCAAACCCCCGGCCGTGCTCGCCGGCGCGCGCCGCCTCGATGGCGGCATTGAGGGCGAGCAGATTGGTGCGCCGGGAGATCTCCTCGATCACCGAGATTTTGCCGGCAATCTGGCGCATCGCCTCGACCGCCTCCCGCACCGCCTCGCCCCCCTTGGCGGCATCGCCGGCGTTTTTCTCCGCCATGCCGCCGGTGGTGCGCGCATGATCGGTGTTGCGATGGATGGTGGCGCCAATTTGCTCAACAGAGGCCGAACTCTCTTCCACCGCCGCCGCCTGCTGTGTTGCCCCATCCGAAAGCTTCTGGGCGGCGCTGCTCACCTGGTGGCTCTCCTGCACCACCTCTTCGCCGACGGTGGTCAGGGAGCTGACCGTTTCGCGCAGACTCCCGACCATGTTTTTCACCGCCCCGTAAACCCCGACTGCCTGCTCTCCGGGGTCAAAGCGCATGCCCAGCTCGCCCTGAGCAACCCGGTTGATGAGGTCGATCACCGCCGCCGGTTCCCCGCCCAGTTCGCGGCGAACAGAACGTGCCATCCACACCGCCAACACCAGAACGGCACCGCTGACACCCAAGGCAATCCCCGCGAGCAGCCGCAGGGAAGCAATCACCTCCCGAAGCGCGCCATCGCCTCCTCCCAACCCGCTGACAAGATTGAGCAAAACCCCCATCAACACCGCCATGAACAACGCAAACAAACCGATCAGCGCCACCGAGCCCCTGATGCCCGGCTGCCACCAGCCTCTTCCCTCGATCCGTGACATATTCCCCCCCGTTTTCCTTGTCCAGGCAGATCCAACACCACCCGTGGATGCACAAGACCCCCTTTTGTCCGTGCCCACGGCCGACAACAGGCCATCCGTTGTTGCAACTAATTTATTTTAAAACGAAAAAATCAACCCATCATCACCTCTTCGGCACGATGCCCAACTCCTGGATCTTTTTGCGCAAGGTGTTGCGGTTGATGCCGAGCACCTGTGCCGCCTTGACCTGGTTGCCGCGCGTTTCACGCAGGACGCGATCAAGCAGCGGCTCCTCGACCAGCCGCAGGATGAAATCGTAGAGATTGGTCGGCGGCAAGCCGTTCAGGGCGGCAAAAAAACGGTCGAGTTCGTTGTGTATCGCCTGCTGCAAGGGCAGGTTTGGTACCGCCGCCACCGGCGGGACGACAGGCGGGGGGAAGGGCGCGGCAGGCGCGGAGACGGGGGCGAACATCGCCGGCGAGGGGGATTCGCTCCCAAAAACCGGAAGGTCGGGGCGTCGCGGTTCGGGCAGATCGAGATGGCCAGGTTGAATCACCTCGTCCGGGACCAAAACCATCAAGCGATGGATGAGATTTTCCAGCTCGCGCACGTTGCCTGGCCAGGAGTGGACGGCAAGACAATCGAGGGTGGTGGGGGCGAGCCGCTTGCGGGAAAGACCCAGCTCCTTGGCCGCGCGATCGAGGAAATAGTCGGCGAGAAGGGGGATGTCCTCGCGCCGCGAACGCAGCGAGGGGACATGGATGGGAATGACGTTGAGCCGATAGAAAAGATCCTCGCGGAAACGACCGGCAGCGATCGCCGCCGGCAGATCCTGATGCGAGGCGGCGATGATGCGCACGTCGCTGTGGATGGTCTGCGTGCCGCCGACCTGGGTGTAGGTGCCATCCTGCAAGACGCGCAGCAGCCGGGTCTGCGCCTCCATCGGCATGTCGCCGATTTCGTCGAGAAACAGCGAACCGCCGCGCGCCTGCTCGAAGTGCCCGGGACGCCGCGAGATGGCGCCGGTGAAGGCGCCCTTTTCGTGGCCAAACAGCTCGCTTTCGATCAGGCTGCGCGGGATGGCGGCCATGTTGATCGCGGTGAAGGGCTGGTTGCGGCGCGGACTGCAGGCGTGAATGGCGCGGGCGACCAGCTCCTTGCCGGTGCCGGATTCGCCGTGGATGAGAACCGTCATCTCCGAGTTGGCGAGACGGCCGATGACGCGAAACAGCTCCTGCATCGCCATCGAGGAGCCGATGATGCCGCCAAAGCGATCGAGGTCGGCGTTGTCGCGATGCTCCGACAACGGCCGCGAGTGGATCAACGCCCGATTGACCAGATCGATCAACGTGTTGATGTCGAACGGTTTCGGCAGGTACTCAAATGCCCCGCGCTCCAGGGCATGCACGGCGTTGCGCAAGGTCGACTGCGCGGTGATGACGATCACCGGCATGCTTGGGTGGCGTGTCTTGAGGGTTTTCAGAAGGTCAAGCCCCGAGCCGGAGGGCATGACGATGTCGGTGATGACCAGATCCGCCCCGGCCCCGTGCATGTGATCGAGCAGCTTGTCGCCGCTTTCGAAACAACAAACGTGGAAACCGGAACGCACCAGGGCATGTTCGAGGACGAAGCGGATGGAGGGGTCGTCATCGGCCACCAGGATGGTTTTGGTCGCACTATCGTTCATCGGTCGATTCTCCCTGAAAAGCGGCTTTCCTTGAAAATATATTTTTATCCATCGGGTTAGTGACGCGATATCAGGCCGTCGCGTGGACTCTCCCGACGACCCGGCCGAGGTCTTTCACATTCACTTCACCGGCAGCAGCACCCGGAACAGGGTGTGCCCGGGTTGGCTTTCAACCTCCACCAGGCCGTCGTGGTCGTTGATGATCTTCTGGGCGATGGCGAGCCCCAAGCCGGTGCCATGCTTGCGCGTGGTGACGAAGGGCAGAAAGATGCGATTGCGCATCTCCTCCGGCACGCCCGGACCATTGTCGAGCACCTCGACGACAACATGATGCCCGCGCCGCCCTTGCGCCATGCGCACGGCGTTGGCAAAGCGGGTGTGGATGCGCACCGTTCCTTCGGGCCCGGCCGCCTCCTGGGCATTTTTGATCAGGTTCAGAAAGAGCTGGATCAGGGCATCGCGATCGCCGCGCAGAACGGGCAGGGAGGGGTCGTAGTCGCGTTGTGGTCGTGGCGGATTTTGTCCTGCCAGCTCCAGGACGTGATCGAGCACCTCATGGACGTTGAGTTCCCGCGGTTGCAGGGGGTGATCCTCCGCCAAACCGAGCAGGCGATCGAGCAGGCGGGTGATACGGTCGACCTCGGCGCGGATCAACTGTGTGTATTCGCGGGTGGCGGGGTGGTTGCACTCCAGTTCGACAAGCTGTGCCGCCCCGCGGATGCCGGCCAGGGGATTTTTTACCTCGTGGGCGACGGTCATCACCATCGTCCCCAGGGATTCGAGGGTCTCGTTGAGCCGTTGTCCGGCCTCCAGGCGTTCGACCGCGCCGACCTCCTCCAGTTGCAAGATTGCGCCGACGGTATCCCCGGTCGGGGTACGCAGC
Source organism: Magnetococcales bacterium HA3dbin3 (assembly GCA_002753495.1). Classification (GTDB taxonomy): domain Bacteria; phylum Pseudomonadota; class Magnetococcia; order Magnetococcales; family DC0425bin3; genus HA3dbin3. Next base: position 865 of record PEAJ01000168.1, on the reverse strand, counting down.
GGGCAGCCGGTCAGCGACACCGTCAGCTCCTGCGAAGGTCCCAGGTGAATGCGCGCATGGCGCAGCCGGCAGGGCATGGCCAGCTCCTGCGCCCGGGCCAGGACATCGAGCGCCAACGGGTGCCCGGGCAGCAGGCGGTCGAGCGGCTCGCCGAGCAAGCGGTGTCGCGGCTTGCGCAACAGCCGCTCGGTGGCGCTGTTGACGTAACGCACCACCCCGCCCCGATCGATGGCAATCAACCCCAGGGCAATCTGGTCACACAGCACGGTGGGAGCAAAAAAGGCGGTCATATCGATCAACAATCCCTGTTGGAAGCGAAAAGACGTTCGATGCCCGCGCGCATGGCGGCGACATCTGGTGCGTGGTTGATCTCCTGACGAAACGCGGCACTTCCGGCCATGCCCCGGCTGTACCAGGCCAGGTGCTTGCGCGCGAGCAGGCGGCCGGTGGTGGCTCCATGGAATGCAAGCAGGGCATCAAGATGTTCCAGGATGAGGAGGCGGCGTTCGGCGAGGGGGGGATCGGGCAGGGTTTCGCCGGTGGCAAGAAAATGGGCAATCTGGCGAAAAAGCCACGGCCGTCCCAGGGCCGCGCGACCGATCATCAAGGCATCGACGCCACTGACCGCCAGGGCCTGGGCGGCAAACGCCGGCGTGGTGATGTCGCCGTTGCCAATCACCGGGATCGTCAAGGCGCGCTTGATCGCGGCAATCTGTCCCCAATCGGCGTCACCGCCGTAGAGCTGCGCGCGCGTGCGACCGTGTACCGTCACCCAGCGCATGCCGCTCGTTTCGGCGATGTGGGCAATCCGCAAACCGTTCTGCTGATCGGCATCCCACCCCAGGCGCATCTTCACCGTCACCGG
>PEAJ01000167.1 GCA_002753495.1 Magnetococcales bacterium HA3dbin3 | reverse complement strand
CAGCCGGCATGCCGCCCCCCCCCCCCCTGGCCCCGTTTGATCGCGAGGTTCTGGGTCGGGCCGGCGGCTGGAAGGAGGCGATCGCCCTGGTCATCCCCGCGGGAAAGATCGCACGCCGGATCGAAGCCGACGCCACCCGATGGATCACCTTCTCCTCACCATGAAACAAAGACACACACGCATGCGGCAGGGCAGCCCCTTCCGACAGGTTAACCAGTACAGCAGTAGAGAGGGCAGGCGTTGAGAGACGACCCGAAAAAGACCGTGAACAGTGACGGGAAACTCAGTCTGAAGGCCCCACGCCGCATCGTCCTCAAAAAGACGGTGGAGGGCGGATCGATCAAGCAGAACTTCTCCCACGGCCGCAGCAAGAGCGTCGTGGTGGAGGTTCGGCGCAAGCGAACCTTCATCAAGGCCGGCTCGGACGCCCCGGCCGAGGATTTGACCTCCCACGCCGCGCGCACCTCCTCTTCGGCGGGGGCATCCCACGATGTTGCGCCCGATGGAACACCAGCCACGCGAGAAGCAAAAGGCAAGGAGCAGCACATCCTGCTGCCCATGACCCAGGAAGAGCGTCATGCCTTCGAGCAGGAAACACGCGAACGCGAGGAGCGCGAGCAGGCGACACAGTCGCGGCAGGAGGTCGACCCCTCAACAATCGAACAGGAGATCACCCAACCGGCGAACGAGCTGGAAACCCCTCCCCCGATCGCCCAGGCCATCGCCGATTCGGTCGCGTCGGAAGAGCTCCCCTCCCCCACCGCACCGGCAGGAGAGATCGCCGCCGCGCCACAACGGGTGGAACATCAGCCCCAGCCAGCCGGTGAATGGCGCAAGGTCGGAACCGAGGCACAGGCCGGAAGACCGCCCGCCGGACCCCAGAAGGGCGAGCTGTCGAGATCCGAGTTGTCCGGAGGCGGCGGGGTCGTCGCCTCCGGACCCCGGTCCTCCCCCCAGGCCACCACGCCGCACCCGTCCGCCGCCGCGCACACAGGCAGCAAAGGCGCCGGCGGCGATACGGAGCGCCGATCGTCGGGTCAACCAGCCCGGGAAAAACGCCCCGCCGACGGTCCGCGCCCGGCGGCGACGGCGGATGGCGCAAGCGGTGGAGCCAAGAGTGGCCGTGCCCCCGACCGGGATCGCGATCGGGACAGGGGCAAGAAACGGGAGCGCGGACCACGCGTCGGACCGGGTGGCGTGGCGGAGCTGCTCCTGGATGAAGACCCGATGCCTGGCCTGGATGGCGCCGCAACGCCGGAAGATGACGCAACACCGGAGTTGATCGTCGGGCTTGCCGTCGACGCCGAGCTGGACAAAGGGGATGGCAAGCGCAAACTGACGCGCCTGCAACGCGAGGAAGTGGCACGCAAAAAGACCGAGGATCTGGTCACCAAGCGCCTGTCGCAGCTCGAGGAGCTGCGCGAACAGAAGCGGCGCATCGAGGAGCAGCGCACCCTGGAGGTCGAAGGGCAGCGTCTGACCCAGAATCGTGAAACACTCAAGACGAAAGGCAAGCGCAAGGGGCGCAAGGGTGCCGGCTCCGCCAACGCGGATGGCTCCGGCGACGGCCAGGGCGGAGGCGGCATGCCGATTCAGGGACGAAGCAGTCGCGGTGGTCGCGACGAAAGGCGCAACGAAGGACCACCGGCACCGGTCGTGCGCGAGGTGGTGGTCCCGGAGACCATCACCGTGGCGGAACTGGCCAACCGCATGGCGGTCAAGTCCTCGAAGGTGATCAAGCTCCTCTTCAGTCAGGGGATGATGGTCACCATCAACCAGGTGCTCGATCAGGATACCGCCACCCTGGTGGTCGAGGAGATGGGCCATCGCACCAAGCAGGTGTCGGTCGGTGCTGACATCGAGGCCGAACTGGCCGACGCTGGCGATCACCCCGAAACGCTCGTCGAGCGCTGGCCGGTGGTCACGGTCATGGGGCACGTCGACCACGGCAAAACCTCCCTGCTCGATGCCATCCGCAAGACCAACGTCACCGCCGGCGAACATGGCGGCATCACCCAGCACATCGGCGCCTACCAGGTGACCACCGCCAGCGGCAAGCGCATCACCTTCCTCGACACCCCGGGCCACGCCGCCTTCACCGCGATGCGGGCACGCGGGGCACGCGCAACCGATATCGTCGTGCTCGTGGTCGCCGCCGACGACGGCGTCATGCCGCAAACCATCGAAGCCGTCAGCCACGCCAAGGATGCCGGCGTGCCAATCGTTGTCGCCGTCAACAAGATCGACAAACCCAACGCCAACCCGGATCGGGTGATGCAACAGCTCTCCGAACGCGGGCTCGTCCCCGAGGCCTGGGGCGGCGAAACCATCTTCGTCCCGCTGTCGGCAAAAATGGGCACCGGGGTGGAGGGCCTCGAGGAGATGATCCTGCTGCAAGCGGAGATGCTGGGTCTCAAGGCCAATCCCGACCGTCGGGCGCGCGGCGTGATCATCGAGGCCAACCTCGACCGCGGGCGCGGCGCGGTCGCCACGTGTCTTGTGCGCAACGGCACCTTGCGCGTCGGCGATGTGTTCGTGGTCGGCCACGAATGGGGCAAAATCCGTGGCCTGCTCACCGACCAGGGCGAGAGCGTGCCGGAGGCCGGACCATCAACCCCGGTCGAGGTGATCGGCCTCTCCGGCATCCCGAAGGCCGGCGACAATCTGGTCGTCGTCCCCGACGAGCGCCGGGCGCGGGAGATCGCCGCCTTCCGGGCACAAAAGAGCAAGGAACAGGAGCAGGCCCGCCAGTCCCCGGCCAAGCTTGACGAGCTGTTCGATCAGATCAAGGAAGGGGAGAAGGCCGACCTGAAGGTGGTGATCAAGGGCGACGTTCAGGGGTCGGTCGAGGCCCTCTCCGATGCCCTGCGCAAGATCGAGCATCCACGCGTGCAGGTCACCGTCATCCACATGGGGGTCGGCGGCATCAACGAATCCGACGTGATGCTCGCCGTCGCCTCCGACGCGGTGGTGGTCGGCTTCAACGTGCGCGCCGATGCCAAGGCGCGCGACCTCGCCAAACGTGAAAAGGTCGATCTGCGCTTCTACAACGTCATCTACGACCTCGTCGACGATGTCAAACGCGCCATGGAGGGGATGCTCGAATCCACCTTCCGCGAAAATGTCATTGGTCATGCCGCGGTGCGGGAGTTGTTCCGCATCTCCAAGGTGGGAACGGTAGCCGGCTGCCTGGTCGCCGATGGCCTGGTGCAACGCAATGCCCTGGTACGCCTGCTGCGCGACAATATCGTCGTCTATGAGGGGTCGATCTCCGCGCTCAAGCGCTTCAAGGAGGATGCACGCGAGGTACGCGAGGGGGTGGAGTGCGGCATCAGTCTGGATAAGTTCAGCGACATCAAGGTCGGCGATGTCATCGAGGCCTATGTGCGCGAGGAGGTGCGCCCGACCCTCTCCGAATGACGACGATGCGCGTCGGCATCCTTGAGATTGAACTGCACCTGCCCGGAGTCCGCTCCCTGAAGGAGAAGCGGGGCATCATCAAGAGCCTGACCGCACGGATCCGGCAGAGATTCCAGGTGGCCATCGCCGAGGTGGCGCACCAGGATGCGTGGCAGAGCGCTGGTCTGGGGGCGGCGGCAGTCGGCAACGATGCCGCCCTGCTCCAGGAGCGTTTGCGTGCGCTGGTGCGCGCCATCGAGGAGAGTGGCCTGGTGGTGCTGGTGGATTTTCACATCGAGATTTTGTGACCGTGGGGGTGTTGGATGGGCATCATACGCACCGAGCGGGTTCGGGGTGAGATCCGGCGCGAGATTGCCGCCATGCTGGAACGCGGCGAGGTGCGGGATCCGCGACTGACGACCGGGCTCGTCTCCATTTCCGATGTCGAGGTAAGCCGGGATCTGGGCTATGCCACCGTCTACTTCTCCGTCCTGGGCGGGGATGAGGGTGCCGACATCGGCGCGGCCCTCAACCATGCCACCGGCTTCCTGCGCAGCCGCTTGGCGCATCGTCTGCGCATGCGCCAGGTGCCGCTGCTGCGCTTCGTCAAGGATGGCTCGTTCGAATACGGCCATCGCATCGACGCGCTGATCGCCTCGCTGCACATTCCGCCGGAAGAACCAGAGAAACATCCGGAAATCAAGGACGTTACCAGAGGAGTCAAAGGAAAACACCGCGGGATGGATCCACAGGGAGGCTGAGGTGATGCCAGAGCCTGCCCTGGTCGCGGCGTTCCATATCGACCGCTTGTCTGGGTGACTTGCTCAAAATTCAGAAGACGGAGTGCTCACCCTCCAAACCTGCATGGAGCGATAGCGTGAGATCTGGCCTGAGCTTGATTCCGAGGTTAATTTTAACGTGGTCAACCTTGTTGCTGCTTGGTATTGCCTTTCTTGATCTCATTTTCGGTAAATGGTTTAGGGCCTGTTCACAAATGTATCAGCCAGGGTGCGTGAGCCAGACGTAGGCACACACCAGGGTAAGGAAACCCATGAAGTTACGATCCAGTTTGTCGTAACGGGTGGCAATACGCCTGAATTGTTTGATTCCATTAAAAAATCTCTCAATAAGATTGCGATCTCTGTACTTTTCATGGTCGTAGTCATGCTGCCCCAGTCGATTGCTTCTCGGCGGGATGACCGCCTCCGCCTCCATGGCATGGGCCTGTTCCACCAAGCTGTCGGCATCGTATCCCTTATCTCCAATCACCGCTCCCGCATTGAATGAAACCAGCAATCAGCCGGGGCGCTTGGTCAATATCCGAGGCTTGCCCCTCCGTCAAAACACACCTCAGCGGCCTGCCCAGGGCATCCGCTACGGCGTGAATCCTGGTCGTCAGCCCTCCCATCGATCTGCCAATTGCCTGTTTACCCTCTTTTTTTACATCCAGCAGAATGCTGATATGCCCTGACAATCGTGCTGTCGATCAGCAGTTGACTCATCTCAGGGTCATCACTGACTTTTTCCAACACGCGATCCCATACCCCCTTCTTGACCCACCTGGAGAAACGCACATACCGGAAGAAGGTCTTTGATGCGTTCCCAATGTTTATCCTGCAATAGATCCCGTTCCATGAATGCCACCACCTCCTCAAAGGTGAGTGTATCCAGAAACTTGTCATTTATGAACAGGCCCCAAGTAGAGAAAGAATCCTGTATCCCCTTAGCTTGCGATCAACCAAAACCGCTATGAAATCGGATGAAATCGACTCGTGTGATCCCTGGGTGTCGCCAGGCTACGGATCAGAGTCATCATCAGAAACATCAGAGGGAACTGTGCCCATTATGGCTCCGCATGGAACAAGAATTCGCCGAACAGGAGTCTTTCCGAACAACAACGCGGCGCATTATGCCCCCTCC
>PEAJ01000166.1 GCA_002753495.1 Magnetococcales bacterium HA3dbin3 | reverse complement strand
CAATGCTTGGCAATCTCCGGTTGCAGGGCCTTCAGCCACCGCTCGGGGATTGCGCTCACCCCGTAATGGGCGCCGGCGATCATGCCGGCGATGGCACCGGTGGTGTCGGCATCCCCCCCCTTGTTGACCACCTCGACCAGACAACTCTCGAAGCTATCGGTCAGGAAGAAGGCGTGAAAGACCGCGCGCAGGGTGTCGACGATGTAGGCGGAAGGATTCTCCACCCGACGCGCGCGCCGATAATCAAATTTCGGGAAGGCGTTGAAAAGCTGCGTGAGCGGGCCGGCGATCATCGCGTGCAGGCCGCCACCGTGGAGGGCAATCTGCACCATGCGGATGACACACTCGATGCCAGCGTCGGAGAGGGGGTTGTTGTGGGTGATGTGGGCCTGGGCACGCGAAGCGGCCACCATGCTGGCGTCATCCCAGCCCAGAGTGGCGAGGGCAATCGGCAGGGTGCGCATGCAGGCGCCGTTGCCGGCGTCAAATTCGTCCTCATCGGTGGTGGTGCGACCGTGCAGGCGAAAGTTGATGATGCCGCGGCGCACGGTGTTGCCGACATCGATCGGTCCGCCGCGCAACCAGGCATCGAAGGCGCGTGCAATGGCCAGGGCGTCGATGCGCCCGCTGTGCGCGAGGATGGCCTCACCCAGGGCCAGGCTCATCTCGGTGTCGTCAGTCACCTGGCCCGGGCGCAGATGCAACCATCCGCCACCACGGATGCGGTTGTGAACACCGTACATCGCCTGGATTTCCCGTGGGAGCATGAACTCAACCGTTGCCCCGAGGGCATCCCCCACCGCCAGCCCCAGATAGGCCCCGACCGCGCGACGTTCGCGGTCGTTCCAGGAGCTCAACTCGAGGCGGGAAGCTCGGGACCAAAACACCGGGCGTAGTCGCGACAGATGTGACAGGAGGGAGCCGGGCAAAGGGTCAACCCTTCCCGCTCGCACAGCCGGCGATAGAGGAATTTTTTCCATTTCATGTCGCCCACGTTGCGTTGCGCCAGGGGGCGGAAGTTGTGCAGCAGGAGGCGATTGAGTTCGCCACGATGCCGCAAGCCAAGGTCTGACCACAGATGATCCGACCCGCCACAGCCGGCGACCACGATCGTCGCCAGCCACGCGGCCTCCTCGTGCCCCACCGAGCGGTGGTCACAGAGCAGGTGGTACAGGTCGTTGCTTTCCGGCAACGGTTGCGGATCACCCCTCGACGTGTTTGGACCCGGTGGGTGAATCAGTGGCAGCCGATAGCGACGCAGCATCCGCGCAAAGGCCGTCTGGCCAAGGCCGAGCCCGGGTGGCATGATGCCCCGTCCCTGCTCCTGACCGAGCAGCATTTGCTGAATCAGGTCAGGATTGGGGTTGGACCCGTCCAACGCTGGCAAGGGCTGCGTCCGACGTGGGGAGAGAGGCAGACTCAGGGCAAACATGACCACCCCCCGCTCTCATGCGCGGCGGTGTAGGCCAGCCGCACCTGCGCCGGCACCCCGGTCAGGGAGCCCAGGGGATTGAGTGGCGTGCCGGTGGCATCGACGATCGCCTCCTCGACCGGGCAGATTGAGGCACACTGGGGGTCGAGGTGGTCGCCGGTGCATTCGGTGCACAACACCGGGTCAATCACCAGGTGCCCACCGCGTTCATGGATGGCGTCGTTCGGGCATTCGGGCAGGCAGGCCCAGCAGGTGACGCAGGTTGCGTGGATGGCGTAGGCCATGGCGTTCTCCTGGCGGAGTTGGCGGGTCATTCCAATTCCATATCAAGCGGCAACTTTGTTGGCTGCCTTGTTCGCTCCTCGCCGTACCAAAAACGTACTGTTTCGTCGCTCACGCGTTGTGAGCCTCGTAGCCATCTCGATCTGGAATTGGAATAAGAAGTCAGAGGCTGGAGGGAGAGAGCACCCGTGGCTCGCCACCCGCCACGGCAAAGGGCCCCGGTGTTGATCGTGCCGGTAGCGTTCCCGCGGCGTGAAAGAGCATCGTCGCCGTGGTCGAGAACGTTGGCGGCACGGTGAGGTGACCCATGCCGTCGCATCGCTCGGCGGGGGGGTGTCGTGTACTGAACTCGGCGTGATGATCCGCTCCGAGCAGGCCGACGGCATCGGCGCGACATTGGCGGCAGTGGGTCATCTGGATTGCCGTGCCGCGGCAGGCGCGACGCACGGCCGCCACCTCGCTGGGGGTCGGGCCACGCTGCCCCATCAGGCCGTGATAGGTACCAAAAGATGGATCGCTGAGCAGCGGCACGATATTGTGGATTCGGGCGCCACGCCGGGAGATTACCTCGTTGAGCTCGGGGAGGTGGGTATCGTTGACCCCGGGGATGAGCACGGAGTTGATCTTGACCGCCACCCCCTTCGCCACCAGGATGTCCAATCCGGCAAGCTGATTGTCGATCAGGATGCGCGCCGCCTCCAGACCGCGACGCCGACGGTGCTCCCAGAAGATCCAGGGATGGATGCGCGCCGTCACTGTCGGATCCAAGGCATTGATGGTCACGGTGACATGATGCACGCCAAGGTCGACAAGGCGTGCCGCCTGGGCTGGCAGGGCCAGGCCGTTGGTCGAGAGGCAGAGCATCAGCTCGGGGAAGGCGTCGCGAATCAGCGAGCAGGTGGTGATCAACCGGTCAGGGTTGGCCAGGGCATCCCCGGGGCCGGCGATGCCGACCACCGTCAGTTGTGGAAACCGCACCTTGACCGCCGCCACCCGTGCCAGCGCCTGTTTTGGCGTGAGAACCTCGGCCACCACCCCGGGTCGGGACTCGTTGGCGCAGCTGTACTTGCGATTGCAGTAGTGGCACTGAATGTTGCAGGCCGGGGCCACCGCCAGGTGCAGGCGGGCATATTTTTGGTGTGCCTCCCCGTCGTAGCAGGGGTGGGTGGCGGTACGATCGTCGATGGTGGTGTGTTTGGGCATGGCGTTCTTCCCGTGCGCGAAAGGGTTCGTGGTTCTAAGCTGCAACCTGTTTGCCAATCGTTAACGCCATGATCGAGCGTGAGAATATTGGAAGATCTCACGTCGTCTTTCACACAGGGAGCTGTCGCTTGTCCTCTTTGCGACACAGCTTGTCCGGGCAGAAGGCGTGCCACTCCAACCTGGGATCCGCTCTTCCGCCGCCTCAGAGGCTGTCTTAAAACGCCGCCTTGCTTGCCGCGGCTTCGTCAGACCGGTGCTCGATTGCTCATGTACGACACAACTACACTGCGCATCTGTGCGCCGTTCTTCCTCGCCGAAGCAGCGCAATCCGACGTTTTAAGACAGCCTCTCTCAGATCCGACGCATGGGGATGTTGAGTGTCTTGATGCGATAGGCGGTCTGGCGAGGGGTCAGCCCGAGAAGCCGTGCCGCCTTGGCCTGTACCCAGCCGGCCTGTTCCATCGCCGCCAGGACGCGCTCGCGCTCGGTCAGGTCGGGGTTGGCCGGATCCATCAAGCGCGCACCGGGGGTCAGGGTGGCGGTCATGCAGCCAGAGGCGGTGTCGGGAAACTGAATCAGCGTCGCATCGATGGTCCCGTCGATACTCAGCGCGGCGGCGCGTTCCAGACAATTTTCCAGTTCGCGGACATTGCCCGGCCAGGCGTTGTCGAGCAGGACCGCGCGCGCCCCTTGAGTCAGGGAGAGCAGGCGTCCTTGATGCTTGCCGATGCGCTCAAGAAAATACCCGGCCAGCAGCGGGATATCCTCCCGCCGCGCGCGCAAGGGGGGGAGGTGGATCGGCAGGACAAAGAGCCGATAGAAAAGGTCGGCGCGAAACCTTCCCTCGCGCACGCGGGCGAAGAGGTCGACGTTGGTGGCGGTGATCAGGCGCACCTTGACCTGCAAGGTGCGCGTGCCGCCAACCCGCTCGAACTCTCCCTCCTGCAGGACGCGCAAGAGCTTCCCCTGAAAGGCCGGGGAGATGTCGCCAATCTCGTCGAGGAAGAGGGTACCGCCGTCGGCCAGCTCGAAGCGTCCCGGCTTGGCCATCACCGCGCCGGTGAACGCCCCCCGTTCGTGGCCGAAGAGCTCTGATTCGAGCAGCGTATCCGACAGGGCGGCGCAGTTGACCTTCACCAGGGGGCGATCGGCCGCGCCGGGGGATCCATGGTGGATGGCGTGCGCCACCAGCTCCTTGCCGGTGCCGGACTCACCGTGAATCAGGACGGGGGTATCCCAGCGCGCCGCCTGCCGAATGCGCTCGAAGACCGGGTTCATCACCGTCGCCGCGGAGTGGATGAAAAGGCGCGGGTTGAACGGATCCGCCGCCGCACGGCCGGGGAGATGCCCGCGTGCCGCCGCACTTGTTACCGTCTCCGCGAGGGTTGGCGACGTTGCCTGACAGAGGTTGATCTCGCAGCCGCCACGGATACGCTGGGCGAGAAGGTTGGCGATGATCTCCAGCATCATGGTTTGATCGCCCAGGGACTCTTTGTTGCCGTGGTGCGGCTGTGCCGCCAGCACGCCGCCGACGTGGCGACTGTTCAGAAGGATGGGCACGGCGATGAACGGGCGTTCCGGATCGAGCAGACCCAGGCGGCGGATGAAGCGGGGTTCGGTCGCGGGCTGCTCCACCACCAACGGATGACCGCTCGTCACCACCATCCCCAGCACCCCCTCACCGGGCTGGTAGAAGACCTTCTTCGCTGGTACCGGGACTCCGTCATGCACCGCGCGCACGAGCAGACCTCCCATGCGCCCATCGACCAGGGTGATGACGCTGCGCCCAAGTCCTGCCTCGCGGTCGAGAATTTCCAGGATCGAGGTCATGGCCATCGCCAGGTTGGGGGCGGCGGCGACGGCCTGACTGGCGTGGTAGATCGCCCCCATCTGCGAGGCGATAACAGCGCCGCGGGTCAACGAGAACGATGAGTTGGCGCGAAGATCCATTTTTTTGCTCCAGCACGGCGGCAGGTACAACCCGACCCCCTCGGGATGCACGGTCTCTCCCGTGCATCCTGGCCGCGCGCGCCGGCACCGCCAACGACCCTCCCTGGTCAGCAGCGATCACAACACACTCAAAACTTATGCGCGAGCGTGCATACACCGACAAAGCATGGATTATGCCAAAATTAAATCAACTTATAAACAAGGACCTTGGTCAATCGAAACCCCTTGCCGGGTCGACCAGATGCCCGATCGGCGGGCATCCCGGGGGGATCTCTGCCGATTAACCGGGCACCTCCTCATTGCTCGCGCGCAGTGCGACGGGGGTAGCCGCGGGCGCGCGTGCGTTGATCGAGATGAATGCGAGACAGCCAACGAAGATGACGCTTGATCTGGAATTGGAATCATTCCAGTTTGCATTCGACGCGAGAACGAGGCAGCAAGGAGGAGGCAACGAGACAGTACGTACTGTGTACGGCGAGGA
>PEAJ01000165.1 GCA_002753495.1 Magnetococcales bacterium HA3dbin3 | reverse complement strand
AGTTCAAGAAGCGCAACGTCGAGGTGATCGGCGTCTCCATCGACTCTCATTTCACGCATCTGGCCTGGAAAAACACCGATGTCAACAGGGGCGGCATCGGCAACGTTCAGTATCCGCTGGTCGCCGACATCAGCAAGGCCATCACCCGCGCCTACGACGTGGAAACCGGCCCGGGCATTGCCCTGCGCGGCTCCTTCCTGATCGACAAGGCCGGTGTCGTGCGCCACCAGGTGGTCAACGACCTGCCGCTTGGCCGCAACGTCGACGAAATGCTGCGCATGATCGACGCCCTGCAATTCAATGAGGAGCATGGTGAGGTGTGCCCGGCCGGTTGGCAGAAGGGCAAGCCCGGCATGAAGGGATCAACCGCCGGTGTCGCCGAGTACCTTGCCCAGCACGCCAGCAAACTGTAACTCCGATTCCATATCAAGCATCCACTTCGTTGGCTGCCTTGCGCGCTCCTCGCCGTGCCCAATACGTACTGCCTCGTCGCGCGCGCGCTGTAAGCCTCGTGGCCATCTTGATCTGGAATTGGAATAAGGCGCCTGTCAACACCCTGGCTGTGCAACGTCTGCTCACACCTGAATAGAGAAGGAGCAACCCGATGGCGATCACCTTGCCCCCCCTCCCCTACGACCTCAATGCCCTGGCGCCGCACATCTCCAAGGAGACCCTGGAGGTCCACCACGGCAAGCATCACCAGGCCTATGTCACCAATCTGAACGGCCTGTTGCCCGGAACCGAGTTCGAGGGCAAATCCCTCGAAGAGATTGTCATGCGCTCCTCCGGTGGTATCTTCAACAACGCCGCCCAGGTCTGGAACCACACCTTCTACTGGAACTGCCTCTCGCCCAAAGGCGGCGGCGAGCCCAAGGGGGAACTGGCGAAGGCGATCAACGCCAAATGGGGTTCCTTTGCCGCCTTCAAGGAGGCCTTCACCAAGTGCGCCGTCACGACGTTCGGTTCGGGTTGGGCATGGCTGGTCAAGAACCCCGACGGGTCGCTCGACCTGCTCAGCACGAGCAACGCCGCCACCCCGATGACCCAGAACAAAAAGGCCCTGCTCACCTGCGATGTCTGGGAGCACGCCTACTACGTCGACTACCGCAACGCGCGGCCAAAGTACGTGGAGATGTTCTGGAATGTGGTGAACTGGGACTTTGTTGCCAGCCAGTTTGCCTGAGTGACTCCTGCCTGCGGCCCTGCCACCCTTTCAATCTCCCCCCGGAAGGGGTGGCAGGACCCTGGCGCATCGTTCTGATTCCAAATCAAACGTCACCCTCGTTGGCTGCCTGGTATGGAATTGGAATTACGCTTCGGACGAATTCGGCGCGCTCTCCAGGCGATACTGGATCGCCTCGCCGAGATGCCCGGCATCGACGCGATCCGACTGCTCCAGATCGGCCACCGTGCGCGCCACGCGCAGGATGCGATGAAATCCGCGCGCCGAAAAACCCAAACGCTCCGCTGCCTGTCGCAGCAGGCTTGCCCCTGCCGTATCCAGCGCGGCATGCCGTTCCAGGTCCAACCCCTGCAAGCCGGCATTGAGGCGCCCGGAACCATTGCGCGCGTACTGCCGCTGTCGTGCCGCGAAAATGCGCCCACGCACCTCCGCCGAGCTCTCCCCGCTGGGCAGATGCATCAGCTTGTCGATCGGTACCGGCGGCACCTGTATGTGAATATCGATGCGATCGAGCAGGGGACCGGATAATCGCGCCCGATAACGCGCCACCTGACTGGCCGCGCAGCGGCAGGCGTGCAGCGGATCCCCCAAATGTCCGCACGGACAGGGATTGAAGGCGGCAATTAATTGAAAAACCGCGGGGAAGTTGGCACTGTGTTGGGCGCGCGAGATGGTCACCATCCCGGCTTCAAGCGGCTCGCGCAACACCTCCAGCGTCGTGCGACCAAACTCGGTCAACTCGTCGAGAAACAGCACCCCGTTATGTGCCAGGCTCACCTCGCCCGGTCGCGGTGAGCTGCCGCCACCGACCAGAGAGACCGCTGATGCCGTGTGGTGTGGCGCGCGAAACGGTCGTGCCCCCACCAGCGGCGAACCCGCGGTCAATCGTCCGGCCACCGACCAGATTGCGGTCACTTCCAAGGCTTCGTCGAGGGTCAAGGGGGGAAGAAGGTTGGCGATACAGCGCGCAAGCAGGGTCTTACCCGACCCCGGCGGGCCGCTCATCGCCAGGTTGTGCCCGCCCGCGGCGGCAACCTCCAGCGCCCGTTTGGCAAACTCCTGCCCCTTGACCTCGGCAATCTCGCGCGCCCCGGGGTCGACGCGCCCAAGCCAGTTCTGCCACTCGGTGGGCGGCAGCGGTGGCAGCGGGGCCTCCCCGCGCAGGTGACCGACGAGCTGAGCCACCGTCGCCACCGCAATCACCCGCACCTCCGGCACCAAGGCTGCCTCGGCTCCGTTCATCTCCGGCACGATCACCTCGTGCATCCCTTCGCGGCGGGCATGGAGGGCGGTCGGCAGGGAACCCGGAACCGGATTCAGTCGCCCATCCAGGGAAAGCTCGCCGAGGAAAACCCGTCCGGCTGTGCTGTCGATCGGCACCGCCCCCATGGCCGCGAGCAGCCCGACTGCCACCGGCAAATCGTAACCGCTCCCTTCCTTGGGCAGATCGGCCGGGGCAAGATTGATGGTCACGCGCACCGCCGGTATCGGAAACCCGGAGTTGCCCAACGCGGCACGCACCCGATCCCGCGCCTCACGCACCGCCCCATCCGGCAACCCCACCATGTTCAACGAGGGGACCCCTCCCCGATTCAGATCCACCTCCACTTCCACCCGTCGGGCGGTGATTCCTTCCAAGGCGACCGTTCCCACACGTGCCAGCATGTGCCTCACCCCCGCTTGTTCGTTTCGGTCTTGTCCCCTGTGTCGGACGGCGATGCATTCCCTGCCAACATCACCCCGGAGGTCACCTCGCCGCCTTCCGCCGGCGGCGTCACCAGCTCCGGTCCCGTTGCGATCGTCGAGGATGCAGCCACCGCCGCCGTTGCATCCCCCCCTTCCACCGGTAAAAACTCCCTTGCCGGGGTCGCGGCTACCGCCGCCGAACCTGGCCGCACGATCCCCCAAACGGCATAAAAGGCCAGAAGGTTCACCACCGGCACCATGGGCAGCCGATAGTTTCCCGTGGCGTACACTGCGGAACCCGCGACAAAACAAACGAAAAGAAGGGCCAGAAACAATCCGGTCGCGGCCGCGGCGCGATCGGTGTCACGCCGCGATCGCCACGCGCCCGCCACGGCCAGAATCAGCAAGGAGAGACTGGCCACCTTGGAAAAGAGGTCCACCGCCACAAGCGAACCATACCCGGAAGCGACCAACTGGCGAACAGCCGTCAACCACTCCGACCAGGAACGGGCAAGAATGGCATGGTGCCCCAGGTAGGCACCCAGGTGCTCCTGCCCTTCGGGATCGAGGAAAAGGGCGAAAAGATCGACCGGCAAACTCAAGTATAGCGCGGGAAAAGCCCCGATCATCTCCCCCAGACCGGCGCCGTTGGTCGCGGCGAAAGAGAACGTCCCGCCGGCCATCACCTGCCGCAGACTCCACAGGCCAACCGTGCCGGCCTGGACGAATACGATCACCCCGAGCAGCATGAGCAGGTATCGCCAGGGGATTCGTCGCCACTGGTGGAAGGCGATCGCCCCGCCAACCGCCAGCCACGCATACAGACCGATCGGCTGGGCCAGTTCCAGCAAGGAGAGCAAAACCGCCACCCCCGCGACGCGCCGCGCAGTCACCCCCTCGCGCAGCACCCAAAGCACATGCCACATCAGCCAAACGGTCAGAAGCAGAAACAGGGCATCCGGTGTCACCGCGTTGCTGGCATAAAGAAAAAGCGGGTCCAGCACCACAAACAGCACGACGAACACCCCACCCCAGGGGTGCAGGCGTCGCCCGAGGAGGAAGGTCAGGACCAACGTCAGGGCATAACAGAAATTGTTTACAACCAGTGCCCAACGCGCCTCCATCCCGAACGCGCGATAGACCAGGGCCATCACCGCGGGAAACAATGGCGCGTGTCGGGTATCCGGCAAGACAACCCCGGCTGCCTCGGACATCTCCCCGATGGTACCGTGCTGGCCGAGGTTTGCGGCGAGACGCGCAAACGCCCCACCAATACTGAAGCCGGTATCGGGCAAAAGCTGAATGACACGATGAAAAACGACAACCTGGCAAGAAAAACCCACGACCAAGACGAGCATGAGGATCCAATCCGCTGCATGCCGCCCCAGAGGTTTGCCTGTCATCGCGCTGCCCTCGCAGGACACGAAACTTATTCGTGTCGATCCCCGCTCGCCGGGGGGATCCGGGCCATTTCTGGCAAAACCCCAGCCCCGCCACCCCGACACGCCGCCGCGACCGCCGCATCGAAGCCGGGCCGCCGTCGCCCCGCGCGCACGATGCCAAACAGGCCGGGGCGATGCCGCGAATTGTGGATCCTATCCGGGACTTGCGCCAGGAACAATCAACCACCGCATCGTTTATGAGCAATACCGCCGGTTCCCGACGCGCAGGCAGGCCCGACCCCGCGCCGGCACCCGGGCCGGGCGCGGGTCAACCCCGGGGAGGAGGCGTAGGCTACTACTCCTGGGTCTGCATCTGGCGGGCGAGGGCATCGCCCTCATTGCCCAGGTGCATGTCGCCCATGGCATAGAGCATTTGTTCTTCCTTGATGTTGTGTTGCTGCATCACCATCAGCAGCGTCGAACAGGCACGCGCCACCCCGCCGACATCCCCGCCATCGAGGGCTTGTCGCATCTGTTTCAGGATGCCACGCATCTGTTCGTGTTCCATGCGCATGACCATGGTCGGGCCCCGCGTCATGCCGGTGCGCGCCTCGAAGGCGGGGAAGAAAACCTTCTCTTCCATGTTGAAGTGGTGCTGCATGCCGCGTTCGAAGCGACCCAGAAAACGGCCGGTTGTCTCTTTATTGCCGGCGGTGGCCTCTTGTTCCAGGGTGGCGAAGATGGTGTCGCAGCGGCGATGATCGGCGGTCAGGAACTCGACGATACGGCGCTTCGGCTGCGGCGCGGCCAATTTCTTCAGCCAATACCCCCCCGAACCGCCACGGCCATCGAGGGGCGCCCAATCGAACATCCCCCAATGCTTCTCCTGCATGCCGTGCAACACCGTGCCGGCATCACCGGCAAGGGTGATCTCCACCTCGGCATCCGGAGCGGCGGCCGCAAACCACTCCTGCAAACGTACCAACCCCTCGGCGGCCTGAACTCCGGTCAGGTCCAACGTGTGCTTCATGGTGTTTCAATCCTCTCCTGGTCGTATGATCAATCCCTGGCCTGGTTCGCTCTGCCGGCTTTCACTCCCTGAAAGCACGGGAGGGTGATCCTCGCAAAGTTGGAAG
>PEAJ01000164.1 GCA_002753495.1 Magnetococcales bacterium HA3dbin3 | reverse complement strand
CCTCACGGCTTGCGCTATTCTTGTCCATGGTCCGCTCCGTATTCCGCTGATGGTTGCTACTACTTCCATTCTGGGCTCTTCGAAGCCGTTCGGGAACGGGGCAGACCATACCATTAGATCAAGATGGCAACGAGGCTCACAACGCGCGAGCGACGAGACGGATACGTTTGGGTGCGGCGAGGAGCAAACAAGGCAGCCAACGACGTTGCCACTTGATATGGGATTGGAATGACACACATCGGCGGCCATTTGCTTTGAGCGCGTGACAGCCCTGGCGCCCATGGGTGCGCGGAAAGCCCGGGTGAGAAATACCAACTGCCCGGGTTATGCCCTACCCGGGGGAGGGTACGAATTTGGCTTCTTCATGGCGTAGCATCTCAAAGGGGTCCCAGCACACCACTCCTATACCATCGCAAACGTCTGGAATCTTAACACTTTTTTTAGATTGCGGCGCACGCTCCTCGTGGGTGACGACCGTGTATCCCTTCGCCAGGGCGTGAGCGATGAGCTTATAGTCGGCGCCGTTAAAGAACGCTTCGGCGGCGGGTCGCCTGTACTGCGTATGATTATTTACCCATGAAACCACCTTTCCAAAATACTCGGCATCAGGCTGGTCAGACTCTTGGAACAATAATCTCCCCTCATCTTTTACCCAATCCGATAGCTCGTCCTCTTTTCCAACAATCTCATCGAAAACTTCCTTGATACTGAGGATGCGCGCGCCCGCATGGGGTTTTATAAGCCACTCCCAAAAAGCTGGGCAAAAATCAAACCCATAATTCCTGTCCTTCGCTTCTATAAAAACATTGGCATCAAGAAGGTAGATCACGTATCACCCCAAGTTTGTATGCCTCTTCCCGGAATGTGGACGTTTTGCGCACACCTAACATACGAAAGGCTTCCGTGTACAGCGTGCGCCCACCCAAGGTGCTGGAGATGACCGCATAGGCAAAACGCTTGCCCACGCGTACGTTCAGAGTGTTATAAAAATCCCCGCCACCCACATTCTTCGATTGCTCAAAAGAGCTGATACGCACCAACTCCTCACGATAGCCGGTCTGAAATGTTTCCCAGTCGATGAACTTGGCATCAAACAGGCGACGCAGGGCAACCAGGGTGCTCACCTTGTAAAGGCGCGCCAGGCGTTCGATCTCCTCCGCCACCGACAAGGAAGGGTTGTGATAATCCCTCAGCTCGCCCATGGGCAGGAGCAACTCCGCCGCCACCTTGTTGCACCACCGCTCCTTGGGTTCCTTAGCGGTATTCCCCCGCCGACGTGCAATATCCGGGTCGGAGATGCCACTCTCGCCGAGGCAAAGGTGGGCCAGCTCGTGACCAAGGGTGAACATCTGCGCCGCCTTGCTGTCGGCGGTATTGATGAAGATCAGGGGCGCCACCGCATCGGCGATGGCAAAGCCACGAAATTCTTGCACGTCAAGCGGGCGATGGTTATCGCTGCCGACGACCGAGCTGGCCATCACCAACACACCAGCTTCCTCTGCCTGTAGAAAAAGCCGGCGCAGGGCCTCACGCCAGTTGGCGGCGTCTTTCCTCTCGGCGATGGAGATTCCCAGCCTCTCCCGCAGCTCCGCCGCAACAACAACGGGATCATCCTCCACGCTGGCCACACCGACCAGTCCTTCGGATTCGATACCATTTTCCAGCGCATACTCCCGATACCACTCCTGACGTTGCTGACAGAGATAGATCGTGTCCAACAGGTTCGGACTCAGCCGCCGTTTTCTCCCGCCCATGGTGCGAAAGTCCGGGATCGGGTCCGGCTCCTCCGGCGGAGAGGGCAGGAACAGGTAACCAGAGGGAACGTAAACCGCACGCGCAAACTTTTCGAGCTGCGCAAGCGTTGGCGCGACACTCCCCTCTTCCCACGCTCGAAGCCTGGGAAATTTGTCCTCCAAATCGCTGATCTCCAAACTTGCGCGCTCGCGTGCCCAGCGCAGCAGTTCGGGTTCGATTGGCATGCGGCTCATGGTGCTTGTTCCCATTGATCTTGGTGTCGATCTCTTCCTGACACGTGGCATCAAGCAAATCGCGATCCATGCACAACCCGGGGCGATAACGTCCCTTATTCAGGCGAATGCGGCAAGGGAAAAAAGATAGGATGGGTTATTTTTTTGACACCCGGACGACAATTTGCGTCAATCCCTCTCCCAAAACAAAAACCCCCAGGATTCGGCACACACCCCGGATATGTTGGGTGGGCGTACTTCCAGGGGGCCGCATGAGGACACAGCGTAACGGGATTCGTTCCAGATGGAAAGAACGATTCTTCAGGGGCCCTGTGTCAAGGACAGGCCGCCCCGCGGCGCAAAAAGGGCCGCCCCCATCACCTCGGATAAGGGGCGGCCGCACCGATGAAGGGCCAAAATGGTGGGCAACCGCCAGCTAGCCGACAACGTTCAAGTTTTGTCCCAGATAGGGCGGGTTGCCACCGGAGCTTCCGGTCTCGGCGCTCTCTTGTTTCTTCGATTCGGCAACTTTTTGCGCGGCGGCCTCGCTGCCCTCTTCGCTGGGGGTGGGCTGACGGGTCACTGAGGTTTGGCGCGCGTTCTGTGCGACGACGGCGGGATCGGTCGATACGTTCATGGTCTTTCCTCTGCGTCCGGGTGGGGGACCGGATGGCCAGACAAACCTCCGGTTCCTCTCTTATCGGCAGGGTCCGGGAAAACCATAAGCGAAAAAATGCATGTCGGACCCGATTTCACCAACGCCGCCAACCAGGCCGCCGACACGCGATCACGGCGCCGAAAAATCAGGATTCGCGACCTTGCCAACGCGGCATCGGTCAAGTAGCCTGCCGGGTCTGTGACTCATTCCAATTCCAGATCCAAGATGGCAACGAGGCTCACAACTTAGCGAGCGACGAGACGGATACGTTTGGGTACGGCGAGGAGCAAACAAGGCAGCCAACGACGTTGCCGCTTGATATGGGATTGGAATAACCCGAAAGATGCGGGGGAAGCCACGTGAACGCCGATGATGCACCTCCGGAAACGCCCTCCTCATCGGACCTGGGTGCGCTGCGGGAACAGATCGATCGGGTCGACGATCGGATCCACGACCTGTTGATGGAGCGCGCCCGCTGGGTACTGGAGGTGGGCAAGGCCAAAAAGAGGCTTGGTCCGCAGACCACCTTCTATCGCCCGGAACGCGAAGCGATGATCCATCGTCGTCTGGCCGATCGGCATCGTGGTCCGTTCCCGATCGAGGCGTTGCACCGCATCTACCGCGAGATCATCTCCGCCTCCCTGCGCCTGGAACGCAAGCTGGCGGTGGCCTATCTCGGGCCAGAGGCAACCACCACCCATCAGGCTGCCCTTAAGCAGTTTGGTTCCTCCTGCGACATGTTTCCGGTGCGCACAATCGATGAGGTGTTCGACGTGGTCGAGGCGGGTCGGGTTGATTTTGGCGTGGCGCCGGTCGAAAACTCAACGGAAGGGGTGGTCACCTACACCCTCGACCGTTTTGTCGACTCGCCATTGTCGATCTGCGGTGAAATTTTTCTGCCGATGGTCAACAACCTGCTTTCGCCGGAAACGGAGATCATGCGCGTGCAGGTGGTGTACGGTCATTATCGTGCCCTGGCGCAGTGTCGACGCTGGTTGGATGGGCATCTGCCGGGGGTGACCACGCGCGAGGTCAAATCGACCGCGCGCGCCCTGGCTTTGGCCCGGGAGAAAACGGCGGCGGCGGCAATCGCCGGCCCCTACGTCAGCGACCGGCACGGGCTCAACATCCTGGCCGAGGGCATCCAGAACGATGCCGACAACGAAACCCGTTACCTGGTGATCGGCAAGCAGCTGCCGCAGCCTTCGGGTCGGGACCGAACCAGCCTCGTCTTCTCCTCGCAGGATGAGCCGGGTTTTCTGTACCGGGTGCTCGGGGTGTTCGCGGCCCACGGCATCAATCTGACGCGAATCCAGTCCCGTCCGAGTCGCCGCAAGGCGTGGGACTACTGTTTCTTCATCGATCTGGAGGGACACCAGGAGACCCCGGAGGTGGCGACGGCCCTGGCAAAACTGGCCGACATGCCCGGCGTGTTCGCCAAGGTCCTCGGTTCCTATCCGCAGCGTGCCCTGTAGACTCGGCGGGGGAACTCTCTTCGCCCACCCCCCGCGTGGGCGCTCCACGGGTCATTTGTGACAGGCAAGGCAAGGAGTGGTGTGGTGTCGTTCTTTATCAAGCGTTTGACGGTGGTGGGGTTGGGATTGATCGGCGGCTCCCTGGCGCAGGCCCTGCGAGAGCAGGATCTGGTCGGCGAGGTGGTGGGGGTGGCGCGCCGTCGCCGCACCCTGGAAAAAGGGCTGGAGATGGGGGTGATCGACCGCGGCACGGTATCGGCGCAAGAGGGGGTGGCAGGAGCCAATCTGGTTCTCGTTTCGACCCCGGTCTGCTCGATCGTGCCGATGGTGGAAAATTTCGCCCCGTATCTGGCCAAGGGGGCGGTGGTCACCGATGCCGGCAGCGTCAAGGGGTCGATCGTCCGGCGCTGCGAGGCAAAAATGCCGGAGCATGCGCACTTCGTCGGCAGTCACCCGATCGCCGGACGCGAGCACTCCGGCGTCGAGGCGTCAATCCCAAGCCTCTACCACGGCAGCCGCACCATCATCACCCCCACCACCAATACCCAACCGCAGGCGATGGAGTTTGTCCGCCTGGTGTGGGAAGCGGTTGGTTCCAAGGTGGAGACGATGGATCCGGATTATCATGATCGCGTCCTCGCCGCCACCAGTCATCTGCCGCATCTGATGGCCTACAACATCGTCAACACCCTCTCCGACCTCGAGGATGACCTCCGCGGGGAGGTGTTTCGTTTTGCCGCGAGCGGGTTTCGTGATTTCACCCGCATCGCCTCCTCGGATCCAACGATGTGGCGAGATATTTGTCTGGAAAATCGGGAGGCGATCGTCGAGATGTTGAACCGGTTTCGCGTCGACCTCGAACAGCTCACCAAGCGCGTGCAGGAGGGGGATGCCGATGGTCTGTTCGGCAAGTTTGCCCGCGCCAAGGGGACACGGGATCGTGTTCTCGCCGAAAACAAGGTGTTGCGCGGCGACTCCTGATTCCAGGGGTCGATCGTCGCCGGGGCGGGTCGCCGAAGGCCTTCCGATGAAGCGCCCGGAACGACCTGGGACCCGTATTGGGCCCCTGCAACCCTGCAATCCGCCTGACGATTTTTGCTGAAAAACGCAAAAAATCGTCAGGCAATGGCGCGCCCCCTGAGGGCAAATTTCGCGAAAGGCATGCGAAATTTGCCCGTGGGTAGGGGGGCAGGAAAAGCAAAAAACCTCGGGGCTTCGCCCCGAACCCCACCAGGGCTTTGCCCTGGACCCACCGGGGGGCAGGCTTAAGCCTCCCCCCGGACCCCCCAACCACTTTCAAAAATTAAACCGCGTCTACCCCGGGA
>PEAJ01000163.1 GCA_002753495.1 Magnetococcales bacterium HA3dbin3 | reverse complement strand
ACCAAGCTTGATGGCACGGCACGCGGGGGTGTTGTCGTCGGGATCGCCGAGCAGTTCAAGCTTCCCATTCCCTTTGTCGGTATCGGTGAGGGGGTCGATGACCTTAAACCGTTTCTGGCCGACGATTTTGTCACCGCCCTGTTCGGTGCCTGAAAACGGTGGATCTCGAACATGTCCTCTTCCAGATTATGGTCGCGTCTGTTTTCGGTCCTGTTTTTGGCCTTGCTCACCCTTGGCGTCTTTCTTCTACCCGGGCGCGTTTCACGGGCCGAGGATGATACTTTCGGCCTTGACGGGTATCGTCGGCTGTTTACCGTTCTCGATGCAGATATCCCCATCACCACGGATGTGCTCGATCGTTCACGCTGGCCGACCAACGATCTGCTCGCCTCCTACCTGGAACTTGAACTCCTCTCGCATCCACGGATGATGCGGCCGTTGACCTCGGATCTGCGGCGTTTCGTCCAGCGTTGGCCGGATCACCCGCATGCGGGCAAGGTGGTCAACATGCTGAGCGAGCGTGTGGCCGACGAGGGGACGCAGTCGGAGGTTCTGGCCTGGTTCGACAAACACCCGCCGCACGTCGGCAGCCAGCAAAAACGCTACCTGGAGGCCCTGCTCACCGAGCACCGTGTCGAGGAGGCCTGGCGTCTTTACCACGACTACTATCGCATCGGGCACGATGCTCTCGATATCCAGGATCGGCTGCTCGTGGAACTCGACCGGCGCCTGACTGCCGACGATCATGAAACCAGGGCCAGGGCCTTGATCGAGAAGGGCAAGGGCAAGGATCTGCCCGCCGTTCTGCGCGCCCTCTCCGATCCCAACCTGCGCGACTATTTCAACACCCTGGCCGCGGCCAGAGGCGGGAGCAAGTCGTTCGAGTTGATGCTGGCCAAGCTGCCCCTGCATCTGGCGCAGAGTTCGGAGCTTTGGTTTGAGCGCGCCGAATATTTTCGTCGCCATGGCGATCTGTTGCAGGCAATCTCTCTTCTGCAGGGGCCACAGGGCAAGTACCTCAATGCCGAGGATGGTCAGCGCGCCCGCTACCGCCTGGCCAAGGACCTGGTTCACCCCAAAAAGGAGTTCGCCAACGCCTGGTTGATCCTGCAACCCAGTCTCAAGCTGAGGGAAGGCAAGCTCTCCGACACCCTCTGGCTGGCCGGTTGGTGTGCCTACAAGCTGGGCAACAAGAGTGCGGCACTTGAGGTTTTCAAGCGTCTGGGCGAGGAGGGAGAAGATCCGCGCCTGCGCAGCCAGGGGGCCATCTGGGCCGCGGTCATTCTCGGGGTCGATACCCCCGAGGCGGCCAAGTGGCTGGAGTTGGCAAGTCGCAATCCGGAGTCGTTTTACGGCTTCATGGGAGCGGAGATGAGCCGTCCCCATACCCTGA
Organism: Magnetococcales bacterium HA3dbin3; assembly: GCA_002753495.1. Taxonomy (GTDB): domain Bacteria; phylum Pseudomonadota; class Magnetococcia; order Magnetococcales; family DC0425bin3; genus HA3dbin3. The sequence continues at coordinate 4,035 of PEAJ01000163.1, read as the reverse complement.
CCATCACCGATCAAACAAAGCCGACCTGTGCCCCTCTCCTCCAGCGTCCAGACCTGCAGGGTGGTATCAGCCGCATGACCGTGCTGAAGGAGGTCGGACGCAGTTTTCACAACGGGCTTGAAGCACAAGCCCTGGCAGAAAAACACGGTTTGACGGTCAACGAGCAGGTGTGCCTGGCCATCACCTTCGGCGATCCCAACCACGCCATTCGGATTGCGACACCGCTCTACGCAAAGCAGGGCGTTCGCATCTGGGAAGGGCTCTTCCCGGTGCCCTCCTGGAAACCAGACACCGGCTGGCTCCTTGATCCGGCCCTGGTCTGGGGTACCGGGCGACAAGAGAGTCTTTTCTCGCCCACGGTTGTTTCGCGCAGCGGTGCCTTGGGGCTGTTGCAACTCATGCCAACCACGGCCAAAGAGGAGGCCAACCTCCTCAAGCTCGATGTGCCCAGCCCGCTCAAGTTGCGGCGTCCCGGTTACAATCTTTCACTCGGTCAGTCCTACCTCTATCGCATGTTGAAACGATTTGATGGCGACCTGGTCATGGCTCTGATCTCCTACAACGCCGGCCCGGCGCGCGCGGATAACTGGCGCCATGATCGGCAGATCAAGGACTCCCTGACCTTCATCGAGGAGATCCCGATCCAGGAGACGCGGGATTACGTCAAGAAGGTCACCCATGGGCTGGCGATGTACCGCCAACTCATTTACGGCAACGGCAGTGTACTCGGTCTCATTTCGCCCGGCCGACCCGGCATGCGCAATCTGGCCCCGCCAAGCCTCCTCGGCTCGACGAACATCCCAGGCACGCTTGGCACAGCATCCACCGCCACTTCGCCAGAGCTCGTCGGAGGCATATCACCTGCTGCCTCGGAGACCATTTCCGGCGCATCGGCCGGTACGGCCAAGGCATTTTGAGCACACCGCTCCAGGATTGCCCCATCGCGGCTCTGGTTCGCGGTTGTCCGAATCAGGGAAAGTGCAGGTTGTTCAAGCGTCGGAGAAGCACGTCGCCGGTGTGGGTGTAGAAGAAGATGCGTCGCCCCAGATTGCCACCGACATGGCTCGCTAGGGGAACAAGCCCGGCGGCGCGGACCGTCCCTTCGGCCATGCGAATGTTCTGACGACCGATGGTGTTTTCGTGGTCGTGGGTCGGGAACATGTCGGCCCCACCGAACAACTTGGCCACCAGCTGGCGGCGGGCGATGCCGCGTCGATCGAAGTATTCAAGCATGTGCCAGATGGCGCAATCGACGAAACGAAAGCACTCGCCGTTTCCTTCCTGTCGACTCTTGACGGCGACCGGGGTATCCCCGCCCGGCTGCACGCCATGACACATCGCCCCAACGCCAGTCGGCGGATGGTGCAGGGTAAGCGCCACACACGAGCCGAGGATCGTGTTGACCACCGCCGGTGATTCGCAAATCACCAGCTCTCCAGGGGCCAGGGTCACCGTCCGCAAGGTAGAGCCGTCTCCCGGCCGGTGGTGCGGATGCTTCCCAGAATAGCGGAGATGGCGCATGGCAAAAAAGGAAGGGCCGAGGCAAAGAGGGAGGGCAACACAGTGAGAATGTGCGCGTGGCAAGGCGAAGCGACGCAGAAGGGCTTCCCTCGTCGCAAGATCAACGACCGCAGGCGCGCAGAACCTCTTGCGCGATCTGGTTCAAGGGTTTGACAACATCCACCCCCTTGTGCTTGATCGCCTCCGTGGGCATGCCGAAGACTACGCAGGAGTTCTCGTCCTGGGCGATGTTGAAAGCCCCGGCGTCCTTCATCTCCTTCATGCCGCGGGCGCCATCATCGCCCATGCCGGTCATGATCACGCCGACGGCGTTCTTGCCGGCGTAGCGGGCAGTCGAGCGGAACAGGACATCGACCGACGGCCGATGCCGGCTGACCAGCGGCCCCTCGCGCACCTCAACGAAGTAACGGGCGCCGCTGCGTTTGAGCATCATGTGTTTGCTGCCCGGGGCGATCAACACGCGGCCGCGCACGACGCTATCGTTATCCTCGGCCTCCTTGATGGTCATATCGCACAGGGAGTTGAGTCGATTGGCGAAGGCCTTGGTAAAATTTTCCGGCATGTGCTGGACAATAACGATACCTGGCGAATCCCCCGGCATCGCCTCCAGGAACTCGCGCAGCGCCTCGGTGCCTCCGGTCGAGGCTCCCACCGCCACCACCTTCTCCGTGGTCTGGATCATGGCGTGGCTGTTCGTGGGCGGCGGCATCATGGCGTCCGCGGTCAGTTTGGGGGCAATCTTGTTGCCCGAGTGCGCAAGCGCGGCGGCGCGCGAGGAGCGGGCAGCCATGGTTGCGGGAGTCGCCGCCGGCAACCGGTTGAGCCGAGACATGGAGGCGGCTTTGACCGTATCGCAGATCGAGATGCAGGCCTCCTCCAGGAACTGCTTCGTGCCCATCTTCGGCTTGGTGATGATATCCACCGCGCCGTACTCCAGGGCCTTCAGGGCAGTCTCCGACCCTTCCGTGGCCAGAGTCGAGCACATGACCACCGGAATGGGGTGCTGAGTCATGATCTTGCGCAGGAAGGTCAGGCCATCCATGCGCGGCATTTCCACGTCGAGGGTGATGACGTCCGGGACCAGGGTCTTGATGCGCTCCGCCGCCACAAAAGGGTCCGGCGCATGACCAATGACCTCGATCATCGGGTCCGAAGAGAGGACCTTTTCCATGGTCTGGCGCACAACGGCCGAGTCATCGACAATCAGAACACGAACCTTCTTCTTGGTAATCACCCACAAACTCCCGACACGTCCCTCTCCACACCCTCAATGGACGGTCTGTTGCATGTTCGACAGCTCCTCGGTGGAGAAGATGCGGTTGATATCAAGGATCATGATAAACTGGTCGTTGTGCTTGCCCATGCCCTTGAGGAAGTCGCTGCGCAATTTGGTTCCGATTTTGGGCGGGGGCTCGATTCGGCTGTGTTCGAGCTCCATCACCTCCTTGACCGAATCGGCAAGGGCGCCGATCTCGGTGACCTCGTCATCCTGGACAATCTCAACGATGATGATACAGGTATTGACGGTGCGCTCCGAGTGTTCCATGTTGAATTTCAGGCGCATGTCAACCACCGGCACCACGCTGCCGCGCAGGTTGATGATGCCACACATGAAATCCGGGGTGCGTGGCACCTTGGTGATGCTTGTGTATTCAAGCACCTCGCGCACCTTGGCGATATCGACGGCGAACACCTCGCTGTCGAGCATGAAGGTCAAGTATTGGGTTGCGGCAGACGAGGAGGCGACCTGCTGTGGGGATGCGGAATCGGCCCCCGCCGACGATTTTGCTGTTTCCTCTCTCATGGTCTTAACTCCTGATGCTGGTCCACCCTTTCCCGTTCGGTCCAACCCTTGTTACGGGCGGACGCGATCAGGGGGCGTTTGTTCCGGACTCGGCGAGCTCCAGGTCCTCCACGAAACGCACCATCTTTTGCAGGTCAAGGATGAGGGCGACGGTGCCGTCGCCAAGGATGGTCGCGCCTGAGAACTCCTCGGCGCTCTTGAACGTCTTGCCCAGCCCCTTGATGACCGTCTGGTGTTGGCCGATCACGTCGTCGACGACAAAACCAACCCGCTTGTCCTCCACTTCCGAGATGACGATCTGTTCCACCTCGGGCGCCTGGCCGGCGATTTCAAAGTGGTCGCGGATGCGGATGTAGGGGACGATGGTCCCGCGCACGTTGATGACGTGGCGACCGTGGGTGGCGGAGACATCGGCGCGGGTCAACTCGACGCACTCCTCGACCGCGGCCAAGGGCAGCACGAAAAATTCGTTGCTGATCTTGACCAACAGCCCCTCGATGATGGCCAAGGTCAGAGGCAACTTCAGGGTGATGGTCGTCCCCTTGCCCAACTCGCTCTGCACGTCAATCGAGCCGCGCAACCCCTCGATCGAGCGCCTCACCACGTCCATGCCGACGCCGCGTCCGGAGACGTTGGTCACCTTCTCGGCCGTGGAGAAGCCGGCGGCAAAGATGAGCTGGTAGGCCTCTTTTTCGCTCAACTCGGCATCG
>PEAJ01000162.1 GCA_002753495.1 Magnetococcales bacterium HA3dbin3 | reverse complement strand
GTCCAGACGCTTGCGAATCCCAAGCAACCCCCGCTCCGGGCGCACGCTGTAGTCGAGCGACTCCCATTTCGGTCCCCCGACAGCCCCGAGCAGGACCGCGGTTGCCGCCTGGGCCTGTTCGATCGTCTTCTCCGGCAGGGGCGTCCCGGTGGCATCGTAGGCGCTACCACCGATCAACCCCGTGTGGCAAGTCAGCGCCAATTTTTCATGGGCGACAACCCAATCAAGCACCTTGCGTGCCTCGGCGACAATCTCCTGCCCGATGCCATCACCAGGCAGCAACAGAATCGATTGCGTCATCTCGTATATCCCTCTTCCCGCGACTACCCGGTGACGGCCCAGGGTTCGGCCTGTCTGCGCCGCGCCTCGAAGGCCTCGATCTCCGGGAGATGTTGCAAAGTCAGACCGATATCATCCAACCCCTTAAGCAGGCAGTGGCGCCGGAAGGGATCAACGACGAACGGGTGCTCCTGGCCCCCGGGGGCAACGACCACCTGGCGTTCCAGATCGACCGTCACCTCGGCACCCGGTTGCCCCAAAACCGCGACAAACAGCGCCTGCACCGCCGCCGCCGGCAGCACCACCGGCAGGATGCCGTTTTTGAAGCAGTTGTTGAAAAAAATATCGGCGAAACCCGGGGCGATGATGCAGCGGAAGCCATAATCAAGCAGCGCCCACGGGGCATGTTCGCGGCTGGAACCGCAGCCAAAATTATCCCGCGCCAGGAGAATCCGCGCCCCCTGATAGCGCGGATGATTGAGGATAAAATCAGGGTTGAGGGGGCGCCCGACGTTCGGCTTGCCCGGCTCGCCACGATCAAGGTAGCGCCACTCGTCGAACAGGTTCGGGCCAAAGCCGGTGCGTTCGATCGACTTCAAAAACTGCTTGGGAATGATGGCATCGGTGTCGACATTGGCGCGATCCAGGGGCGCGGCCAGCGCGGTCAGGCAAATGAAGGGTTCCATGGTCGTTCTCCCCGTGCTGCAAACTCAGGCACCGGACCAGGTGCGGACATCGACAAAGTGCCCAGCAATGGCGCTTGCCGCCGCCATCGCCGGACTGACCAGATGCGTCCGGCTGTCCTTCCCCTGCCGGCCCTCGAAATTGCGATTGGAAGTCGCGGCGCAACGCTCGCCCGGGGCAAGAACGTCGTCGTTCATCGCCAGGCACATCGAACACCCCGGTGCGCGCCAGGAGAAACCGGCGGCGGTGAAGATGCGATCCAACCCTTCCGCCTCCGCCTGCTGCTTGACCAACCCCGAACCAGGAACAACCATCGCCAGGCGTATGCTCGCCGCCACTTTTTTCCCCCGCACCACCGCCGCCGCCGCGCGCAGATCCTCAATGCGCCCGTTGGTACAGGAGCCGATGAACACCTTGTCCGGGCGAACGGCCGTGATTGGCATCCCTGGTTGCAATCCCATGTAAGCCAGGGCCCGTTCCATGCCGTCGCGCCGCACCGGATCTTCCTCCCGGGCCGGATCGGGCACAGTACCGCTGATCGGCGCCACCATTTCCGGGGAGGTACCCCAGGTCACCTGCGGCTCGATCTCCGCCGCCGGGAAGGTCAGGTCGCGATCGAAGCTTGCGCCCGGGTCGGAGACCAGACCGCGCCACAGGGCGACGGCCTTCTCCCATTGCAACCCGCGCGGGGCAAAAGGAAGCCCCTGCAAATAGGCGATGGTCTTCTCATCGACCGCCACCATCCCCGCGCGCGCGCCGGCCTCGATCGCCATGTTGCAAACCGTCATGCGCCCTTCCATCGACAGATCGCGGATGGCCGAGCCGGCAAATTCGATGGCATACCCGGTCCCGCCGGCGGTGCCGATCTTGCCAATGAGATGGAGGACAATATCCTTGCCGGTGCAACCGCGCGGCAACGCCCCCTCGACGGAAATGCGCATGGTCCGGGGCCGCTTTTGCAGCAGGGTCTGGGTGGCCAGGACATGTTCCACCTCCGAGGTGCCAATGCCAAAGGCCAGGGCACCAAAGGCGCCATGCGTGGCGGTGTGCGAGTCGCCGCACACCACGGTAAACCCGGGCAGCGTTAACCCCTGCTCCGGGGCCATGACATGTACCACCCCCTGCCGCGGATCCCCCATGCCAAACAGGGTGACACCGAACTCGCGGCAATTCCGCTCCAGCGTCTCCACCTGAATGCGCGAAACCGGGTCGTGGATCCCCTGCTCGAGATTGTGCGTCGGCACGTTGTGATCGGGAACGGCAAAGGTCGCCTCCGGATGCCGCATGCGCCGGTCATGCATGCGCAAACCAGAGAAGGCTTGCGGGCTCGTCACCTCGTGCACAAGGTGACGATCGATGTAAAGAAGCGCGGTCCCATCCTCGCCGGTGCGGATGACGTGGGCGTTCCAGATTTTGTCGAAAAGTGTCAGCGGCGGCATGGGACTTTCCTCATTCGACGGTAGGGCAATACTCGAACCTCAAGACAAACGCACCCCTATAGGCCGTTTGCCAGAGCTTGGCAAGAAAAATTTTGCGGATCTCCCCCCGCTCGATTCGGATTTTAGCTCCCCGCTGTTTTGAATGGGTGAACGATTGCGATTGTACGGCTTGTTGGGTACCTGGGAAGCATAAAGTGGGCGCTCCACTTTTGCGCGTGGCCCCTCACCCCCGGACCCCCGAACGGCGAGGCTGGCCGCCGAAAACCGGCTCCGCCGACGGCCAGCCTCGCCGATGGTATCCAGGGGTGCCACCCCACCCAAAGGTCGTTCGTCCATTTATATTCCCGGGGTGGCTACCCACACGAGACAGTGAGGAGCCGGATTTTTTAGAGGCTGTTTAAAAACGTCGGATTGCGCCGCCTAAGGCGAGGAAGAGCGGCGCGCAGATGCGCAATGTACTGTGTTGTACATGAGCAATCGAGCACCGATCTGACGAATCCGCGGCAAGCAGGACGGCGTTTTTAGACAGCCTCTTAGCGCGGGGTGATGGCGACCGACTGCTCTGCCCGCAGCACATCGGCAACGACATCGGCGGCGACGGCAATCCCGAGCGGGTTCCAGTGGGTGTCATCCCGCCACCAAAGGGTTTTCCCCTGCTCAAGGTGACGCCGAGCGGCCGCCTTGAGAGGATCGGTCAGATTGAGACAGGGGGTGCCCACCTCGCGGCAGAGACGCTCGACCTGCTCCCAGTAGGCAAAAGGCAGCGGCGGTGACTCCGGCCCATACACCCGATACTTGGCCGGAATGAAAAAGACATAATAACTCAACTTGAGCAGGGTCCGAAGGTCCTGATCATAGCGCGGCGGCAGGGTGTAATGGGTCCGCTCGACATTTTCGCGATACAGCTTGTAGTAGGCCATGTCGCGACCACCGACATCGTGCAAAATGCCAACCGGGTCCTGGCTTGGATCGTGATCCTTACGCCAGTTTTTGAGTTGGTTGCGCTTCATGGTAATGAAAATAGAGAAGCGGTTTCTGGCCAGAGCGGCATAGCGCTGCTTGATTGTGCGCAACCATGATTGCACGTCAATCGGGCGGTCCCTATCCGGAAAATCATTGCCTTCGAAGAGGAAAACCAGAATCCTGGGCCGTTCCTTGAAGTGGGCGTGAAAATACTGGACACGTTGCAGATAATCGAACGCATCACCAGGGTGACCGAGATTGTAGGCCTGAATACCATGACGCTCGCCCAATTGGCGGTCCAGGGTCTTCTCCTGCGGGTTGCCGACACCGACAACAAACGAATCCCCAACCACAAGGTAAGGTTGCCCATGGTACGGCTGGGTATTACGGAAGCCCAGATCGTCGGTCTGACAGGTAATCTCGCGCGACTCTTCCAAACCTCGTAGTGTGGTTGACATGCCTCTCAAGTCGCCAAATGGCATCCGCATGCGCTCAAGGCTGTTCTTCCGATAGGTCGGGAAACCCATCGCCTCGTCGAAATAGGCCATCTTTTCGTGCAAGCGGTAGAAAGGCCTGTTCAGGCCGGCCAGTTCGACCCCCGCCCATAGCAAGAGGGTGGAGAGGGCCAGAGAAACGGCAAGCGTGATGGCATTGCCCGGTTTGCTGACCGCGCAAAAAACCCCGAGTGTACCCAACAGGACCACGAAGGTATCGATGTGCAAGCCGTAGGCGAATACGGTAGCACCCGCCAGCAAAAAGGCCAGCAGGCGGGTCAGCTGGGGGTGGGTGTCCATGCTTCTGGTCACCTATTTGCCACGCGGGTATTGGGACGGACGCCGATCATCGGGGCGGGCGGAGGAGCGGTATGATCATCGGAATCCGTTTTTGGTAGTCGATGTAAGGCGAGCCGAGCGTCGCGCACAGATCGCGCTCCTCGAAGTGAATGCCGATGAAAATGTAGGCGGTCAAAAACGCCGCCCACAGCAGGTGGCCCCAGGTCATCAGCGGTGTCGCCCAGAGGACGATCATCGTTCCCAGCATGATCGGGTGCCGCACCACCCTGTAGAGCCCCTTCTCACCGAAGGTCGGCGAAACATAGGGCCGCTGCAACCAATAGCAACGCACCTGCCGCATCCCGAACAGGTCGTAATGGTCAATCTGAAACGAGGCCAGCAGAGGCAGCACCGTGCCGACAGCAAAAAGGGCCAGCAGCGCCATCCGCGGTGCGCCGCCGTCGAAGCGCCAGACCTCCCCCGGAATCGGCTGCCACGCAGCCATCACCAGCGCGAGCAGCAGGGAGGAGACCAGGACATAGACACTGCGTTCCAGGTGCGCGGGTAGCCACCGCAGCAGCAGCCTCTTGAAAAACATCCTCGGCGCGATGCTGTGGTGCAGGGCGAAGAGTGCAAGCCATAGCCCATCAACCAAGGCAGCTTGCCAGAGAGAAAAATCCGATAGGGGGGTATCGATGCCCTTCGGTACACCAATGTTGACAAGAAAGCCGGCAAAATAGACAAACACCCCATTGAACATGAGGTAGGCGATAAGACCGAAGAGAAAATGCAGCAGACGCAACGCCCCCTCCCCCCATCCGCTCGAAAACACCACCCGGGCAAACTGGAAAATACGCCCCGTGCGCGATCTATGCCCCCTATCAGGCATAGTCGATAAGCCACACCTCAACCATCTCCCCCTCCTCGATCGCCACCGGCGCTGGCGGTAGGACGATGAAGGCGTTGGCGCGACTCATGCTGGTCAGGATCCCGGACCCCTGGGCGCCGGTGCTTTCCACCCATGGGCCATCCACGTCAAAGTGAACCACCCCACGCTGAAAATCCACACGGTCATGTTTTTTCTTCAGCCGTCCACGCAGTGGCAGCCGCAGGCGCCGGTCCGGTTCGGGTGTCGCGCCCATCATGCGCAGCAACGCCGGTCGTACCATAAGCAGAAAAACCGCCAGACAAGAGACCGGGTTACCCGGCAGACCAAAAAAGGCGGCGCGTCCCAAACGACCATAGGCCTGGGGTTTACCGGGCTTCATCGCCACCTTCCAAAAGTTGATCTCTCCCTCCTGCTGCAAGACCTCCTTGACCAGATCGTAGTCGCC
>PEAJ01000161.1 GCA_002753495.1 Magnetococcales bacterium HA3dbin3 | reverse complement strand
CACACGTCTGGAGTTCAGACGTGTGTGTTTGACACGACACAGAAGCGGCGCTTTCTGCTCTCACGGTTCGTGGAGGGGAAGCCGCTCGCCGATGTCCGCGCCGCTCACCCCGGAGGCATGGTGCCTCCGCATGAGGCCCTTGAACTTGCGCGCAAGATTGCCATCGTTCTGAATCATGCCCACCTGGAGGGGGTTTGTCATCGCAACCTCAATCCAGGCAATGTGATTGTTCTCGCTGATGGCGAGGTGCGCCTGGTCAACTTCGGCTTGGCCTATGCCCTGCGTGCCCTGGCCTGGAGTCGCGGGGTGGATTTCGACCAGAAGATCCTCCAGGAGCAGGTGCCCTACGCCTCGCCCGAGCAGTATGTGGTGAAGAGCGCCGGGCGGGGTGGGGTGCGCGATACGCTTTTGTTTGCCGAGCACGGCGGGGCACGCTTTCTTGGACAGACGCCGGATTCGGGTGGTGATATTTATGCCCTGGCGGTGATGTTCCACGAAATGGTGGCTGGCAAGACCCCCTTTTCGGATGATGATCGTCTTGCCCTGAGTGCCGCGCGCTGGCATAACGAAGGGCCGGTGTTGCGACCCCTGCCCATGTTGAGTGACAGCCAGAACATGATCCTGGAGCGGGCGCTGCATTGGGATCCACGGCAGCGTTTGGCATCGGCCATGGCATTCATTCACGCCATGACCCCCTCGCCGGAGGAGTTGGCCGCGGGGAGCCAACCAGGGTCGACCGGGGAGAGCGCCACGGCGTTGGCTGATCCATCCGGGCAGTCGAGCGCTACCCCGCTGGTCGAGGAGGTTTCCGGACAGCTGGACGAGCCAGTGTTGGATGATCGAGCACGAACGCGGCCACAAATGCCCGCCGTGGGTGGCGTGTCACGTCCGGCGGAGCGGTCCCGGGAACGATCTACCGCCCCTGCTTCCCCCTCTGGGCGGTCCGCTGCATCTGCGCAGGAGGCGGTTTGGTATCAGGGATCGGATCCGGTTTTGGAGACCGATCTGGCCGCTGACCAGCAGGCGCACGTTGTTGCCGGGGATGTGTCCGGACGCAAGCGGCGCGGGGGATTTGCCTGGGTGTGGGCGGTTTCGGGGAAAGTGGGCCTGTTGGCGGTCCTGGCGGTGGTGTGGTGGCTGGTCGGCGATGACGGGCCGGTGGTAGATGTCAGTACCTCCTCGATCGAGGCAGAGGGCGTGGAACCGCGACAGCCGGCGGCGCGTGCCGATCGCATCGATGGTTTGGCCGCAACGCCGGGGCTCAAACCGAGTGGCGACGCCGATGTGCTGGCGCCCGCCGGTCGGGTTGGTGGTAGCCCGGGGGTCGGGGGAGCGGTGACAGCCGGCACAGCCACCTTGGGTGATGCGCCCATGGGCGCGGGGGGAGGATCGACGGAACCGGCGGAAGGGAGCGAAAAGCCCGTGTCGGCGCGCGAGCGGATCAACCCGCCGGCATCTGGTTCGGCCGCCGGCGGCGTCAGTCCCGGTTTGAGCGAGGAGACGGCCCAGCCGCTTGATGTTCTGCGGGAGCGTTTGACTCGGGCCGAGGAGCGCATGCGGTCGGCGCAGCTGGTCGGGGGAGGAAAGGCGGAGTCGGACGAGGAGTCGCGCGCCGGTCGGCTGGTTGGGAGTCTGCCTTCCGAGGGGGATGATCGGCGACCGATGCCGGAAGTCGGGGCACAGACACCTCGGGTTGCGGATATTTTGACCCGGGTTTTTCCATCGGCATCGGATGCGGCCGGTGTGGCGTCGCGGGCGCCACGAGCCGGTGGCGGGACCGGTGATGTGGAAGCCCGTCCGCCGCGTCTCCCGGTTGCGGCCGATGCTGGTGATGGGTCGGCGGCGCGTGTACCTCGGACACCGGCGGTTGGTGTCGCGGGCGCCCCGGAGGGCGGCGTGCCAACCCCCCGAAGTGGTGGAGAAAAGGTTGCCACTGCGGAGGGACGCTTGCCGTCTACGCCTGTACAGCGGGAAGGGGGAGGGGCTCCGGCCAAGGGCACCGCGGTGGCGTCAGTGACGGGAGGATCCGCCGCCTCTTCGGGGAAACGTGGGGAGCAGTTTGCGTTGCAATTGGACTCCTTCTCCACCGAGGGTGAGGCCGAGGCGTTGGTACAGCGTGTTGCCGGTATTCGGTTGTCGGATCGCCCCTTGCCGGTGGCCAGCCGTTTGGTGCGCATGGGCAGTGTTTCCTGGTATCGGGTGGCCGTTGCCCCCCTGGCGACGCGACAGGAGGCAGAAGGGGTGGCGAAGGTGCTGCGGGATCGGCTCGGGGTGTCCGGTTTTATCGTCTTGGTCGATCGTTGACGTCCCGATTGCCGGGTAGTCGGTCCTGGTTTGTTGTTTCCTGTTGCGTCCCTTGCTGTGGGGGATGAGGGTGTCCGAGTGGCGGGCGTATCGGGTTGGAGGTTGGGTGCGTGACCGGCTGCTGGGGTTGCCGGCGGGCGAGGTCGACTGGGTGGTGGTCGGAACGACGCCGGAAGTGCTCCTGGCGCGCGGGTTTCGACAGGTTGGCAGCGCATTTCCGGTCTTTATCCACCCGGAGAGTGGCGATGAGTACGCCCTGGCGCGCACCGAGTGCAAAAGTGGTCACGGCTACAAAGGGTTCGTGACACGGTTCGATCCGACGGTCACCCTGGAAGAGGATTTGCGCCGGCGCGATCTCACCATCAATGCCATGGCCTGGGACGAGGTATCCGGCCTGATTGATCCTTACGGCGGACGGGCTGACCTTGAGGGACGTTGGTTGCGCCATGTTTCGTCCGCGTTCGGCGAGGATCCGCTGCGGGTGTTGCGTGTCGCGCGTTTTGCCGCGCGTTTTGCCGGTTTGGGCTTTCGTGTCGCCCCGGAGACGTTGCAACTCATGGGTGCGCTTGCGCGCTCGGGGGAGCTGTCGACCCTGACCCCGGAGCGGGTGTGGCAGGAGACGGTCAAGGCGCTGACCAGTGATGCGCCGGAGCTCTACCTGCGTACCCTGGACGCGTGCGGCGCGTTGCCGATTATCTTTCCGGAACTTTCTGCTTTGCAGGGGCAGATCCAGCCACCCCAGTATCATCCGGAGGGGGATGCCTGGGAGCACACCCTGCTGGTTCTGGCCGCGGCCGCGCGCATGACTCCGGATCCGGTGACCCGTTTTGCCGCCTTGGTGCATGATTTGGGCAAGGGGAGCACCCCGACCGAGCTGTTGCCGCGACACCATGGTCATGAGGAGCGTGGGGCGGTGTGCGTGGAGGGGCTTTGTCGGCGTTTGCGTCTGCCCCATGATTTCCAATATCTGGGGGTGATGACGGCGGCACTGCATGGGCGTGTGCATCATGCCCTGGAGATGCAGCCGCGGACGCTCGTGCGCCTGTTGACCGATGCCGATGCCTTTCGCCAGCCGGAGCGTTTCGAGGCATTGTTGTTGGCCTGCGAGGCGGATGCTCGGGGGTGTGGTCGTCCCTTTGTCGACTACCCGCAGCGCCGCCTGTTGCGTGCCGCGCTGGATCGCTGCCGGGTGGTTGACGCCGGACCGTTTCAGGAGCGGGGTTTGACCGGGAAGGCGGTCGGCGCGGCTATTCGTCAGGAGCGGGTACGACGGGTGCGGGGGTTGGATCGTGCGTCCATTCTTGCCGTGGGTGATGCCCCGGCGTCGGCGTAATCACCGGGGTGAGCCGCCCCCCCTGAGTCTTTCCTGTTACTCCTGTGCGCAGTTAGGGGCGCAAAAATCAGGGCGGTGGCATGTCGCCGACCGCCTGCCGCATCTTGTCCAGGGAACGCTTTTCTAGCTGGCGCACCCGTTCGCGGGAGATGCCCATCTGTTCGCCGAGCCACTCCAACGTGACCGGGGCATCGGCCATGATCCGTTTCTCGATGATCAGGCGCTCGCGCGGATTGAGTGTCGCCAGCGCCTGCCGACTCACTTTCTGGCGCCATGACGCCTCCTCCGAGGCGAGCAGGGTCAGTTCCTGATTGGGGCGGGAGTCTACGAGCAGGTTTTGCAGATCCTCCCCCCCTTCGACCAGAGGGCAGTTCAGGCTGGCATCGGGCGCGGCGATGCGCTGGCCGACTTCGAGCACCGTGCGCGCATCGACGCCGAAAGAACCGGCGAGGTTGGCAATTTGCTGTTCGTCGTACTGATCGATCTGGCCGCGCGCCCGCCGCAGATGGCGAATCAGCTTGCGCTGTGCGGCGGTGGTGCCGATCTTGACCAGACTCCAGGAACGCAGGATAAACTCCTGGATCGCGGCGCGAATCCACCACAGGGCATAGGTGGCCAGACGATACCCCCTGTCCGGATCGAAACGTTTGACCGCCTGCATGAGGCCGATGGAGCCCTCCTGCACCAAATCCATCAGGCGCAGGCCGTAATAGCTGTGGTATTCCCGGGCGATGCGCACGACGTAGCGCAGGTAGGAAGAGACCAGTTTATGGGCCGCTTCCAGGTCGGCGTGATCGCGGAAGCGGACGGCGAGGTCGAACTCCTCCTCCTGGGTCAACAGGGGGAAGCGGTTGATCTCCGCCAGGTAGGCTTCCAGCTCGTTCAGCTGGTCGACGGGTACCACGGCGCGAGTCATGGGCGAACTTTTCCTTCCAGGCTCATTTCGGGCGGATTTTGCACGGGATGGTCACGGGGGGTTTGCGTCTGGCCGCGCCCTGGGGGATATTCATCCGAAATTCATTCGGTGGCAATGGGGAAAAGGTATGATCACCATGCGTTCCGCGCTGTTTTTCATCGTGTTCATTCTGGGCGTGATCTTTTTTGCCCTGGCGATCCTTCTGGCCTGGCCGGTGACACCCCTGTCGTTTCGGCGTCGTCTGACGCGCGTTTGGGCTGCCTACAACAGCCGGATGCTTGCGGTGACCTGCGGTTTGCGCCATCGGGTGCTTGGGAGTGAGCATCTGCCACCGCCCCCCTTTGTCATCCTGGCGAAACACCAGTCGGCCTGGGAGACGGTCACCTTGCACAATCTTTTCCCTGATTTTGTTTGGGTGTTGAAACAGAGTCTCCGATACATCCCGCTTTTTGGTTGGGCTTTGGTCGCTTCCGGGCAAATTTTCATCGATCGTGCGCACGGGGTGGAGGCGATGAAGCGATTGCATCGGCAGGGGCAGGAGAATTTTGCCCACGGGGTATCGCTGCTGGTTTTTCCGGAAGGGACGCGTGTCGCCCCGGGCACGGTTGGCGAATACAAGGCCGGTGGGGTTGGGATTGCGATGGCGGCCGGGGTGCCGATCGTGCCGGTTGCTCACAACGCCGGCGAGTTCTGGGGTCGGCGCGCTTTTCATAAGCGCCCGGGCGAAATCCAGGTGCGTATTGGTCCATCGATTCCGACCGCGGGTTTGCCGCGTCATGCCCGGCAGGAGGTGCTGGATCGTGTTCAGGCGAGTATCGAGGGGATGATGGCGGAGATTTCTCGTCCTTGAACTGAGATGCTGTCTAAAAACGCCGTCCTGCTTGCCGCGGCTTCGTCAGATCGGTGCTCGATTGCTCATGTACAACACAGTACACTGCGCATCTGCGCGCCGCTCTTCCTCGCCTTAGGCGGCGCAATCCGACGTTTTTAAACAGCCTCT
>PEAJ01000160.1 GCA_002753495.1 Magnetococcales bacterium HA3dbin3 | reverse complement strand
ACCCCCATCTGCTGGTCTTCATTGTCGCGCGAAGTCGATCACCATCACCAAGGAAGACACCACCATCGTCGATGGTGCCGGAAACAACGACGACATCAAGGGGCGGATCAGCCAGATTCGTGCCCAGATCGAGGAGACCACCTCCGACTACGACCGCGAAAAGCTGCAGGAACGCCTGGCCAAGCTCGCCGGTGGTGTTGCGGTGATCAAGGTCGGCGGCGGCACCGAGGTCGAGGTGAAAGAGCGCAAGGATCGTGTCGATGACGCCTTGCATGCCACCCGCGCCGCGGTGGAAGAGGGGATCGTCGCCGGTGGCGGCGTCGCCTTGTTGCGCAGCCAAAAGTGCCTTGATGACGTCAAGCGCGACAATGAAGACCAGCAGATGGGGGTCAAAATCGTGCGTCGTGCGCTCGAGGAGCCGTTGCGGGTGATCGTCGGCAATGCCGGTGCCGAAGGGTCGGTGGTGGTGTCGCGGGTGCTCGAGAACGGCAACCCCAACTTTGGCTACGACGCCGCCCAGGAGGAGTATGCCGACCTCGTGCAGCGCGGGGTGATCGATCCGACCAAGGTGGTGCGTCATGCCCTGCTGGCCGCCGCCTCCATCGCCGGTTTGATGATCACCACCGAGGCGATGATTGCCGAGCTGCCGAAGAAAGAGGCCCCCGCCGGTGCCCCGGGTGGTGGCGGCATGGGTGGCATGGGCGGCATGGGCGATATGGGTATGTGATACCCCTGCAATCCGCAAAACCCTGTAATCCGCAAAACCCTGCAATCTGCCTTGGGATTTTTGCTGGGAAACGCAAAAATCCCAAGGCAATGGCTCGCCCCCTGGGGGCGCATTTCGCGAAAGGCGTGCGAAATGCGCCCGTGGGTAGGGGGGCGGGAAAAGCAAAAAAATCTCGGGGCTTCGCCCCGAACCCCACCGGGGGGCAGGCTTAAGCCTCCCCCCGGACCCCCCAACCACTTTCAATGGTTGGATAATCAACGCCCCCGGTTGCCAACGCGACCGGGGGCGTTTACTTTTGGGGCGCTCGGAGTTCCACCGCAACCTGAAGAGACCAACCATGGAGTTGCTCAATCTCATCCCCCTGGCCGCCCTGGGCTGGCTTGCCTACACCGCGTTCCGCCGCGGGCACCAGCACGACCGGACCGATCGTTACTTCCAGGAAAACAAGCGGTTGACCGGAAAGAAGTACCATAACTGGTTTGGCATCCCCAAACCCCAGGATTGATCCCAACGCCACCAGCCCGCCCGGCAAACGGACCCTTGGCCGCATGAAATTTTTGCCAACCGCGCTGCCCGGTGTGTTGATCGTGGAGCCGCAACGCTTCACCGACACCCGAGGGGTCTTCATGGAGACCTACCACCTGGAAAAATTTCGGGCGGCCGGCCTTGTCGATCCGTTTGTCCAAGACAACCACTCCCGTTCGCTGCCCAACGTCCTGCGCGGCCTGCACTATCAGGAGCCGTTCGCACAAGGTAAGCTCGTGCGCGTCATCCGCGGACGCATCTACGACGTGGCGGTTGACATTCGCCGCCACTCCCCACACTTCGGGCGTTGGATCGGGGTGGAGCTTTCGGAGGAGAATCAACGCCAGCTGTGGATCCCGCCCGGGTTTGCCCACGGCTTTTGCGTTCTCGCCGACGGTGCGGCGGAGGTGATCTACAAGTGCACGGCGCCCTATCACCCCGAAGCCGATCGCGGCATCCGCTGGAACGATCCAGCAATCGGCATCGACTGGCCAATCAGTGCGCCGCTCCTCTCACCCAAGGATGCCGCCTGGCCAACCCTGGCTGACGCCGTCTGCCTGCCGACATAGGCAAACAAGCCACGCCAGGGACACGCCTGACTTTTGCACCTACGGGGCGGTTTCCCCTGGAAAGCCTTTTATTGTTTATTTCAAGATAAAAAATGCTTCTCTTACATCAAATCAACTTCATCTTCAATTGACCAGCCAACCCAATATGAAACAGAATGGTCGGATGTGGACCGCGATATGCGGTCTTCATACTTCCATCGATTGTGATTCCAACAAGCGGAGCAAGAGGATGCCAACGTTCATCGGACTGAAGAATTCGTCGTTTGACCCGGAGGCCTACGCGAACGAGGTTGCCGAGGGCAACACTGGACCGGACCCGGACGATATCACTCCTGCCAATATTCTAACCGGGTGGCGGGCAATCAAGGAAGAGGCGCTGTCCGACGAGTTTGCGGTTTTGATCGAGTCATCCTCGTTGTTCGTTCGGAGTCAACCATGAGCGGACCTATGAGCTGGCGGGATCTTTTTGGTGAAGTTGCGGGCGATTTCGAAAGAAAATGTAAACTGGCTCTCATGATCGATGATGATGTGATCAATGAGTTAATTAAGAGGGTTCAAGGTACGCTGTCTGGTTATAATCTCGATAGGCCAAGTCCGGCGAAGATCGCTGGGCATCTATCGTTTTGGATAAGGAAGTTGAAGCCGATCAGCTTTGACCCCAGGTGTGATCGTAAGTACTTAGCTGTGAATGAAATGGTCGGGATATTGTTGGGATTGGCGATCTGTCGGCGGTTTGGAAAAGGGAATTTTGCCCTTCCTCCCGCGCGCGTTCGGTCTGATTGGGTTAGAAGTTTGAGATTCCACTCTCACTCCCCTCACAGTACGGCACTCATGTTCGAGATGATGTTTCGCGGTTAGGAGCTAGCTCCTCGGCGGTCTGTTTCGGCTCCTCCCCTTGCCCCGCTCCTGGGTTGCCCGCAAACGCCGCAACCTTCGGGATAGAATCCCGGAAACGTCGAGGGCTCGTTAGAGTCTCCGGACATCCGATCGAGGTACCCAAGGCCGATCTCGCATCACCGACGCAACGCCCCCCTCCGGAAGGAGTCCCTGTCGGTCACGATCAGCGGCGCGCGCGCCATGGCCAGGACCACCACCCGTTCGGCTCCGGCATATTTCAGGGCAAACACCGCGGCGGCGAGGGTCGAGCCGGTGGTCACCACGTCATCGACGAGCAACACCCGTCGCCCGCGCACCCGCTCCGGATTGGCGAGGAAGGCGCCGCGCACGTTCTCCTGGCGCTGATGGGCATTGAGGTGCGTCTGGGCGTTGGTGCGCCGATGCCGCTTGAGTCCGCCGGTCTCCAGGGGAAGGTGGAGATGGCGGGCCAACACCGCGGCAAGCAGGGCTGCCTGGTTGTAACGACGCGACCAGAGCCGTCGCCAGTGCAACGGCATGGGCAGGACCAGATCAAGCCCCTCCCGCTGCAAATCAACCCCGACCCGCTCCCAACACAGTGCCCCGAGGGTCGCCGCGACATGGCCGCGATCGCCGTACTTCAGGCTGTGGACCAGGGAACGGATGAAACCTTCAAATTGAAACGGAACATGAAAGGCATCGGCGGCGTAAAACACCCCACGGCAAACGCCGCACTCTGTCATCGGATGATCGGTCAGCTCCCCGCAACGTCGACAGTGGTTGGCGGTTGCCAGCGGCAGACGTTGGTGACAGCTGGCACAAAGCGCATGCGGTCGTTTTACCCCCGCCTGACAAATCGGACAGCACGAGGGGAACAGAACCTCCAGAAACCATGCCCAACCCTGCTCTCCGCGTGCCCACAACCACCTTGCGGACTCCCCGCCAAAACGCAATGAAGGGGGGAAGGCGCGGCGAACCCCCGCGAATGGCCTCCACACCCACCATCGGTTACCGGACAACATGGCCACGGGCCTTGCCTCGGAAGGAGATGCCGGGAAGGGAAACCAACCGGCGCGATCGACCGGCATTGCCCCTGCTCCACGAACAGCACGAGCCTTTTTCTGAACACGGGTCCGTGGCAACATGTGTTGGGGAGGAGGAATCATGGACGGCAAATTTTCTTCCACGACGTGCGTGGCGTTTGTCGAGGGGGTGGATCGGGTGGATCCGGGGCGTCTGCGTCGTGCCCTGGCGCGGGCCCACGACCCCGGGCCATTGCCGCACATCGCCGCCGCGCTCGATGCCCGACTTGACGATCTGCGTCTGCAACCCGAACGCATCCTCGACCTTGGTGGCCGAACCGGAACGCTTGCCGGGTTGTTGCGGGGGCGCTGGCCGCAAGCCACCCTGGTTCGGGTCGGTTTGGAGCCGGTCGCGGTGCGCCGCACCAGTTGGCCGAGCGGTGTCGGGCGTGCCCTTTTTCCCGCCCTTGCCGCCGATCTTGCCCATCTGCCCCTGGCCACGGGGAGCTTCGACCTGGTGGTGTCGAACATGGTTTTGCACTGGTGCGCCGATCTGCTCGGGGTGTTTCGCGAGGTGCGCCGCGTTCTGCGACCCGGTGGATTTTTCCTTTTCACCCTCAGCGGTCGCGCGACCCTGCGCGAGCTGCGCCATGCGCTGGCCGAACTGGATCGCGCGCGCCATGGTCGCACCTGGCCACGGGTCCTGACAACCCCGGATATGCTGCAGATTGGTGACCAGCTTGCTGCCAGTGGCCTGGCGACACCGGTCATGGATCGGGAACACCATGCCCTTGCCCTGCCCTCGGTCGCGGCGCTGGTGTCGCAGCTGCGGGCGTTGGGGGTCGGCAACCATCACCAGGAACGTCCGCCTGGGCTTGTCGGCAAGGGGTTTGTTCCGGCCCTGGAGGCGGTTTATCGGCGTCTCTACCCGCGATCGGAGGGGGATATTCAGGCCACGCTGGAGATCTGTTTCGGCCACGCCTGCCGCTTCGAAGACGATGAACAACGCCCCCCCGTGCGCTGCGCCTGGGCACCGATGTGATTTCGAAGTGCCCTCATGATGCGGAGTTCAGGGTTGCACGGATCGCCATCTCCCCCTGGATCCGGTTTTTTGTTGCCACCAACAGCCCGGGATCGAATCAACCCGCGCTCCCCGCGTTCTCTTCCGCATCCGCTCGTGACGCATCAACCGTGCGCAGCCAACGCGCATATTTCATGTCCTCGACCAGAATATGCCGGGCAAGCCAGCGGCCCATCAGCTCCATCAACTCGTTGGCGGCCTCCGGTTGGTTTTTGTGCAGATAACGCCTTCGCAAATCGGCCACCTGGTCGGCAAAACGACCATGCTGCAACTCATGGTCGAGAAGATCGGGAAAGGCGTGACCGCGCAGGAATGACTCCTCGCGCTGGAAATGGCGAACGGTGTAGTTGAACAGCTCATCCAGCACCAACCCGACGGTGATGCTGTCGAACTGTTTCTGGACGATGTCAATTTCATTGATCAGGCGGATGATCCCCTTGTGGTCATTGTCCAGGTCGGGGATGCCGACCGACATCGCCTCCGTCCAGCCAAGGACTGGTGTTGCGGCGCGATGCTCCTTGATGGCAAAAAAGGCCGCCACCACTTTTGGGTCGAAGAGCTTGCCGGCGGCGTCGCGGATGAAGGCAAAAACCTTCTCCTCCGGCCAGGGCTCCTTGTAGGGGCGCCAGGAGGTAAGGGCGTCGTAAACATCGGAGACGGCGACGATACGCGCCTCCAGGGGAATGGCATCGCCAACCAGGCCATCCGGATACCCCCCACCCTGATACTGTTCGTGATGCGACCGGGCAATGCAGATCGCCATCTCCAGATAGGAACCCACCTCCTGCAGATCCTTCACCTTCTCCAGAAAATGACCGCCA
>PEAJ01000159.1 GCA_002753495.1 Magnetococcales bacterium HA3dbin3 | reverse complement strand
GACCATTCCGAACCGCCCTTGATCGGGATGCCAGGCAACCAACGCCGCAAACCGGTCAATACCAAAGCAAAGAGGGCCATGCAGAAGACCAGCCGCAGAAAGAACCGCCGATGACCATCGAACCTTGATGGGTTACGCCAATGACGAGCGGTGAGTCCGTCTCAAGCCGTTTGGCCTTCCTTTCGCAAGGCTTCCATCGCCTCCTGGACCCGTTCCAACTCATCCTGAACCTGTGTCGCCACGAACGACCGGGGTAGGTCGGTTCGGCGCACCCCGACCTCAGGAGCGTATTGACCTTCCTTCTAGCTGCCACGGGGGCGAGGGAACCCGGCGTCGAAGGGACTACCACAGGGGAAAAGACCTCGCAGTTCTTCCAAAGACAAGGCTCTCCAGGTATCCTTGCCTCGTCTTTGTTGCCACGATTCGATTCTCAAGATCTCCAGGAAAGGATGCCTCCATGAAAACCAAGGATAACCTGAAAACCGCCTTCGCCGGTGAAAGCCAAGCCAACCGCAAGTACCTCGCCTTTGCCAAGAAGGCCGAACAGGAGGGCTTTCCGGTCATCGCCAGCCTGTTCCGGGCGGTGGCCGAGGCGGAAACCATCCATGCCCACACCCACCTGCGCAATCTGGGTGGCGTCGCCGACACCCTGACCAACCTGCGCGAGGCCATGGCGGGCGAGGATTACGAGGTCACCGAGATGTATCCTGGCATGGTGGCCACCGCCGAGGAAGAGGGCGAAAAACGCGCCGCCCAGGGCATGCGCCACGCCATGGAGGTGGAGAAGATCCACAGCGACCTCTACAGGCATGCCATCGCCGCCCTGGAAAGTGGTCGGGATCTGGACCACGAGGCGCTGCACATCTGCGACGTGTGCGGTCACACCGTCTTCGGCGAGCCGCCGAAGAAGTGTCCGGTCTGCGGGGCCAAACACACCGCCTACCGGAAGGTGGTCTGACCCCATGGCCCCGCCAGACGAGCCTCTCCTCCATGAGCTGATCCGCAAACGCTGGTCCCCGCGCGCCTTCGACTCCCGCCCCGTGGCGCGGGAAACCGTTCGGACCCTGCTGGAGGCGGCGCGCTGGGCGGCCTCCTGCTACAATACTCAGCCCTGGCGCTACATCGTCGCGTTTCGGGAGGATGAAGAGGCTTTCAACCGCGTGTTGGACTGTCTTGTGGAGGCCAACCGGGTCTGGGCCCGGCATGCGCCGGTGCTGATGATCTCCCTGGCCCGCAAGCTCCACGACCACAACGGCAAACCCAATCGCTGGGCCTGGCACGATGTGGGGGCGGCCAATGCCCAACTCACCGCCCAGGCCACGGCTTTTGGGTTGACCGTGCATCAAATGGCGGGATACGAGGCCGAGGCGGTGCGGGAACGTTTCGCGCTGGACGATCTTTACGAGCCGGTCACGGCCATCGCCCTGGGATATCCCGGATCGCCGGACCAACTCGACCCCGCCTTGCGGGAACGGGAACTGGCCCCCAGACAGCGCAAGCCTCTGGAGGAGATTGCGTTCCTGGGCGTCTGGGGCCGCTCCTTGTAGGGGGATGTCATGCGGCTGTGGACCCTCCACCCGCAGTACCTCGATGCCCAGGGGCTGGTCGCCCTGTGGCGGGAGGCGTTGCTGGCCCAGAAGGTGCTCCAGGGAATGACCCGGGGCTATACCCGGCACCCGCAACTGCTCCGCTTCCAGGAACAGGCCGATCCCGTCGGAGCCGTGGCCGCCTATCTGCGGGAGGTGCATCGGGAGGCGATCCGGCGGGGCTACCGGTTCGACGCCAACCGCATCGCCACCTCCTCCTGGGAGGGTGCGATCCGGGAAACCATCGGTCAACTCCTGTTCGAATGGGATCACCTCTTGAAGAAGACGGCCCTTCGCGGCCCGGCGCGCCATGCCACGCTGCTCTCTGTTCCCACGCCGGTTTCCCACCCCCTGTTCATCCTGGTGGATGGCGGGGTCCAGCCATGGGAGCGCACCGGACGCGATTCGGTGACGACGAAATGATGATCTACGTGGATGCCGACGCCTGTCCGGTGAAGGCCGAGGTGATGCGGGTCGCCGAGCGCCATGGCCTCGCCGTCCACATGGTCAGCAACCAGTGGATGCGTCTGCCCGCCCATCCCCTGCTGAAAATACAGGTGGTCACGGGAGGCCTGGACAAGGCCGATGACTGGATCGTGGAGCGCATCGAGCGGGGAGATATCGCCATCACGGCGGACATTCCCCTGGCCGCCCGCTGTTTGGCCAAGGGAGCGCGGGTCATCGGTCCCATCGGCAAACCCTTCGATGATGACGGCATCGGCATGGCCTTGGCCATGAGGGATCTCAATGCCCACCTGCGCGATGCCGGAGAGATCCGGGGCAGCGGCCCGTCCTTCGGCAACAAGGACCGGTCGCGGTTCCTCCAGGCTCTGGAAGAGGTGATTCAGGCCCTCAAGCGCGGGCGGTGATTTCGTCTCAGGCCGTTTGGCCTTCCTTCCGCAAGGTTCTCATTACCTGCTGAACCCGTTCCAATTCATCCTGGACCACCTGCATCACCACGAACAGGGAGGCAGGGGTGGGTTCGTCCGGCTCACGCCGCTGTTCGGAACCGCATTCGGCCAGCATCTGAACGATGGCCATGGCCCGCGCCAGACTGAGGTTGATGGTGTCCACCTGTTCAAGCGTCAGGGAAAAAGGATGGGGCATGGTCGCGCTCCGGGTTGAGGTCATGGAAAACGCGACGACCATAAAATGAGTCTATGCCATACTCAAGGACATGATAACCAAAGTCGTTACACAGCCTGGAGGCCGAACAGCTCCTGTTGCTCCTCCCAATCCAGCGGAATTCCCGCCCGCAGTTTCTCCAGGCTGAGGGTGTCCGAGTAATCCTCGCGCAGGATGGTCTCCACGATGGCCGGAGCCGGAATGTTGAGTTTCAACAGCTTGGCGAGACAGGATTTTTCTACCCCCTCCTTTCCCGCCAGTTCCTTGATGGTGGTGACCTCGCCGGATTCGAGCAGGCCCCGCCAGCGTCGCACCCTGATCAAGGCGCGCACCACCGGGTCGTCGGGCATGGCCGGGGTGGAAGCCGCGGGGAGCTCAGCGGTGCGTCCGTCCGGGGTAAGGAGTGCAGGCCTTCCCGGCGCAACAGAGGGAACCGATCTCTCCTGGTTCCGTGCACTGGTCGACCTTTTCCAGAACCCGGCGCTTGCAGGCCGCCGAAAACGTCCTTCTCCGCGCCTTCTCCGACACCTCCGGATCAGGACGTCCCTCTCCAAACATCGCCAAATCTTTCGCTTTCGCATCCATCTTTCGTCACCTCCCCGCCCTACGCCAAACTATAAAGGGGTCAGTGTCTCGCTTACATTGGCACAGAGGAATCATAACCTCACCGTACATCGCATCACCACCGACGCCAAGCTTTCTCGGGGCCGAGCCGAAAACAACGTCGGCAAGGACCTTCAGGAGGTTTCCCTCACCTGCGTTCACCAGCCCGGCGTGAGTCCCGGCCAGATTGTCGAGGTCCATGACGCCCTTCCATGCTACTGCGGCCTGATTTCTGCGCGGACCGCACAGAAATCAGGCCGCATTGGTTCAGATCAGGCGAAGGCACCGATGATGACGGGGCTCCCCGTAGCTGCGGCAAAGCCGCTCCGTACAACGCCTCATGCGAGGGCCTCGACCCGGTTACGGCCATTGTGTTTGGCTCTGTAGAGCGCCTGATCGGCGCGAGCCAGCAACGTCGTCGCGTTATCCCCGACCTGGCACTGGCTGACGCCAAAGCTGGCGGTCACACGCTCGACGACGTTGAATCGATGTCGTTCCAGGAGGCCGCGCATTTTTTCCGCAATGTCCTTTCCACCTTCAAGAAAGGTCTCGGAACAAACGAGCAAAAATTCTTCCCCACCCCAACGACCGAAATGATCGGTATCCCGTACATGTGTCTTGACCAGACCGGCAAGCGTACATAGAACGTCATCGCCCACGGTATGGCCATGCGTATCGTTGATGCTCTTGAATTTATCCACGTCGAACAGTACCACCGAGAATGGAGTGGCATATCGTTGAAAAAGCCCCAGACGCTCGCTCAACACCGCGTCGAGTTTATAGCGATTATTGATGCCCGTCAGCCTGTCCGTCATGTAGAGTCGCTCAAGTTGGGCGTTCTTGACATCGAGTTCGGCGGCATATTGGGCAATCTGGCGATACGATTCATCCCGTTCACAGGCCACGGCATTGGCAAAATGGGTCATCGCCTGAAATATTTGTCGCGGCGATATTTCCAGGTCCGACTGAACCATCTGTTCCTGCTCCATGGATCGATGTCGTCGTTCGTAGGGGTTTTCGCTCAATCCAACGAAAGTCATGGTATTGTTTAGAATCTCATGCTGACCGGCCATCGCGGTAAAAAATTCTCCATACGTGAAGAATCCCGCCATGGGAGCAAGCCTGGCGAGGGGAAGAAGTTCCTTGTCAATCTCCTTTTGCAATATCTTTTTGCGTCCACCACAGCTATATGCCCAAATGGCCTCGATATGATGTGTCATCGCATGTTCCAGGTAGGTGTCATCGAGCAGCATGTCAACATCGGCGCAACCGAAGACGACCCGTTCACCCACCCCCATCCTGCCGGAAAAAAGACATGCGCCATTTTCGTCCACCTCCAGGAGAATATTGGAAACATGGAGGTCGCCACGTTTGCGCATCAACGGAAAAACGCTGCTGATGGAGATCAGGTTCGTTTCGACACCTTTACCGAAGTAATGGCGATAAAGTTCTGCCACACTGAATCCGTTGATAGTCCGCACCAGATCCCCTTCGGCATCGGTGACGATCATCTCGCTTCCCATCGGTTCCCAATTGAATTTCATCACCGGTTTGACGTAGAAGGATCCCCCCGAGATGGCCACAACGACCACCCCACGCTCGATGACCTTCTGTCCGAGAAAGACCCAGGTCTGTTGCAGACGATCATTGTCCCCGGCACACCCTCCCACAACGAATGCACCCGGTACCCGCTTCCCCAGGTAATGCAGCATCTCCGTCGGCACCAGATCAATCCCGCCACTCAACATGAGCAACAGTTTGACTTGATCATTTAATATGCTGTCCAGAACGGGGGTAGGCGTTGCATTCGGACAGGCGATTGCCCGCACATGGCTGGAATTGAACACGGATATGGAGATGACAATGCTCTCCGAATAGCTCACCCCTTCCAGAATCTCTCCGGTCGTGGTTGCACCAACGATGACCGCGTCAGGCAAAAGTTGACCAAGGTGTCTCAACACCGCAACCAACGCACCGCAGTCCAACACCCCGGAAAACACCTGAACAAGAACGTTCGCCTTTCTGGCAATATCATGTTCCGCGACAAACTCGGATAATTGGGCAGAGTTTCGGTACATCATGCTGAACAGTTTCATTCTTGATCCTCCCATTCATCAACTGAAGCTTTACAGATTCCTGTCATGTTGGATCATGCGGCCAAGCTCGGCAGCGCCGAGGCAAACCATTTTCGTACCGGATTGTGCGGCACTGGGCAAACCTGAGCGAAATCCTCCGACAGCACGGCCTTGGCGATGGCTCGGTGGATATTGGAGAAGGCAAAGCTGGCGCGTCCTGTGACCGCGTGGCGGCGTTGGGGTTCTTCGGCCGGTTTGGCGGCGTAGATCCGGGTCAGGGACGTGGCCATCATGCAGAAGTAGCAGCCCGTTGATAAAGTCGCTCCGCTGTATGCCTCGTGGTAGAATGGCTGGGAACTCGAACGACGAGAGGGCGTGATGGCACTGGGGCGACAGGAAGATCGGCAAGCGGAGATGTTTTTGA
>PEAJ01000158.1 GCA_002753495.1 Magnetococcales bacterium HA3dbin3 | reverse complement strand
AAAAATTAAAAACAATTTTGGTGGGGCTCCGCCCCAAACCCCGTCGGGGCGCTGCCCTGGACAAAACCGTCTTTCACGGTAAAAGCCCCCTGGACCCCATTTCAGTCGCCAACTCATACCAAAAGCTGCCCTACATCGGATGCAAATCACGTCAACTCCTGCCCCAAAAAAGCATCGACAAAAGCTGCCAGATCGGCAAACGCCGGCACATCGGGGCGTTGCCGAACGCTCTTCTCCCCCTTGCCGGTACGCACCAGGGCCGGACGACAGCCGGCGGCCTCCGCCGCCAAAACATCGCGCTCGGCATCACCGACCATCCAGGTGACGGCCGGATCAAACCCCCAGGCTTGTTGGGCCTGCACAATCAACCCCGGTGCCGGCTTGCGACAATCACAACGGTCCTCGTTGCGATGCGTGCAGAGAAAATATCCGGTGATCCGACCCCCGGCGGCGGCAACTTCCATCGACAGGCGTTCGTGGATCGTCTCCAGGGTCTCGCGGCTGATCAACCCTTTGCCGACACAGGCCTGATTGGTGATGACCAGCGCGATCACCCCAGCCGCGTGCAGGCGGCGCATGGCGTCGAGAACCCCCGGCAGCAGTTGCAGCTGGTCGATGCTCTGAACGTAGTCCGGACGGTCGTGATTGAGCACGCCGTCGCGATCGAGGAGGAGTACACGCGCGCTTTCTGGCATCCTGGCTGCCTTTCCCTTGCCATCCATTCCCTGGCATCGCTTGCCGTGAGGTCACCTTGCATTTCACCCTGCAAACGGGGTTAATACTACGAATCCGCCGCCGCGGACAATCCCCCTGTTTGCAGGAAGCTGATTTGGCAACACGCACGCCGACCCTTTTCCGCGTCGCGCCAGCCACGCGCCGCGCCTTGAGCGAACGTTTGACCCGCCTGACGACGCTGGCGCCGGTCGTGGTCGTCGCGCTGCTTTTGCATGTGCCGACCATCCCCCTCCGGAGCGCTTCGGCCGCTACCGAGACCACCACCACCGCGCCGGGGGCGGTCAACGGCGAGCGGCTGGAGTTCAACATCCATTGGCAGGGGGTTCCGGCCGGACGCGCCACCCTGACCTACGCCACCCTCGACGACCCGGCCAGCAAGAGTACACGCTACGCACTCGTCGCCAATCTGCTCTCCATCGGTCCGGTCGATTGGATTTATGGCGTCAACGACACCCTGACCGTGCGGGGAGTGCGCAGCGACAAGGGGTTTGCCAGCGAGCACTACCTGAAGGTGCAGCGGCAGGGGCAGCGGCAGCGGCGCGCCGAATACACCTTCCTGCGCGAGAAGAATCAGGCAACGCTGCAAAAAAATGACGATCCGCTCAAGACCTTCGACGAGATCGGCGCAACGACCAACGACCCGATCACCGCCTTCTACCACCTGCGCGCCTCACCGACGCTCAAGCCAGCCGCCGACAAGATTGCCCTGTCGGTGCTCGATGGCGACCGCTGGTATGCCGCCGAGGTGACGGTTGGCCCGGCGGAGAAGCTCTTTACGTCGCTCGGGTGGTTTCAGGCCTTTCCACTGCACCCGTTGCTGCAAAGTTCGGAGCTGTTCCGCCAGCAGGGGGATCTGACGGTCTGGGTGACCGACGATGCGCGCCATCTGCCGTTGCGGGTCGAGACCAAGGTGCGCATCGGTTCGGTCGCGGCCGAGCTGATCGCTTTCGATGACGGGCGCGGAGAGTCGCGGCATCTGCACGATGCGGCGACGCCAGCCGCCGCATCATCGACCGTACCCTCCGCATCCGCTGCTCCCGCCCCGCCTGCCCTGCCCCCGGCCGACGCCCGCCCGTGAGGGCAAGAGCCGCCGACGAAACCAACCCGGGTCTGATTCCAATTCCATATCAAGCGGCAACTTCGTTGGCTGCCTGACTCGCTCCTCGCCGTACCCAAACGTATCTGTCTCGTCGCTCACGCGTTGTAAGCCTCGTTGCCATCTTGATCTGGAATTGGAATGACACGGAAAACAGGCGTTCCTCGCCATTGTGGCAGGCTCTCGGCGGACCACACCCGCGGGTATTACCGGGGATCCGCGTCGGCGATGGAATCGACAGGTGGCAAGGTGGCGTCGATGATGCTCTTGATCAACACCGCCAGCGGCACGGCAAAAAAGACCCCGAGCAATCCCCAGAGCGAACCAAAAAAAAGCACGGCCAGGATGATGGTCGTCGGATGCACACGAACCGTCTCGCCCAGGATCAGCGGGGCGATCAGGTTGCCGTCGACCATCTGCAAAACACCGTAGATCATCAAGGGTTTGAAGGCATCCCAGGTGAAACCCCACTGGAACATCCCAAGCAGGATCACCGGCACCGTCACCACCACCACCCCAAGGAAGGGGATCAACACCGACAGACCGCTCAGCAGTCCGAGCAAAAAGGCATACTCGCAGCCGATGTAGGCCAGGCAAAGATAAGTCGCCGCGCCGAGCAGAAGCATCTCCCAGAACTTGCCGCGAATGTATCCACCCAAACCGTGATCGACATCATGCAACACCTTGAACAACAGGGCGCGCTCACGCGGCAGCAAACGCTGCACCGCGGCAAGCAACCCCTTCTTGTCCTTGAGGAAAAAAAAGACCAGAAACGGCACCAGAAAGAGATAAATCACCACCGAGAAAAGCCCCGGCACCCCGTGCAACAGGTAGGTGACCGAACGGGCGGTGAGATCCTGGAAGCCTTCAAGCAGGCGCGCAAAGAGCGGCTCCACCAGGTTGGCGCTCATCACCCCCTTGGCCGACTCGATCGCCCGCCCTTTAAGCCCCTGCAGAACCGTGGTCATGCGCGGCACCTCCTCAAGCAGACGGGAGAGCTGCTCGACAAGAATGGGAAGAACCACGCCAAACAAAACCACGAGCAGACAGACAAACAAGCCGAAAACGAGCAGCACGGCAATGATGCGCGGCACATGCAGGCGCACGAGCGGACGCACCATCCCCTCCAGGAGGTAGGCGACCACCAGCGAGGTGATGAATGGGGCGATGGCATCGCCAAAACGCAACACCACCACGGTGCCGGCGACCATCACCAACAGCAGGGCAACAAGCTGGGGATTGTGCAGGCGCGTGCGCAGGTCGGCGAGGAAACGATCCATGACTGTCAAGCCGGCTCGATCAAAACCAGGGTGTCGGCGGGAACACGCGCAAACAGCTCGATCACATGCTCGTTCTTCATGCGGATGCAACCGGCGGAAACCGGCTGTCCCAGAAGATGGGCGCGCGGGGTACCATGAATGTAGATGTAGCGCGCGCGCGAATCGACACCGGGGCCGCGATTGAACCCCTCTTGCACCCCGTCCAGCCAGAGGATGCGGGTGGTGATGGGGTCCGGGGTGTCGTCCGCCCCCTCGGCGACGACCTCGCCGGTCGGGATGCGTCCCTTGAACACCGCGCCCACGGGCGCGTTTTCGCCGATGCAGGCACAGACACGATGCAGGCCAATCGGCGTGCGGCCACTGTCAACCTGATTGCCAAACCCCGCCCGCCCGGTGGAGACCGGCCAGGATGGACACGACCCCTCCCCGCCCAGGCAATAAAGCCGCTGCCACCGCCCCAGGACCACGAGCGCCACCGCCGGCTCCTGCCAGCCGGCGGCGCGCAAGGTGGTTTTGGCCAGCTCCAGGGCGGTGAGCTCCTCCGGGGTCAGGGGGGCGGCGGACATGGGCGGGGGAGACCGACCGGTCCAGGGTCAGTCGTCGCTCCCGAGAACTCCCAGCAGCCGCAACAGGGAGAGAAAAAGATTGATCACGTTCAGATACATCGAGAGCGCCGCCTCCTGGGGGGTAACCGCCCAGGGGTTCTCCTTGAGCATCTGTGTCTCCCAGGCGATGTAGAGCGAAAAGATCACGGCACCGGCGGCGCTGATGGCAAAGGTGACGGCCGAAGAGTGGAAAAACAGGTTCAGGAGCGACCCGACGAGCAGGATGACCAACCCGCCGAAGAGAAAGGTGCCGAGCATCGAGAGGTTGCGCCGGGTGGTCATGGCGTAGAAGGTCATGCCAACGAAGATGGCGGCGGTGAGGAACACCGCCTGACCGACGGCACCGGAAAGCCCTCGGCCGATGTAGATGGCGATGATCGGCCCGATGGCAAAGCCGGAGATGCCGGTGAACAGGAACAGGGTTGGCGTGTTTTTTACTTTGAGAGCGAGGAAGAAGGCCCCCAGTTCGAGCAGCAAAAGCACGATGGGGTGCTCAAAGGCAAAGGGGGTGTGCATGCCAACGAAGCCGGCCGCCACCGCCACGAGCAGGCTCGCGGCGAGAAGGGCGTACACCTGCTTCAGGTAGTCGATGGCCGATGCATCGACGGTCGGCGCGGGAGCAACCTCGGCCTGCACCGAGACGCGTGGACGGTGACCAAAGGGACTTTCGCTCATGGGGGTGCTCCTTGCTTTGATGCGTGCGCGACCGGCCCTGGGTCCTGAAGATGCCCAGGTCAGCTGACAGTCGCTTGGGTTGTCGATGTCGCGATTGACGATCCTTCCGCTCGTTCTTCCGTCCGATCATAGGCGAGAACGTCACGTTTCTTCAAGCGGGATATGGGGTGCGCGGCGGGGTTTTGCAAGCCCGGCCACCCGGTCTGGCGAGGGGGGAGAGAACCCGCGCGGCGATCGCGTTTGCAGGAGAGAGTCGGTTTTGATTGTTGAACCCGGGTACCCCGGCCGCAGCGGCGATCCTGCTATCCCCCAAAGACATCGCGCAGGGATGATGCGGTCAAAACCCGATCCCCCCAGGTTTCAAGGGCGGTCGCATCGGCGGCATGGATTCGCTCCGGGACCCAGTCGGGCAGCGTTCCAAAACGTTGCTTGAGCAGGCGCAGAAGGAAGGCAGCCTCGCCCTTTAGGTGGGTTTGTCGTTCACCGATTTGAATGCCTTCCTGGACTCCTTCCGACCGTACCCTGACGAAAATATCGCGCAAAAATTCATCCTCCATCACATTGACCGTAATGGGCATCGCCTTGACCTCCTCCTTGACCGTGGTTCCCAGCCTGCGCAAACCAGCCAGGATGGTCAGCTTCTCCAACGCATCCATCCTGGCTTTTGGTTCCATCACCGCCACGCGCGCAAGAATCGCGCGCACTGTCTGCCGGCCATCCTGCAACCGACACAGGATGGCAAGCAGGTTCTCCTCCAGGCAGGGGCTTGCCAGCATCTGCTGGCAGTCAATTTCCCGGAGGTCCCGGACAGTGTAGCAAAACCTCAGGTCGGTTTCCTCAATTTCCGTCGCGAACGCACACGGTTCGGCACCGACGTAGAGCACCTGTTGCACGATCCGGGCGCTGGGATACAAGCCACGGATCAGGAGAAAATATTCCAGCATCCGCCAGGCCATGTCCGGGTCGCGGCCGCTTTGAAATTCCAGGTGAAAAATTGATTCGTCGCGCAGGCGCACGACCAGATCCGGCTGGCGCCTTTTTACCGAGGAAAACTCAACCGGCAGCAGGTCGCTGGCCTCCTGGCCGGTCAGGAGCAGGAGCAGCCGCTGCGGCAACGTTTGAAAGATGTCCTTCAGGGTGGCGTCGTACTTCATGGGGGAACCCGATCCAAGGATGGGGCTGCCACTTCTCCGCTCGATCATGGGCGAGAACGTTGCGTTTCTTCAAGCGGGATATGGGGTGCGAACCGGGGTTTTGCAACACCACCGACCCGATTCGGCGAAGGCGGGGTGTAACCCCCGGGACGGTTGCATCCGCGAGAGAGAGTCGGTTTTGATTGTTGAACCCGGGTACCCCGGCCGCAGCGGCGATCCTGCTATCCCCCAAAGACATCGCGCAGGGATGATGCGGTCAAAACCCGATCCCCCCAGGTTTCAAGGG
>PEAJ01000157.1 GCA_002753495.1 Magnetococcales bacterium HA3dbin3 | reverse complement strand
CCAACCACCCCCCCCTGGCGACGTCACCGCGGGAAAAGACGTGCCAGCCCTTTGCATCAAGCAGGAAAAACGACCACGGAAAACCACCCCTTCCGCCCCCCCCGGCTAACCGCCCCGGTCCTGCCGTCCGGAGAGACGCGCGAGAAGACCCCTGTCCACCTCTGGCGGTGGGGTGGAGACCCCGGAGATCCAGTCGAGGAGATCATTATCCGAGTGTGTGAGGAGTTTTTCCAGGGCCAGACATGCCTGCCGGTCCATCCGCTCCAGGTCGATGTTGCGGCGCAGCAGCTCCTCAACCTCCAGCATGGAGCGTCGGCCCGAGAGGAAAACCAGCCGCTTCCGCAGTCGCGGAAGCTCCTCCTCCATTGGGGATGTCAAGGATCACTCCCCATCGAAACGAGGTAGCTTGACATCCCAATCCGTGGGTTGCGTGGCAGCGTCAGGCCAGGGGGCCTTGCCATAAAAGAGCGCCCCCTCGGTACGCACATCGCCGACGATGGCGTTCTGGAGGTCGGCCTTGCGAAAATCTGCTTCGCGCAGATCGCAGGCGACCAGACGTGCTCCTTCAAGTGTTGCCTCACGCAGGACCACCCGCCGCAAAGATGCCCCGGAAAAATCAGCCCCGGTGAAGTTTGTACCCAAAACCTGCCCGTCAGTCAAATCCGCTCGACACAACAGGCCATTTTCCAGCTGACAGACGAGGATTTTCGCCCCGGACATGGCGGCGTCGGAGAAGTCGCAGCGCTGCATGACGGAGTGCTGAAAGAAGGCTTCCTCCAATCGGGCGTGGCGAAAACGCGCCCCGGTCAGATCCGCCCTTTGCACAAAAATGGCGGAACAGTCGCACCCATCGAACGATGTCCCCAGGAGGCGACTGCCGGAAAGCAGGGCGCCAGAGAGATTCAAGCCAGAGAGATCCAGACCGGAGATATCAACGAAACTCAGGTCTGCATCTACCAGCGTGCCGTCCTTGCCGCGTGCCGCCAGCAGCGCGGCGCGATCGGTAAATCGTTGCAGCATGGGTGCGACTGTTCCCTTCTTTTTACGTCTCGGCCGAACCGGATCAGGGCCGAGAGAGATCGATGATTTTGTTCAGGTCATAATCCGGGTGACCGCCAACCTTGGTCACAATCTCCTGGAGACGATCCACCAGGGTTGGCCGTTTGTCCTGGTAGAGCAAACCCATCGGCGCCTTGCCGTTGGGTCGACGCGCCAGGGCCATGGCCGCGCCGAGGTCGGTCACGTCATGACCAGTCGGAACCTCCTCGACCAAATCGCGATAGTACTCCACGGTGTCGATATGGTTGAAGGAGGTGCACTGCGAAAAGATGTTGACGTAGGAGAATCCCCGATGTTCGATCGCCCCCTTGATCAGGTCGGCGCACACCTTGGGCTTGCCGGCGAAGGCCTGGGCGACGTAGGTGGCGCCGTAGGTCAGCATGTAAAGCAGCGGATCCATCGGTGTGTCGGGGCCGCCGTAGGGGGTGGTATAGGCCTTCAATTCCGGCCGCGAGGTTGGGGAGTACTGCCCCTTGGTCAGCCCGTAGATGCCGTTGTCGTAAAGGACGTAAGTCATGTCGACGTTCTTGCGCGCCATGTGCGGCATGTGGCCGCCGCCGATGGAAAAGCCGTCGCCATCACCGCCGGTGACCATCACCACCAAGTCCGGACGGGCAATCTGCGCACCGGTGGCCACGGCGCCGGCGCGTCCGTGCAGGGTGTGCATCTTGTACGACTTGATAAAATAAGGGGTGCGCGAGGAGCAGCCGATCCCGGAGATGGACATCATCTTCGTCGGATCGATCCCCAGCTCGGAGAGGGCGCGGTAGATGGCGTTCAGAATGCCGTGGTGACCACACCCGGGGCACCACACCACCGACACCTCCGACTTGTACTCCTTGGGCTTCATCTCGACTTGGTGCAACGCGGCTGTGGACATCAGATCAACTCCTTGACTTTCGCGACGATCATGGCCGGGGTGAAAGGCAAGCCACCGCAAATGTTGAAGCGAATCGGCTTGATGGAGGTCTCGGCGCGGATGAAGTGGGCCAGCTGTCCCTGATAGTTGACCTCTGGCACCAGGATCTTTTTGCAGGTGGCGGCAAAGGCCTCATACTGCTGCACCGGCATTGGCCACATAAGCTTGGGATAGAACCCCTTGACCTTCAGCCCCTCGGCACGCAGCCGCTGCACCGCCTCACGCACCACGCCAATGGTGCTGCCCCAGGTGATGACACCAACATCGGCATCACCCGAGCCATCAATCTCGGTCGGACGATAGGTATCGACGATCCGGTTGAGCTTGTTGAATCGCTTCTCGTGCATCGCCCAGTGGTTCTCCGGGCGCCAGTTCGGGGCGCCGGTCTCGCCGTGCTCAAGGCCGGTGGCGATGTGCATGGCATTGGGCGTGCCGGGGTCGGCCATCGGTGAGATGTGATCGGGGGTGAATTCGTAGCGCTTGTAGGTTCCCTGCCCATCCCAGCGCCGACGATTGACGATGGTGTAGGAGGCGGGCTTGGGCGCCGGAATTGTCTGCGTCGAAAAGGCCAGGGAGCCGTCGGAGAGAAGAATCACCGGGCACTGATACTCCTCGGCCAGGTTCAAGGCTTCGATGGTCATGTCGACGCAGTCGTGGACATCCTCCACCGACAACACGACGCGCGGGGCATCGCCATGCGCACCATGGATGGCCAAAAACAGATCGGACTGCTCATGTTTGGTCGGCAGCCCGGTCGACGGGCCGCCGCGCTGCACATCCACCACCATGACCGGGGTTTCGCTCATCGAGGCCATGCCGAGCATTTCGCTCATCAGGGCCAACCCCGGACCGGAGGTGGCGGTCATGGACTTCAGGCCGGCGTAGGAGGCACCAATAACCTGCGAGATCGAGGCAATCTCATCCTCGGCCTGGATCAGGTGGTTGCCACGCTTCGGCAGGTGGGTGGCGACATATTTGGCAATCTCCGTTGCCGGGGTGATCGGGTAGGCGGAGAAGAATTCCAACCCGCCCATGACCGCTCCCAGACCAACGGCATCATTGCCGGCAATGACGATGATATCCTTGGGATCCTGCACATCGGCCAAGCGCCAGGGATCCTGCTTGGTCAACTTGGCCGCCAACTCCTTGCCCTTGGCGAACCCTTGCAGGTTGAAATCCAGGACCTCTTTGCCCTTCTTACCAAATTTTTTCGTCAGGGCACCGACCAGGGTTGATTCGTGGATGTTGAACAGCACCGACAACGCCCCCAGCGCCACCATGTTCTTGGAGCGGATCGATTTCATATCTTTGGCGGCCTGGGTCATCGGAATCGGATAGCCGAAGACCCCGGGCGGCAACTCGCCGGGTTCAAAGTCGCCGCCCGGGTAATCGTAGACCACGGCCGTTCCCGGCCGCATCTGGCTTTTGTTGACTTCAAACGCCTCGCCGTTGAAGACGCAGAGGACATCAAAGGTATCCCCCTGATTGTAGACCCGCTCGGCACTGGCTCGCACTTGATACATGGCGTAGCCGCCCTTGATTTCAGCCGGGAAGGTTTTGAAAGTGTACACGTCCAACCCGGCGCGCGCGCAGGCGGCCGCAATGAAATCACCCGAGGAGATGACCCCCTCGCCGCCTTCGCCTCCGATGCGGATGATCAAGTCTCTTTTTGCCATGCGATCTCCCCTTTTGTCATGATTCCTCGATCAACGAGCAAGACGCCAGCCTGGAGGAGGAATCACCCCCCCATGGCTTTGAGCATGGTCACCCCGAGGTCGGACGGGCTCCGGGCGATATGTACGCCAGCCGCGCCAAGGGCGGCGAACTTCTCTTCGGCGGTACCCTTGCCGCCGGAGATAATCGCCCCGGCGTGACCCATGCGCTTGCCTTTGGGTGCCGTCGCCCCGGCGATGAAGCCCACCACCGGCTTGGTGACATGTTTTTTGATGAAGGCGGCGGCCTCTTCCTCGGCCGTGCCGCCGATCTCACCGATCATGACGATCCCTTCGGTCTGCGGATCGGCCTGGAACCGCTCCAGGCAGTCGATGAAGTTGGTGCCGTTGACCGGATCGCCGCCGAGGCCGACGCAGGTGCTCTGGCCGAGTTTGACCGCCGTCGTTTGCGCCACCGCCTCGTAGGTGAGGGTGCCGGAGCGGGAGACAACGCCAACCTTGCCTGGCAGATGAATGTGTCCGGGCATGATGCCGATCTTGCACGCACCCGGGGTGATGATGCCGGGGCAGTTGGGGCCGATCAGGCGGGTCTTGCGCCCTTGCAGGTAGCGCTTGGCCTTGACCATGTCGAGCACCGGGATCCCCTCGGTGATGCAGACGACGAGGTCGATATCGGTGCTCGCCGCTTCCATGATTGCATCGGCGGCGAAAGGCGGGGGAACGAAAATGACCGAGGCGGTGGCGCCGGTGGCGCGCACGGCGTCGGCGACGGTGTCAAACACCGGCAGACCGAGATGCTTCGTGCCCCCCTTGCCCGGGGAGACGCCACCGACCATGGTCGTGCCGTAGGCGATGGCCTGCTCCGAGTGGAAGGTGCCGTTCTTTCCGGTGAACCCCTGGCAGATGACGCGGGTATTCTTGTCGACAAAGATACTCATGAATCAGGCTCCCTTGATGGAGGCGACGGCCTTTTCGGCGGCATCGTTTAAGTCGTTGGCAGTGATGATGGGCAGACCAGACGAAGCGAGGATCTGTTTCCCCTGCTCGACGTTGGTCCCCTCCAGCCGTACCACCAGCGGCTTGTTCAACGACACCTGGCGGGCCGCGGTCACAATGCCGTTGGCGATGACATCACAACGCATGATGCCGCCGAAGATATTGACCAGAACCGCCTTTACATTGCCATCCGAAAGAATCAGCTTGAACGCCTCCGTCACCCGCTCGGTGGTCGCGCCGCCGCCGACATCCAGGAAGTTGGCCGGGCTGCTTCCCTTCAACTGGATGATGTCCATGGTCGCCATCGCCAGACCGGCACCGTTGACCATGCAGCCG
The DNA here is from genome assembly GCA_002753495.1 of Magnetococcales bacterium HA3dbin3. GTDB lineage: Bacteria > Pseudomonadota > Magnetococcia > Magnetococcales > DC0425bin3 > HA3dbin3. Next base: position 866 of record PEAJ01000157.1, on the reverse strand, counting down.
ATCGAGCCATCGAGGGCGATGTAGTTCAGCTCGTGCTTGGAGGCCTCGATCTCCTTCGGGTTCTCCTCGTTGAGGTCGCGCAGGGCCTCGATGTCCTTATGCCGGTAGAGGGCATTGGAGTCGAAGTTCATCTTGGCATCGAGGGCGATGACATCGCCATCACCGGTGACCACCAGCGGGTTGATCTCGACGAGCGAGGCGTCGGTGTCCATGAAGGCGGCGTAGAGGGCGGTCATGAACTTGACCGCCTTATCGATCTGTTTATCTTTCAGCCCCAGCCCGAAGGCGAGGTTGCGCGCCTGAAAACCGGTAAACCCGACCGCCGGATCGACGGCTTCTTTCAGGATTTTCTCCGGATGCTTGGCCGCCACCTCCTCGATCTCCATGCCCCCTTCGGTGGAGGCCATCATAGTGACGCGGCTGGTACCACGGTCGATGACCATGCCCAGGTAGAGTTCGCGGGCGATGTTGCACCCTTCCTCAATGTAGACGCGCTTGACCTCTTTGCCGGCCGGACCAGTTTGAATGGTCACCAGGGTCATGCCGAGCATGCGTTGCGCCTGCTCGCGTACCTCGGCCACGCTCTTGACCACCTTGACGCCGCCGCCCTTGCCCCGGCCGCCGGCGTGAATCTGTGCCTTGACGACAAACACACCGCCACCCAGCTCCTTGGCCGCCTGTTCGGCCTCGTCCGGGGTGAAGGCGACCCGGCCGCGCGGAACCGCAACCCCGTAGCGGGCTATAATCTGTTTTGCCTGATGTTCATGGATATTCATGGGGCTCCTACCTCGTCACAAAAAAGTATTCGTCGCTCAAACCGCGTATCCGCTGGCCAGGAGAGAAAAAAAAAAACCAACCCGACGGTC
>PEAJ01000156.1 GCA_002753495.1 Magnetococcales bacterium HA3dbin3 | reverse complement strand
AACAACGTCTTGACAATAGTAACAAGAAAAGCTCCACCAAGACGAAACCCGGTCTGACGATGTAAATAAAACAACAACAACGATACGTTCAGATAAGAAGTCAACGTCGTGGCCAACGCCAACCCGACATGCTTGAGCGGAAACATGAGAATAACGTTGAGAACCATGTTGATCACCAGACAAACAATCGCCACCCGCACCGGCGTGCGCGTGTCATGCCGCGCAAAAAAAGCCGGCGCCACCACCTTCACGCCGGTAAAAGCAATCAACCCGCTGCTGTAAGCAAGAAGCGCCTGCGATGTCGCCGCCGTGGTCTCGGCACTGAAAGCACCCCCCTGGAACAACATCACCAGAATCGGCTCGCGCAACACGATCAAGGCAACACTCGCCGGCAGATTGATCAACGTCACCACACGCATGGCAAACGCGAGATCAGCATTAAGCCCCTGCTCGTCGTTGCGCGCCGCCTTCGCCGAAAGAGTCGGCAAAATGGCCGTCGCCATGGCAATGCCAATCAACCCCAACGGAAATTCAACCAAACGATCGGCGTAGTAGAGATAGGAGATGGAACCCGAAGGGAGCCACGAGGCGAGAAAAGTATCGAGAATCAAGCTGATCTGGGCGACCGACACCCCGAGCACCGAAGGTCCCATCAGGGTGAGAATGCGCCGGATCGCCGGATGACGCGGATCCCAGCGCAGCCCAAGCGGCATGCCCAGACGCGTCATCGCCGGAAATTGCACCGCCAGCTGGACGATGCCACCGATGAGAATTCCCAAAGCCAGCCCGACCGAAGGCCGCTCAAACCACGGAGCAGCGAATACCGCACCCAGGATGATGAAAACGTTGAGCAGGATCGGCGTCGCCGCCGGCACGGCAAAGCGCCGATAGCTGTTCAACACCCCACCCACCATCGCCACCAGGGAGATGAGCAGGATGTAGGGGAAGGTGATGCGGGTAAGATCAACAGTCAGGGTGTACTTTTCCGGCGTGTCGCCAAACCCGGGGGCGATGACCATGAGCAGATAGGGCATGGTCAGCTCCCCCAGCGCCACCACCACCATCAGGATCGCCGCCAGGGCGGTAAAGACCGCCGCCACCATCTGTCGCGTGGCGGCAACATCGTCCTGAACCTTGTAGGTGCTGAAAACCGGCACGAAGGCGGTGGCGAAAGCCCCTTCCGCGAAGAGCCGCCGCAGAAAATTGGGCAGCTTCTGGGCGACAAAGAAGGCATCGGCATCCATCCCCGAACCAAAACCACGCGCAATCACCACATCGCGCGCAAACCCCAACACGCGCGACAACAAGGTGTAAAAACTGATGGTCCCCACCGCACTGATCAGGTGATGACCACGACCGGCGGGCCTTTCGGAAGGGGTGGACACGAGAAAAAACCTTTGACTTGGCGCAAGTGGCTTGGATACCCTGAAACGTCAACGTATCGGGGGCCCTGGCATGAGGCCGCGGCCCCAGATCATTTCAAGCAAAGGGAGTCTGCGTCAAGTGGCCAACATAAAATCCGCCATGAAGCGCGCCCGGCAGACAATCAAGCGCAATCTGCGCAACCGGGACGCCAAATCGCGCATGCGCACCTTCAGCAAGAAGGTGCTTGCCGTGGTCGAAACAGGGGATGTCGCCAAGGCACAAGAGGCGTTGCGGGCGGCCGTCTCTTCGCTTGCCATTTCGGCACGCAAGGGCGTCATCCACAAGAATCAGGCCGCGCGCCGCATGCGTCGGCTCAACGCCAAGGTCAAGGCCCTGGCGGTCGGCGCCTGATTCCAGCCAGACGCGCGCGACGAGACGGATACGTTCGGGTACGGTCAAGAAGCGCGCAAGGCAGCCAGCACGGGTGCCGCTTGGTCTGGAATTGGAGTCAAGCCCCTCCCCGATACCGAAGGACTTACGCCGCCTGGTTTCCCTCTCGCTGCCGGCACTGGAAAATCGAGGGGGCCTGGCGCCCGTGGAACGGGGAAAGGTGACCTTACCCCAAGGCTTCAGGGCGAGGTTTTTCGCGCCCGGCGGATCGAGGGCCGGTTCCAACCCCGGCCGGGGTGTGGTACGCCTCTCCTCCCGACGGGTAAACCAGAGCAGAAACCGGTGATCCGCGCCCTTGGATCGGAAGTGAGTGCATGCCATGGAGTTTACCGACCTTCCCATCCCCGAGCCGGTCATGGCGGGCGTTCGCGCCTGCGGGTTTGTCACCTGCACGCCGATTCAGGCCCTGGCCCTGCCCACCCTGCTTGCCGGGCGTGATGTCGCCGGCCAGGCGCAGACCGGAACCGGCAAAACCGCCGCCTTTCTGGTCGCCCTCTACACGCGCCTGCTCGCCGCCTCGCCGCCCGATGGCGCCCCCCCCCGCCAACCCGGCCGGCCGCGCGCCCTGATCATCGCCCCAACCCGCGAGCTGGTGGTGCAGGTGGAACGCGATGCCCGTGCCCTCGGCGCCCACACCGGCTTCACCATCGCCGCCGTCTATGGTGGGGTCGACTATGACAAACAAAAGTCGATCCTCGCTGCACAAAACGTCGACCTCCTGATCGGCACCCCGGGCCGGCTCATCGATTTTTTCAAGCAGAAACTCTACGGTGTCAAAGAGGTTGAGGTGCTCGTCATCGACGAGGCCGACCGCATGTTCGACATGGGGTTCATCGCCGACCTGCGTTTCCTCCTGCGCCGCCTCCCCCCGTTTGATCAACGCTTATCGCTTCTCTTCTCCGCCACCCTCTCCTACCGCGCCCAGGAACTCTCCTACGAGTACATGAACAATCCCGCCATGCTCGCGGTGGAGAGCGACGTGAAAACCGCCGCCATGGTGCGGCAATCCCTCTACCACGTTGACTCCGACCTCAAAATCCCCCTGCTCGTCAGCATCCTGCGCGCGGAACTGGCCGAGGAAGGGGCCACCGGCGGCGGCCGGGTGATGATCTTCATCAACACCAAGCGCATGGGCGAGAGGCTGAAAAACTGGCTGGAACACAATGCGATCAACGCCGGCTACCTCTCCGGCGATGTCCCCCAGATCAAGCGCCTGAAGGTTCTGCAACGCTTCCAGGATGGCGAATTGTCGGTCCTGATCGCCACCGATGTCGCCGGGCGCGGTCTGCACATCGCCGGCGTCACCCACGTCATCAATTTCGACCTGCCGGAAAATCCCGAGGATTACGTCCACCGCATCGGTCGTACCGCCCGCGCCGGCGCCGCCGGTGACGCCATCTCCCTGGTCGACGAGGAGGGGGCGTACAATCTGGAGGCGATCGAAACCTTCATCGGCATGAAGATCGATGTCGCCTGGGCGGACGAGGCAACATTGCCGGCGTTGACACGTCCGCCACGCAGCGCTGTTTCCGCCCGCCCGGCGCGCGATGGTCGCGAACGCGGCGGACGCGGCGAACGGGGCGCGACGAGCAGCGGCCGCGGACGCAGCGGTGGCGATCGCCGCGCGACCGGACCCAAACCCCGAAGCGAACGTGAAATCACCGCAAAACCGGCAACACCGGAAGGCGAAACAACAACGGCCACCGCGCCAGCCGTCGCCGCGGGTTCAAGGCGCCGCCGCCGGCGTCCGACTGCCGGCCATTGGCAGGCAGAAGTCGGATCGCCCGGCGCGGGGAACGCGACGCCAACACCAGGCCTGGCGGACAGTGTTGCCGGGACATCGGCAACGCCCGCCCAGGCTGGTGGTGATGTTGCCGCCGGGAGCCCTTCCCCCGCGAAGAAGCGGCGGCGGCGGCGGCGTGCACAGCGATCCGATGCGACAACCCAGGCGGGGATGGCCCCCGCCCACCAGGTGACCCCGCACGACTCCCCGGCCGGGGGTGTCGCGGAGTCGTGACCTTTCTTTACATTGCCCCCAACCGCAGCGCGCACACGGAGCATACCCATGGCCCAATCCACGCCCGCCTCTCCTTCCACCCCGCCGGCACCGCCCGTCGGGGCACCGGGTGCCGATCAGCCCATTTTCCACATCGTCAAGGTCTATCTGAAGGATTTCTCGTTCGAAAATCCCAGCACGCCGGATGTGTTCCAGCTTACGCAGGAGCCGCGTGTTGATTTCAACCTGTCGACCAGTGCCACTCCGAAGGAGAAGGATCACTTCGAGGTGGCGTTGCATGTCGTTGCCGATGTCAAGCTTGCCGACAAGACCATGTTCCTGGTCGATGTCACCTATGCCGGGCTGTTTTTGGTCCGCAACATTCCTGACGAGCACGTGGCGGTGTTGCTTGGTGTTGATTGCCCGACCATCCTCTTCCCCTACGTGCGGCACCTGATCGCGACCACGGTGACCGAAGGTGGATTCAAGCCTTTGCTCCTTGATCCGATCAACTTTGCCGTTGTTTATCAGCAGGCGATTGCCAAGCAGCAGGCGGAGCTGGATCAACTGGCCAAGCAAAAGGCCGCCGGGCAGAAGCCGCAGTGACTTTTGTCGGCGGGTGATTGTCGACACGCAGACAGAGCTGGATTGATACGAATCCCGGGTTGTTTGTGGCGTCGGGAACGGGGGCCAGGGATCGACACAGGTCGCTATCCCCCGTTCCCAACCCCTACCGCCGCCCAACGGCACGATAACCAATATCACGCCGATAATGCACCCCCGGCCAGTGAATCCGCTCCGCCGCGACATAAGCAACCCGCTGCGCCGCCGCTGCATCGACACCGAGGGCAGTCACCCCAAGCACACGCCCCCCTTTAGTGACAACACGACCATCCTGCAAACGCGTGCCGGCATGAAAAACCACGGCATCGGGCACAGCGGCCGCCTGTTCAAGCCCGCTGATCGGCAGATCTTTTTCATAAGATCCGGGATAGCCACCAGCCGTCATCACCACACACAAAGCCGTGCGCGGATCCCAGGTGATGGTCATGCCCCGTAACGATCCAACCGCCGCTGCCTGCAACAAAGGCACGAGATCCGATTGCATGCGCATCAAAAGCGGCTGCGTCTCGGGATCGCCAAAACGGGCGTTGAACTCCAAAACGCGCATCTCTTCGCCATCGATCATCAGCCCGGCATAAAGCAAACCCCGATAAGGACGCCCCTCGGCAGCCATCGCCCGCACCGTCGGATACATCACCCGCTCCATGGCCAGATCATGCAGACGCGGGGTGAGGATCGGCGCCGGGGAGTAGGCCCCCATGCCACCGGTGTTGGGCCCGGTGTCGCCATCAAAAACGGCCTTGTGATCCTGCGAACCGGCGAGCGGTAAAACATGCTCGCCATCGACCAGGGCCATGAACGACGCCTCCTCGCCCTGAAGAAAATCCTCGACCACCACCTGATCGCCGGCAACACCAAACTCCCGCGTCACCATGATGCGCTCGACAGCAGCAACGGCATCGGCGACCGTCGGGCAAACGATTGCCCCCTTGCCGGCAGCGAGCCCGGAGGCCTTGACCACCATCGGCGCCGACCGGCCTTTGACATACGCCAAAGCCGCCGCCGGATCGGTGAAGAGTTGATAGCTGGCGGTGGGAATGCCGTACTTGGCAAACAACCCCTTCATGAAAGCCTTTGATCCCTCGATCTCCGCCGCCGCGCGATCAGGACCGAAAATGGCGAGCCCCGCCGCCCGGAAACGATCAACAATGCCGAGTACCAGCGGCGCCTCCGGACCGACGACGGTGAGATCGATCCGCTCATCGCGCGCAAAGCGGCACAAGACGTCGACCTCCTCGGCAGCGATGGCAACGCAGGTGGCGATGCTGGCGATACCGGCGTTGCCGGGGGCGCAGAACAGATGTGTCACTTGTGGCGACTGGGCGATTTTCCAACACAAGGCGTGCTCCCGCCCGCCGCCGCCAACGACAAGGATGCGCATGGTCTTTATTCTCCTTGTGAAAAGGGACATGGGCCAAGGACAACCCAACCCCCCCCCCCCC
>PEAJ01000155.1 GCA_002753495.1 Magnetococcales bacterium HA3dbin3 | reverse complement strand
GCCGAATCTGGTATTGCAGGCAGGGACGACGACGACTCTGGAATTGAACATCCTCACATTGGCGCACCGGAAAGATTTTCTGTAGATATTTCAATGTCTCCCGCACCGCCTGCGCCGATGGGTAAGGCCCAAAATAGCGCCCCGGTCCCTGCCGTCCGCCACGATAAAGGGAGAGACGGGGGTAAGCATGTTGCGAGGCGAGGTGAATGTAGGGGTAGGATTTGCTGTCCTTGAGCAGGACGTTGTAGCGCGGTTGACATTGCCGGATGAGGTTGGCTTCGAGGATCAGGGCCTCACTCTCCGAGGCGGTGACGGTGATCTCCAGGGCGTGTGCCTGCTCCACCATTGTCTGGATGCGTGGTGGCAGCGCACCGCGGGAAAAATAGGAGGCGACGCGCCGCTTGAGCGCCTTCGCCTTGCCGACGTAAAGCACCGCGCCATCGGCTGCAAGAAAACGATAGACCCCGGGCAGCTCCGGCAACCCCTCGACCGACGCTTGCAGCGGATGCACGGGAACTCCTTCAGGTGGAAGGCGTTCCGCCCGTCGCCGCCGACCCGCGCAGCGCCCGCGCCACCATCGCCACACCGATGATCACCATGGGCAGAGTCAGCCACTGACCCATGGTCAATCCAAAACCGAGATAACCGAGCTGAACATCGGGTTCGCGGACGAACTCCACCAGGAAGCGAAACAGGGCATAAAAGACGAGAAAATTTCCCAGCATGAAGCCGCGAGGTCGCGCGCGTCGCCCCAACCACCACAGGATGGTGAACAGAACAACCCCCTCCAGCATGGCTTCATAAAGCTGGCTCGGATGACGCGGCAAGGGGCCGGCATCGGGAAAGACCATCCCCCAGGGAAGATCGGTCGTCCGCCCCCACAACTCACCGTTGATGAAATTGCCGATGCGCCCAAGAAAGAGCCCCAGGGGAAAGACCGGGATGGCCATGTCAGCCAGGGCGAGACACGGCAGGTTCCGGCGTCGCGAAAATATGTAACACAGGAGAATCACCCCGATCAGACCACCATGAAAAGACATGCCTCCTTCCCAGATTTTCAGGACAGTCAGGGGGTGCGCGACAGCGTAGGGAAACTGGTAGAACAGGACATACCCCAACCGTCCGCCAAGTATGACGCCGGCCAAAATCCACACCACAAGATCGCCGAGAAGCTCCTGATCCAGTGCCGGCATGAGACGGCGTGCCCGATGTTTCAGCAGTGGCCAGCCAAGCAGGAAGGCCAGCGTATACATCAACCCGTACCAGCGGATCCCCAAAGGACCAATCTGGACGATGACCGGATCCAGGTGGGGATAGCTGATCATGCGGCGGGGTCTCCCTCGGGCATTTCGGGTTTCCGTGACTCCTGGTAGCAGCCGAGATGCTTCAGATTGGTGGTAAAGAACTTGAGCTCGTCCAGGGCGTGCTGCACGGAAGGTTGCTCCGGGCGACCTTGAAAATCCAGATAAAAATGGTAGGCCCAGGGGGAGTTTGGCACCGGTCGTGATTCAAGGCGGGTCAGGTTGACGCCGTTGGTGGCAAAGCCGCCCAGGCACTTGTAGAGGGCGGCGGGGATGTTGCGCACCTCGAACAACAGGCTGGTTTTGCAGGCAACGGCGGGCGGCGGGGTGGTCTCATCCCTGGCCATCAAGAGAAAGCGCGTGGTGTTCATGCGGCAATCCTGGATGTCGCGCTTGAGGACCTTCAAGCCGTACAGACCAGCGCACAGCTCGGAGGCCACCGCCGCATCGGCCGGATTGCCGCGTTCGACCAGGTCGGCCGCGGCGCCGGCGGTGTCGTAGACCGAAAACCGCGTCCAGCTGTAACGCCTGAGGAATGCCTGACACTGTGCAAGCCCCTGCGGATGCGAATAGACGGCGCGGATGCCTTCCAGGTCGGCGCCCGGCAGACCAAGCAGAGAGTGACGCACAAGCAGGTAGTGCTCGCCGATGATGTGGAGATTGCGCACCGCGAGCAGGTCGTAGCTGTCGCTGACCACCCCGGCCATGCTGTTCTCCACCGGAATCATGCCAACCGCGGCCTCTCCCTCCTCCACCGCCGAAAAAACATCCTCGAAGCTTCGACACGGCAGCAACGTATACTCCGGCAACCGCTCGCGGCAGGCCTGTTCGCTGTAGGCGCCACGCATTCCCTGAAAGGCTACGACACGATCGTTTGTCACACACATTTCCCGTTGTTGTCAGCCATGACTCCCCCCGCGGTGTCAATCGGCGGCAAACCCGGCTTGCAGAAGTCAAGTCCCGCAAGGCAACTTGACGCCCGGCGGCAGTCAACCGTCAAACGTCGCATTGACACCAAGCGCATGATAGGCCTACATCATCGCCGTGACAATCTGGGAGATTTTCAGACAGGCTTTTCTCGAGCGACAGGTGGTCTTCCACAGAGCAACGTGTGGTCGTGGTCTTGATCATGTTCCTGGCCTCGCGGTCATCATTCACCGGCGTCGTCTCTCACACCGATTCTCCTTCCTCCCTTTCCGGGGGCGAATCGGCGGATGCCATCCCCGTGCCCTGGTCGTCGTACCCGGGTGTCGCTGTTTTGGCCACGGAACCCTCCCTGCTGTTGGCGGCGGAACAGCTGGCCCAATCCTTGGGCTTGCCTTTGGCCGGACCAGGAGGGAAGGGCTATCCCCTTCTGTTGGTTCGTACGCCCGAACGTTTGGAATTGCGTGTGGTCGAGGCCAGGGGTGAGGGGCCGATCCACGTCCATTTTGCCGCCGAGGATCGGCCGGGGCGGTTGCGTGGTGGTCGGGGTGGACACCGCCAGCTGATTGCCGCCATGGGTTCGCATCGACGTTCTTTCTCGCCGCGGGTACTCGATGCCACCGCCGGCCTTGGTCGTGACGGTTTCATTCTCGCGTGTTCCGGATATCGGGTGACGATGGTCGAACGCTCGCCGATCGTTGCCGCCTTGCTGGCCGATGGTCTGGAACGGGCGCGCGGTGATGCGCGCATCGCTCCGGTGGTGACGGCAAACCTCACCCTTCTCCATGCCGATGCCCTCCAAGTCATGTCCACCACCACCGCCGATGCCCGGCCGGAGGTGGTCTATCTTGACCCCATGCATCCGCCGCGCGTGAAGTCGGCGCTGGTGCGCAAGGAGATGCGACGCCTGCGCGCCATCGTCGGCGACGATGCCGATGCCAGGCTGTTGTTCGCCGCCGCCCTCGATCATGCCCGCGAACGGGTGGTCGTCAAACGCCCACGGCAGGCAGAATCGATCACCGCGCGCGCACCGAGCTACGTCCTTACCGGTCGCTCCACCCGCTATGACATCTACCTGACGGGAGCAACCCCGGCTGCTGCCGCCCGGGAAGCTGATCACGGTCTGGCGGAATGACCGGTCGTGGCAATCGGCACCGCCGGCCAGCGCGGCGGAATCGGCACGCACGACCGGCTGCGTTCCTCATCGAAGCCGAAGAAACCGATCATCAGGCGAAAACACCAACCAGATACGCCGACGGAGTTGCCGATGACGCTGAGTCAGTTGTTGTCTGAATACGGTTACTGGGCAGTTCTGATCGGAAGCCTGCTGGAGGGGGAGACCATCCTTGTCCTTGCCGGTCTGGCCGCGTTTCAGGGGTATCTCTCCTATCCCCTGATTGTGGTGATTGCCTTTGTCGGTGGCACCGCCGGCGATCAATTCTATTTCCATCTTGGTCGGCACTACGGCACGCCCCTGCTTGGGCGGTTTCCCGCCTTGGCCGCGCGCGCGGGACCGGTCAATCGTCTGATCGTGCGCTACAACACCGCCTTGATTGTCGGTGTACGCTTCATGTACGGGATTCGCATCGCCGGGCCGATCATCATCGGCATGAGCGATGTCGATGCGCGACGTTTTCTCCTCCTCAACGTGCTGGGCGCCGCGATTTGGGCGGTGATCGTGCCAGGCTTCGGCTATCTTTTCGGCCCGACCCTGAACTGGCTGTTGGCCGATATCCCCCGCTACGAGGAGGCGGCATTCGTCGTTCTGATTGGGGTGGTGGCGCTTGTTGGCGTGGGGCGTTGGTGGTCGAACCGTCGTAAGCGCTAACAATTCAACCGTTCCGACTCTCAACAACAACAAACGCCAGGGCAAGTTCTCCCTCGTCGCTCAAGGTGAGATGCGTGTGGCTGACAGCAAGCTGTTCGGCACGTCGGGCGGCGGCACCATGCATGACCAGACGGGGGCGCCCAGCCTCATCGCGCAGCGCCTCCACGTCGTGCAGGCGAATGCCGCCACGAAAACCGCAGCCAAGGGCCTTGACCAGGGCCTCCTTCGCGGCAAACCGTTTGGCCAGACAGGGGGCGGGATCGGAGTGGCGCCGGCAGAGGGCAAGCTCCGCCGGGGTAAAGGTGCGCTCCAGAAAGCGCCGACCGAAACGATCGACCAGATTGCGAATGCGCCGAACATCAACCGCGTCGGTGCCAATGCCGACGATCACGGACGGATGCCCGAGAGTCTGGCCTGATAGCCAAGGCGCATGGCCTCAAGCATGTCGCGCACGGCCCGGTCCATGCCAACCGCCAGGGCGCGCGCGACGATGGCGTGTCCGATGTTGAGTTCCTCGATGCCATCGATGGCGGCGATGGCCTGGACATTGTGGTAGGCAAGGCCGTGGCCGGCGTGAACTGTCACCCCCTTTTCGCGCGCCTGCTGCACGGCGCGCTTGATCTTCTCCAGCTCCTGGCGGCGGGTCTCCGGTGTTGCCGCCTCGGCGTAGCGACCGGTGTGAAACTCGACCACCCGTGCCCCGACCGCCCGCGCCGCCTCGATCTGCTCAAGCTCAGGGTCGATGAAGAGGGAGACACGAATCTGGCTGCGGGAGAGCCGTTCAACGACGCGAATCAAATGATCCATGTGTCCCTTGACGTCCAGTCCCCCCTCGGTGGTCAACTCCTCGCGCCGTTCCGGCACCAGGCAACAGTCGGCCGGTTTGAACTGGCAGGCGAGAGAGACCATCTCACCGGTGGCGGCCATCTCAAGGTTGAGCCGTGTCTCGATGGTCTGGAGCAGGATCTTGACGTCGCGCTCCTGGATGTGGCGCCGATCCTCACGCAGATGAACGGTGATGCTCTCCGCTCCCGCGCCTTCCGCCAGCGCGGCAAGCAGAACCGGATCGGGAAAGCGCGTCCCCCGAGCCTGACGGATGGTGGCAACATGGTCAACGTTGACACCCAGTTTGATCATCGATGCTCCCTCCTTGCTTAGTCGGCGGCGCCGGACACGGGCGTGGGGTTCTTTCCGCTGCCTGAGGGTTTGCCGACGGGAGCGGGGCCGGGGCCTGCCGCCACGGGTGATGGTCCGGCCGATTGCCGGTCATCCGCCACACCCTTCCCGCGCCTGTTTTTGGGACGGTCCTTTGCTTTGTTTTCTTCCCCGATCGCGCCGATTCCCCCGCCAGGAGTGGCAGCGGCGTCCTGGGTATCGGTTTTGGCATGTCCAGTCAACCCTTTTTTCGCCATCGGCCCTTCCCCTTCACGGCTTGTGTTCCTGACGACGGGGGCGGGGGTGGGTGGGGCAGTGAACGCCGTCTCCGCCACGTGGGGTTGTGCACGCGGTCTCTCCCGAGGGTCGGCTGTCTTGGCAACGGCGGGAGGAGACACCGTCGGGAGGGGGGTGGGAGCACCGGCGGCGGAAGGTTGGATCGGGGGGGTGATCTGGTCAGCGGAGGGCGGCATGGCCACGCTCTTTTCGCCAGTCGTGGTATCCTCCATCTGTGATTTGGGGGTATCCCCTTCCGCCGTGGCTGCGGTCGGTTTGGCCCCCTCTTCCCCCTCCCGTGGTGACGACGCGCTGCCCGGGCGGGACATGCGCAAAAGCTTGCCGGGAAGATCAATGATGTCGCGCACAATGCCGGGGGCCAGACTGTCCATCGGTTTGATGCGGGTGATCGGGTCCGACCAGGGGCCGCTCACCTGAAACTGCGTCTCGACG
>PEAJ01000154.1 GCA_002753495.1 Magnetococcales bacterium HA3dbin3 | reverse complement strand
GGTTGCTCGCCGCGCCAGAGGCAGTTGCCAGCGGGAGCCATGAAGAATGTTTGCGATGAACGCAAACATGGCTTGGTTGATCCACCTGTCCGGGATTGTGCCAAGGTGGCCCCACGCGCGCGGTGTGGCCGCCGATGGTTTGGCGTGGCTGGCATACAACAGTCTGTAATAACACATCTAAACAAGTGAGGATCCCCGGAGCATCCCCGGCCCGATGCACGGAGGATCCGCCCTCTGCGGTAGTGTTGGCACTGATATTGCTTGAACAGTAACAACACCGTGACCGAACAAGTATAACGTCTCGGGCAGACATATCTGATTTCTGTTTATTCCGAATCCCAACCATTTCTGTCGAGGAAGAACATCCATGAAACCGTCGATCTTGCAAAGACGTTTGGGAAAGCGTCCTTATTTTATTAAGACCATGGATGATTTCAGACAAGAACTCTCGAAAAATCCCAAAGGAGTGCCACAAGGCACCCGCATGTGTGCCCCCAGGAACAGGCGTGTCGATCTGGATCCCTGGGTCTGGATCCGTTGACCCGACAACAAGGTTCCAGCAAGAGTCGGAAGCGGAGTCAAGCTTCCACAAGGCTTCCCGTTGTGTACCGGCAATCGCCTCGATAAGGGCCCCCTGCCTTCGGTGGATGCGCCTCCACCTCCACCGCCCACGGATCCCGGCAGGGGTGCCACCGGCCGGCCCCGAGGAAACAACCCGCCTCGGGGTCGGTCCGGTCTTTTTCCCGCCGTGGCGGGATTGGCATGCGATTGTGTCGGAAATTTGTTTTGAACCTCGGGCAAAATCGATGGACAATAGGGAACCAGAACCATGCGCGCCGTGTCTCTTGTCGGAGGGGGGAGAAGCGGCGACTCCGGTCGTCCACAAAGAGTCGGTGCCGCTAAAATCGGTCGTTCGGAGGAAACCTGGTCGTTCAACGTAAAGAAATGGGGAAGTTATGCCGGTCGCCATTCGTCACGCCAAAAATGCCGTCGTCATGGAGATCCTGGACGACAAGGACCGGGAATCGGGCAGAATCTGGTTCTCGGCCCTGGAGGCGTTCCATGGGATCAGCAAGGGACGGGTGCCGCAAACCTGTCACATCGACCTGAAAAATGTGCAGCGCCTGTGCGGTCTGGGTACTGTTGTGCTGCTGGCAATCCGCGACCGGGCACGCAAGATGGGCGGCGAGGTGATTTTGATGAACCTCTCGCCCGGCGCGCGGGATGCGCTGCGGTCGGCGGGCATGCGCGAGGAGTGTGCGGTCCCCGCCTGACAGTTCGGTTCCGCATCAAACGTCACTGGTGGACTGCCTTGCGCACCCTTCATCACGCCCGGGCGTGTCTGTTTTGTCGCGCGCGTTACCGTCTCGTGGCCATCCTGGTCTGAAGTTGAAACTACCGACCTGGGCCTGTTTTGCCACGGACGTGGAATCGCACGGCCTCTTGCACGACCTCCCCCTGTTCACCGGTGGCAGGCCGAAGCAGCTCCAGGCGGTGATTGCCCGATACCGGAAACCACCCGTCCACCTCTACGACCAGTTGGCCATCGAGTCGCCAGACAAGGGTCGGGTCATGCGGCCCCATGCGAAAGAAGACGCGCTGCCGATCGGGCGGTATGTCTGGATCAACGGCCAGAATCGTCCCATCCGGCGGGTGGAGAATTCGCGCCGGATGCCTGTCGTTGCGCCGCACGCTGGTCATGGTCGTACCGGGCAGGAACAACTCCTCGCGCGGGGGTTCCAGCGGCGGTTCGAAGGTGATGGGCGTCGCTGTCACCTCCGGCGGCAGGGAAGGCGGCGGGGAACCTTCGCGACGATGGAGGTAACGCATCAGCTCCAGCCAGACCGGCGCTGCCCCGGTGATGCCTGATACCTCATGCATCGGCGCCCCGTCGAAGTTGCCCACCCACACCCCGACCGTGTAGCGGGCGCTGAAACCGACACACCAGTTGTCGCGCATCTGCTTGCTGGTGCCAGTCTTCACCGCGCTCCAGAAGGGGGTGGTCAGGGGGTTATCCAGGCCAAAGGTGAGCCCACGCGCCAGCGGATCGGCCAGGATGTGACCGATGATCGCCACCGCCCCCGGTTGCATGATGCGCACCGGGATCGGTTGTTCCACCCCCGGGCGCAGGGAGATCGGCGAAGAGAGCCCACCGTTGGCGAGGATGCGGTAGGCCAATACCAGCTCGCGCAACGTCACCTCGCCCGCACCCAGGGCCAGCGCGTAACCGTAGTGGGCGGCATCGCGGGTGAGATGGGTAAAACCCAGGCGCCGCAGCCGTTCGAGAAAGATCTCCGACCCCACCAGCAACAACGTGCGCACCGCCGGCACGTTGAGCGATGACGCCAAGGCAGTGCGCGCGCTGACCCACCCCTTGAACTCCCGGTCATAGTTTTGCGGCGCGTAGAGGCCGCCAACCGCGGCCAGTTCGAGCGGGGTATCCTCCAGCAACGAAGCCGCGGTGAGCAGCCGTCGTTCCAGGGCCAGTTGATAGAGAAAAGGCTTCAGGGTTGATCCCGCCTGGCGCGGGGCAGTCACGCCATCGACGTGGCGCGTCGCCGGATGATCGCCGCCGTTGCCGACGTAGGCCAGGATCTCACCGGTGGCATTCTCCACCACCAGCAACGCCCCGTCGCGCACGTTGCGATCGGCAAGCTGTGTCAATTGCTGCGTCAGGGTCTCAAGCGCAAACCGCTGCAAGGCACCATCGATCGTGGAGGCAACCCGCCCTGACGGTGCAGCGTCGGCGACACCATCCGCCAGCAACTGCCGCGCGGCATGCGGCGCCAGTGCCTCCAGCGGGCGCACGAGCGGCGTGCCCCCCAGCAGCACCCGCGCCGCCAGCTGGCGCAGAAGCGGACAAACCTGCTCCCCCTCCTTAAGCCGTCGCGCAAGCGTACAGGCACGGCGCGCCACGCGTCCACCAGCGGCGTTGGGCGACGGGATCAGGGCCGCGAGCAGCAACGCCTCCTCCCGCTCCAGCCCGGCGGGAAACTTGCCAAACAACCCCCGACTTGCGGCATGAATGCCCTGCACCTCGCCGCGAAAACTCACCAGGTTGAGATAGGCCTCAAGGATCTGTTCCTTGCTCCAACCTGCCTCCAGAGCCCAGGCGGCGCGGATTTGCGCCCACTTTTGCCCTGGGGTGCGACGGGTTGCCGCCGGTTGCAGGCCGGGATCGAGTCGGGCGGCGAGCTGCATGGTGAGGGTACTCGCCCCGCCACCGTTACGCCCGCGCAACCACAACCCAAACGCCCGCCATAACGCCAACCGGTCAACACCGGCATGTCGCCAAAACCGCCGATCCTCGGCCGCTACAACAACCTCCCGCAACACCGGCGACATTTGATCGAGCGGCATCCAGGCCAGACGCCGCGCCGACAGATCCCGACGCAGTTCGTGCAACGGCTCTCCCGCGCGGTCAAGGATCAACAGATCGCTTGAGCGATGCGCGGCGCGTACCGTGTCAAAATCCGGCAGCGGCCGATCCGGTTGACTGAACACGACCCACCCCCAGGCCAGCAACACGAGCATCACCGGCAAGAGGGCGGGTCGCCAACCTCCACTCATGGCATCACGGTCACCGGCTCCAGGGGCAGCTCGCCAAGCATCTCCGGGGCATACATCGCCTCCACCCGGGTCGGGGGCAGCGAGAAGCGGCCGGAGTTGTTAAGCCGCAGCGTGTACTCCACCACCCATGACCCCTTGGGCACCCAACTGTAGTAGGCATGGAAGGCATCGAAAGTCCGCTCCTCGAAGGCCGGGCGCACCCAACCCTGTTTCTTCTCACCGGTGGTAAGCAGGGCCGAATCCTTCCCAAGTCCGGTTCCCAAAATCGCCGAGCCGGCCGGAACGGGATCGTTGACCACCACCCAGGTCATGTCGGATTGCGCTTCCAGATCCAGACGCACGCGCAGCACATCACCGCGGCTCCAGGTGTCGGGGCTCTTCCGCTCCACCGGCGTGATCGTGCGTTTAATCCGGTAGCCGCTGGAGAAAGGCTCCTTGAGTGGAATTGCCGCCCGGCTCTGCAAGGTCACCCACGGTTTGCCGCTCCCCTGGTGGTCGAGCAGCAGGCTCCCCGGCCCTTCCGGCCACGGCAGGTCGATCGTCTCGCCCTTGGGGTGGCTCTGCCAGAGCAGTTGGCGGCTGTTGCTCCCCAGGGTGACCGTGCTGCCGCCACTCACGGCTTGCGTCTCGAAGGCGGCGGCAAAGCGCTTGAGCGCCGTTACCCCCCAGGCATTGGCGGTGGTGGTACTGAAACGCCCTTGCTGCATGCGTCCCAGGGCGCCGCGCACCAGACGGGGCATATCCTCCTTCCACTGCGGATCGCTGAGCAGGCTAAGGATCAGACGATTGGCATTGCTGTCGGCCGAAATCATCAGCCACCACAGGTAATCCTCGCGTTCGGTGGAGAAACCCATGGTCGTGCCCTGGAAGTTCAGGCGGGAACGCAAGATGCCGGCCGCCTCACCCCGACGCTTGGCCTGATCAGGCATCTTCTTCGCCTGGTTGACCAGGTTGAACCAGTCGATCACCGCCGAGGTCGGCCACAGATTGGGCTCGATGGCGAGCGTCGAGAGCACCCCGAGCGGGGGATCCTGGTAGCGGGAGATTGCTTCCAACGCCGCCAGCTTGCGCAGGTTGAGATCGGCGGTGGGCATGGCGGAGCCGCGGATGATCCTTCCCTCGGCAAAGCGCTGCAACCCCCCGAGCATCTGTTTGCGCGCGGCATCCGGGATCGCCCAACCATTCTCGTGGGCGATGGCCAGGATGTAGGCGGTCAGGGTGTCGCTGCCCTGGTTGAGGACGGTGAAGTAGCGCGCCAGACCATCGCCATCGAGGTGGGAGGGCAGGGCATTCATCACCTCCCGCCAAAGATTTTCGTCCTGCAACGCCACCGCCTTGGAGGCCCGTTGTTCCAGGCAGGAGTAGGGGTAGCGGCTCATGTACTCACGCAAGGCGGAGAGATCGGCCCCGAGCCGGTCCTGGAACTGCACGCGCACCCCGCCGCGACCAGGAACGGCATCGGCTGGCAGCGCCACCGGCACCTCCTGCCGCCCGTCGAGCTGTGACATGGTCGCCTGGAACACCCGCACCGGCACCGCCGCCAACACCTCCTGGCCGACGGTGAGCTTGTCGCGCGCATCACCACTGGCCGTTGCCGCCACCGTCCAGGAGAGCTTGCGCGCATCGAGCGGCGCGGTGGCATCCCAGCTCACCTCGCGGCTTTCGCCGGGGGCGAGTGTGACTTCCTGCGCCGGCAAGGCTGCTGGCTTGGCCAGTTCCCTCTCGCTCGCAGTGACGCTCATCGTCGCGCTTAAGGTGGCATTCAAGGGCTTGTCGCCGCTGTTGCGCACGGTGAAGCCGGCGCGATAGAGATCCTGCTCGCGCACCAGCGGCGGCAGGGCGGCAAAGAGCATCAAGTCCTGATGGGTGCGAAAGGTGGTGCTGCCGGTGCCGAACAGATCCACCCCGGCGTGGGCCACCGCCACCACCTTGAACGAACTCAAGGCATCGTTGATCGGGATCGCCACCGTCGCCTTGCCCTGATCATCAAGCTTCACCCGTCCCTGCCAGAGGAGCAGGGTATCGAGCATCTGGCGGCCGGGTCCGTGCCCACCACCGCCGCCGGGCGCCACCGCCTTGCGCCCATAGTGCCGCCGCCCGATCACCTGCATCTGCGCGGTGGCGGTTTCCATGCTCAAGGAACGCTGCGGCATCAGGTTGGCGAGCAGGTTCCAGGAGTCGTTGGCCTTGAGTTCGAGTAGTCCCTCGTCCACCGCCGCCAGCGCCACCTCTCCGCCCACCGGCAGCGTCTTGCCGGCGGGCGGCGTCACCTGGATGGTGGCGGTGGCCCGTTCCCGTACCTTGTACACCGGTCGGTCAACCCCAACCTTCACCCCCAGTTCGTAGGCCTTCCAGCCAACCTTGAGTTCGGCATACCCGAGCTTGAAAGCCGGCTTGCCAAGATCAACCAGGGCGGTCGGCTGCACCTCGCCTGCACGCCCGCGCACCAC
>PEAJ01000153.1 GCA_002753495.1 Magnetococcales bacterium HA3dbin3 | reverse complement strand
TCGAGAAGACCGCGATTCTGCTGAGGACGGGAATGCGCGGATATCCATCAGGGTCCGAGAGGAGCGACATCCTCTCACCAAGAGACCGGATAGATGACTGCAACTCCACCGTCCCATGTCGCCACAGCTGATTTTTTCCTTGCCAAACGGGGCAGACCATAGATGGAATTGGAATAAGGACGACGACGGCCCTGCTCCCAGTCACGCAAGGCGCTGACGGCAAACCCAAAATGTTTGGCGAATGCCGGTTGGATCAATCCCGGTTGCTTACGAATTTTCCGGACATCAACATCGTCGGGAACCTGGATGGTGGTTTCCCTGGCTGACATCGGGTCTCCCCTGGAACAGGCCAGGGCCTCGCTCAAACCCTGCTTGATGCTGGCAAAAATATCGTCGCTCATGACCTGCTCCGGGTTCCCTTGATGGCTTCGACAATGTCTTGTAATTGATTCCTTCATGATCACCGCCGCACGCGACACATGCCAACTTTTTCGCGCCGGAGTGTGATTGCGCAAGTTTTTGGGTCTCTGGAGGGGTGTTGCCGAACGAAACGGCACCCGGTTTCGTCGCGTCGCCGGAGGGTGTAAACTGGGGGGCGTCTCTTGAACCTCGTGGTGGGAGGTGATCGTGCCCAAAGCCGGTTCCAACAACCCTGTCGACCCGATGCAGAGGCAAGCCCAGGCGTGGAGCAATGCCTTTGCCGAGAGTGCGCAGTTCATTCCCTTGACCGCCGACGAGCGGCGCTGGTCGGAGGAGATCATCCTGGGGTTTGTGCACATGATGCGGGAGATGCATGGGCGCCCGCCACGCCGCTGGAGTGCCCAAAGCGTCATCGCCTGCTGCACCGAGACCATGCCGGCTCGGGTCGTGGCGCCACCGGGCTATTTTCAGGCCCTGATCCCGGTGCTTGTCGGTTTTGTCGCCTTTCTGGCCACGATCGGGGCGCTGACCAACGGTCCGGCCCTTGAGCGCGCCTTGCGTCGTATTCAGCGGCAGGTTCCCTCGCGTGCCGACGACCCCACCTGTTGGACCCCAACCAAACGCCTCCTCGTCAGTGCCGCCAAACGTGACGTAGACCCGAACGATCCGCGGGCGATGGAGGCCTTCATCGATCAGGTCAACGCCGGGAAAATCCCGGAGGTTCTGCCGCTCGTGGAGGTGGGAGAGAAGGCCTCCCAGCCGGTGGCGGCAAACTCGGAAGAGGGGGAGCCAAACGCTGATGGTCGGGATCCGACGCCGCTCAGGCTGCTGCGCGCGTTGGTCGATGCCATCGCCCGGGACCTTGCCAAGGGGAGGGCACCCGGCGTATCCGGCCCTCTCACCGCGCTTCTTGAACAGCACCCCGAGCTGCTGCTGGAGGTGCTCTCCCCGCTTGTGACCTGCGTGGAGAAAAAGGAGGAAAAAGGGGAGGTGCTCTTGCAGGCCTGGGTTGCGGTTCTGGGTTTTCACCTGGAGCAGATCCGCTATGAAGTTGACGGGGGATTCACCTGGGCCAGGGAGTTGATCGCAACCTTTCAGGCACGACTGCAACGGATGGCGCGCGCGGGTTCCCTGCCGCTCGTGCTGCTGGACATGATCATCGGTCTCCTCAACGATGCCGGCTTGCAACCGGAACCGGAACTTCTCAAGCTCTATGAGGAGGCCGCGGCCGATAAGGTCAATTCCGATCGCGTGCCCTCGCTGCATGAGCTCGAAGGGATGGCAACGGCGCTCTTTGACGAGGTGGGTGATGATCCCTTCGCGGTTTATGAGCAGATCGATCACGTTCTGCGCACCGTTCCCGCGCCTGGTCGGCAGCTCTTGTTGCAGCAGATGAGCCGGTCGACCAATCCGGCGGTGGTGGCGGCGGTGGCCCTCTTCGTTCTGCACCCGCGCGCGCCCCTGCGGCAGGCCGCGCGCGAGGTGCTTGCCGCCACCAGCCTGAGCCCTGACACCCTGCGCCGTTTGATCGTGTTGCGCAACTGGCTGCCGGCCAACGAGCGGGAACCTCTCGACCAGGCCATTCGTTCCGCCCGGCGACGTGGTGTCGTCTGCGCACCCTGGCCGAAGGGGGAGACGGTGGTCGATCGTTACGTCTCGGCGATGGATGGTGTTGGCGCCATGGGCTGTCTCCTGATCAGCACAGCCGAAAGCGGGGAACAGCGTCTGGTGTCGGTCCTCGCCAAGTACGCGCGGGGCATTGCCGATGCCTGGTGCGACGAGCTGATACCCGCATCGGCGATGCGTCGGGAGTTGCGCCACGGCGTGCTGCGCGATGAGAACATCAAGATGGTTGCCGACTCCCTGCCGACCCTGCTGATCAAACACCATCTGCACCTCGGGCTGGCGAAGGGAAATCTGGCGCCGGTTGGCCTGTTGCAGGTTGCGGAGACCATCGCCGCCAGCGACTGGCACCCCGAACCCCTGGATATTGCCGGCCAGCTTCAGGCCATCCGCGAGGCCACCGCCGATGACACCACGCCGGAGGCCCGGATCATCGAATCAAGCCACGTCTGGTCCCAGAAACTGCCCATCACCGACTCCTGGTATGCCGAAAGCCAGGCCTTGACGGACTACCTGCGCGGCCGCCGCGACCGGCGCCACGAGGAGCTTGTCGCCGATGTCATCAAGGAGTTCTTCGATCCCGAACGCGCGGAGTGGATCGAACGGCTGACCTGGACCGCCCTGTGGTTGCAAAACCGGCTGCCCGGCAAAAAAAAGGAGCGTCTGCCACCGGCGCGTCATTTTGCCATTCTGGCGCAGCACCTTCTGCGCGACAATCCCCTGGAGGGTGTTCCCCTCATGCAACTTTTGGCCGAACGCAGCATTGAGGTTGAGCGCCAATCGCACCGGCGCGGGTGAGCATCATGATGACTGACATCGGGCAAGAAAGCAGAAGAATATCGCTTCACAGCATACTATAAACGAACGACTTTTCATAAAATGCGCACCACCAGCCACGCGGGGGATTGCACACACCGCGGTTTATGGATACTGTTGCGCAAATTTTACAAGCCGGGCGGGGTGTTGTTCAGGGTGACATGCGGGGTTGTCGCGCGTCGAACCCCCGGCTTGCTGATTGACTGGCCGGCCTCGCGCGAGGCGGCTGCCCTCCAGCTTTGTCTACGGGAATCAAGGGACATGAGCATATCCCAAAAAGCCCTGGAAACGCTCCAGAAACGCCGCGAAGCCGTCCTGACGGCCGGCAAGGAAAAAGTTGCCCAACGCCACGCCAAGGGGCAGCTCACCGCCCGGGAGCGCCTGGGCCTCCTCTTCCAAGAGGGAACCTTTCAGGAGGTTGGCACCCACATTCAGCACACCTGCACCCATTTCGGCATGACCGGCAAGGAGATCCCGGCGGATGGCGTGGTGGTGGGAACCGGCTTCGTCGATGGTCGCCAGGTCGCAGCCGTCAGCCAGGATTTTAACGTCGTCGCCGGAACCCTGGGCAAGATGCATGCGCAAAAGATCGTCCAGGCAATGCAGTACGCCCAGCGCATGGGCATCCCGGTGGTGGCGATCAAGGACTCGGGCGGCGCGCGCATCCAGGAGGGGGTCGATGCCCTCTCCGGCTACGGCCAGGTGTTCTACCAAAACGTCATCCTCTCCGGGGTGGTGCCGCAGATCGCCGTCATTCTCGGACCCTGCGCCGGTGGCGCCTCCTACTCGCCGGCCCTGATGGATTTCATCATCATGGCCAGGCAGAATGCCCAGATGTTCATCACCGGCCCGCAGGTGATCAAGGCGGTCACCGGCCGCGAATGTACGATGGATGAGATCGGCAGTGCCGAGATGCACGCCACCGTCAGCGGCAACGTCCATGTGGTGGCCGATGACGACAAACATGCCCTTCAGCTCGCCAAGCAGCTTCTGGGTTATCTCCCCTCGAACAACACGCACGATCCCCCGCACAAGCCGTGGCCCGAGCTCGACCTCTCCGACGACCCGGCGATGAACACCATCGTCCCGGACGATCCGAAGGCGCCGATGGACGTCAAGGAGATCATCGCCCGCCTGGTCGATCACGGTGAGTATTTCGAGATCCATGCCGGCTTTGCCCGCAACATTGTGGTTTGTTTTGCCCGCATCCAGGGTATCGTGGTCGGGATCATCGCCAACCAGTCGATGGAGCAGGCGGGGTGTCTCGACTGCGACTCCTCGGACAAGGGGGCGCGTTTCATCCGTTTCTGCAACGTCTTCAACATTCCGGTGGTCAATCTGGTCGACGTGCCGGGCTTTTTGCCGGGTATCGAACAGGAGCGGGGCGGCATCATCCGCCATGGCGCCAAGATGCTTTTCGCCTATGCCTCGGCGACGGTGCCAAAGCTGACCATCATCCTGCGCAAGGCCTATGGCGGCTCTTATCTGGCGATGTGCAGCCCGGAGATGGGGGCGGATGTGGTCTATGCCTGGCCCACCGCCGAAATCGCCGTCATGGGGGCGGAAGGGGCGGTCAACCTGCTCTATGGCAAAGAGCTGAAGGATGCCGAGGACAAGCGGGCAAAGACCGCCGAGCTGGTCCAGGACTATCGCGACAACTTTGCCTCGCCTTACCTTTCAGCGGCACGCGGCTATGTCACCGACATCATCGAGCCGGCACAGACCCGGGCCTTCCTTGCCCTGGCCTTGCGCAAATCGATGAACAAGCGGGAGCTGCGTCCACTCAAGAAACATGGCAACATTCCTCTTTAGACCCGGTGGCGGGGCGAGAGGAATCGAGACGGGAGTGCTTAAACGACATGGATCCCACCGTTAAATCCTACGCCATCAATATCCTGATGTTGATCATCGGGTATACGTTGGCCGTTTTGCAGAGAAAGGGTGCCGAGTCCCAGCCTCCGGAGGAGGCACCGCGGCATCCTTCGGAGGGGGGAGGGTCGGCTGTCTTGACGGAGTCGGTGGAGGTGGTGAACCCGGAGGCGATCCCCGCCCATCATGTGCTTGCGATTGCCGCCGCCACTTATGTCATGAACGTCCGGGTGCGTGTTATTCGTCTCCGCGATGAAAGTGGCATGGATATCGCCTGGACCTCGGTCGGCCGTTCCCTGCACCAGGCCTCCCACCAGGTTCGCCGTTGATCTTGACCTAAAACCCGAATCCACCAGGATGGACATTGCGATGGAAAGAAAACTGCGCATCACGATCGAAGGAGCCCAGTACGAGGTTCATGTTCAGGACATCACCGACGGTGATTCCGCCCCTGTCGCGGCGCCGGCGGCTCCTGCCGCCCCGGTGACCCCGAAACCGGCGGCAACCCCGGCCAAGTCCTCTTCCAAAAAGGCTGCCGCCGCCGCGCCGGCCGGTGGTGACGCCGAGACCGATCGCACCGCCCCAATGGGTGGCGTGGTGGTTCAGGTTTTGGTCAAGGAGGGGCAGACGGTGGCCAAGGGAGACAAGGTTCTCATTCTTGAGGCGATGAAGCAGAAGGCGGATGTTTTCGCCCACCGTGCGGGGACGATCAAGGGCATCGCCTGCAAGGAGGGGGATGCGGTGGAGACGGGTCAGCGCCTGATGTCCATCGTTTGATCCCTGGGGGGCATGTTGTGTGTGACGCCGGCGGGCTGGGGATTTTCCCCTGGCCCGCCGGTTTTGCGTTTGTCTTCTGGCTTATCAAAAATTTTCTGTCCCGAGGCTATCCAAGTGGCCGTCCGCGATCGATACCGCGCCATGGGCGTGGATGCACCGGTGGGACGGACATGATGGCTTGGCGGACAGGTCGGTACGGTTTCGAACACCGAACTTGGATGGTGGATGGTGGAGTCAATCCAATATTGTCGCCCCACGTCGTTAACGTTGTGGTCCCCGAACGGGGAGATCTCTGGTATCCTGTGATCGTTATCGCCTGCCTCACGGAGCAAGCCCATGCCGCGGACTCTGACCATTGATGATATCTGGCAATTGTTTCAAGAGACCAATCGGCTGTTTAAAGAATCGGAGGCCAGGGCGGAAGCCAGGCTGAAAGAGTCGGAAGCCAGGACGAAAGAGTCGGAAGCCAGGACGAAAGAGTTGGAGGCCAGGCTGGAACGCGATCTTCAGGAAACCAGGAGAATCATCCGGGAGAG
>PEAJ01000152.1 GCA_002753495.1 Magnetococcales bacterium HA3dbin3 | reverse complement strand
ATTCCAAGTACGATTGTCCTGGGTCACATCCCCTGCCAACGCCCTTTGACTATCACCCGCGCCCCTCCCCGCGCAGGAGAAACCACAAGCTGCCCACGCCACCAAAAGCAGCCGCCACCAAAAAATTGACCTGGGGCCCCAATTGCCAGAGAAACGCCCCGGCCAACGCCCCAAGGGCGACGACGCTGTCACGCACAAGATAGTACCCACCGAAGGCCGTGGCCTGGTGTTGCGGCGGCGCGAGGTCAAGGATCAGCGCCTTGCGCGTCGGCTCGCCAAACTCCTTCAGACCACGCACGATAAAGGCGATCACCAGCATTTCCCAGGAGTCGGCCCATAACAGCAGCAGCGGAAACAGGGTGAAGAAGAGAAAGGTAATCAGCACGAACGGCCCCTTGGCCGCCCGGTCGGCAAGCCAAGCCACCGGCAGGTAGATGAGGATGGCCGTGCCCATCTCGATTGCGGTCAACAGACCAAATGCGCTGGCTGAAACCGGGTGCGCCACGCCCGTCGTGCACCAGACCACGACAAAGGCGTAAGGAATCTGCTCGCAGAAACGAATCAGGATGTCGGCGATCAGCAATCGGCGCATCCCCGGCGTGATCAAGGCCAAAAGCCCGATCAGCGTAGCCGGAGGCCGGTCGGCAACCGAAGGACGATCATCCGGCAACAGGCGCTGCTGCACAATGATCCCCAGCAGCGCCAGCAACAAGGCGATGCCAAAGGAGAAGCGAACCCCCGCCACCACCCCCAAACGATCGATGCACACCCCACCCAGCAGCGGCCCAAGAGCCATCGGCAAACGCTTGACCAGGGCATGCATCGTTACGCCCATGGTGCGCTGTTTGCTCGGCAGCACCTTGGCCATCAACCCCATGCTCGCCGGCAGCGACAGGGCACTCCAGGCCGAAAACAGCACCGCCCCAACCAACACCGCCCACCAATGCGGTACCAGGATCACCCACAGGTAGCCGACGATCGCCAGGAGATTGATCCACAACAAACTGCGTCGCACCCCCAACCGCTCGGCCAGGTAGCCGCCGGGCAGGGAGTAGAAAGCGGAGAGGAGATTCTCCATCCCCCCGAGCAGGCCGATCACGAGCGGTCCGGCGCCAAGCGCGAGCAGGTAGAGCGGCAGAAAGCGCTCCCCCAACCGCTCCCCCATACCAATCAGGATGACCAGGCTCAACAGCCCGACCGTCTCGCGGCGCAGAGCCAGAAAATGACCCCAGCGTGCCAGACGCGGCCTCACCCCCCCTTCCCGCATGCCCTTCACCCGACCTCTAGGTTGATGCTCGGGCAACGTCGAGACGACACCAGGCGTAAAGGGCGTCGTAGAGTTCAAATTGCCGGGCGATGTTCTCCCGATCATCCGGGAAACGCAGCGCATAACCGGTAGCCAGCGCCTCCAAACCCGCCGCCAGGGGATCCTGATCGAGACGGTTGGTATCGGCGCCGTTGACCACCCTGGCCAGGCGCAACAAGGCCTTGTCGGTCAGCTGAAAGGCGCGGATCAGGACATCGAAGGTGCATAACTCCCCCTCGTGATCGTAAGCCGCGCCGGGGGTATCAAAGGAGATCGCCCCCTCCTGGGCGGCAACCTCCAGCACCTGGCTCCTGGGGACAAAGATGAACTCCGCCCGTGAATCGATGAAGCGCGTGATCAACCAGGGACAAGCCACCCGGTCAACGTGAACGTGAGAACGCGTTACCCATTTCATGGATTCACTCCTGCCCCGTTTTGTCTTTGTTCGCGATCACGGCCATGGACGATCGGCAAAGGGGACCGGATCACAGACAATGCAGCTGCCCACCCCCCCGGTTTCGCGGGCGGCGAGCGCGCGACGACCGGCCTGATAGAGCATATCATTCTCGGTCATTCCCGGCCGAAACTCCACCACTCCGAACCAGCCGCGCAACACGATGCGATTGCCACCCACCCTGAAGATGGTGAAATCAAGCATGTTCACCACCCGGCGCAGGAGCACGACGGCATCGGCCTGTTTGCAGTTGTGGAGCAGAATGACAAACCGGTCTTCGTCCAGGCGCGCCAGAAGGTCGCCCGGGCGCAGCAGCGGCCCGACGCGCTTGCCCAGCGCCCGCACCAGGCGAATCTCCCGCTTGCTGCCCAACCCCCTGCGGGTGGCGGCAAAGTCATCCACCAGAAACAGGGCAAGGGTGAAGGTGCCCTCAAGGCTTGCCGCCTGTTCAAGACTGCGCCGAAAATGACCGGAAAAAGCATAACGATTGGGAATTCCCGTCTCCGGGTCGAGCAGAAAGTGGCTTCGGGTCTCCGCCAACTCCTGATCAAGCTCCCGCATCCGCTCTTCGCTTTCCGCCATCTGCCGCTGATTCGCCTCCAGCCTCTCCTTCAAACCCCGGGCATGTTCCCGGAACTGGCGAATGTCATCGAGAAACGCCGTGCGCAGGGCATGAATGTTGCCGGGATGATCGCTGCCCTGAAGACGCTGCGCCAGATCGAGCAGGCGATCATCGACCCGCCCGATCTCCTGCATGGTGGCAACAAGGTCGCTGGCCACCTCAACCATCGCCCCCTTGAGCAGCTCGCGCTCCCGCCGCCACAGCGAGCGCGTCAACCTGCCGTGCTGAACAATCTTCTTCAGAAACTCCCGCACCTCCGGCCAGAGGGTTCCCTCGGGGGTGGTCCGGGCGCGAACTTCAAGACCATCGGCGGTTTCGATGATCCAGGGTTCATCCTCGCCAAGCAGACGCAACGCCTCCAGCAAATGGCCATGCAACGAATCCGGAGGCGGTTCAAGATCGCCGCCGACCACCGCGGCCGGTTCCTCGGCCTCGGTGTCAACCTCGTCGTGGCAATCGAGCAGGGCGTGATCTGGATGATCCGGGTGGTCGGGATCGATCAACCAGGAGCGGACCAGATCCAGCCGGCTGGAAATCTCAGGCGTTTGCAGGGAGGCGGATTGACGAATCGACCGGATGAGAAGATCGACCTGCGCCAGCTTTTCGTGTTCACCCCTGAGCAGCGGGACGACCAGCAGCTGCAGGAGACGTTCGGCCACGCGCTTGGCCTCGACGAGACCCAAAGCGCCGTCGTCGCCAGCCAGCAACTGCTCGACCAGCATGCGCGCCGCCTGCAAGTCCGGACGCGACTCCCGCAGCAGGGCCCGCAATCGCTCCAGTCGCGTCGCCGGAAAAGCGGCTTCCACGCTTCGTCCCCCTCGCAACCCCCCTACCCAACCGGCCTGGGCGGCGTGGCGGAGGGTTGATAGTCGATCAGTTCCAGACGCACCCCGGTCTGTTTGCCGGACAGGGCCATCGCCAGCGCGGTATCCGCCTGCAGCAACATGGCCTGTTCGTTCCAGGCGGCATTTTGGATCACCGCGCCGAAGGCCGGTCGGACCCCCAGGGTTTGTGACCCCATGCGAAACCGCAACGCCTCGCACAACTCGTGAATCCGGGTGGCGACCCCCATCACCTGCCAGTTTCCCCCACCCGGCAGGATGCAGGCAAACATCTCGGTGCTCAGGCGGGCGATATAGACCTCCGATTCCACCTTCTCCCGCAGACGTTTGGCAAGCGCGAGGGTGAGACGCCGACCCTCCTTCTCCGGAATTTTCTCAAGAACCCCACCCAGCCCCTCCAGTCGACATAACATCAGGGCAAAAGGCTCCTGCTGTTTCAGGGCCTGTTCCATATTGCGCGTGAGATGCGCGGAGAAGGAGAAGCGGTTGGGCAATCCCGACACCGCGTCGATGAGCTGTTCGTCCTGACTGGCATGCAGCGCCTCCTCCATCTTGTGCAGACGATCGCGAACGCGCACAAGCATCTGGCGCCCCTCCTCGACCTGCTCCCGCATGGCCTGGGCACGTTTCTCGAATGCCTCCGCCTCGAGCTGGAGAAGTTTGTTCAGCTCTTCGAGGTCGGTCAGGCGGTCGCCGCCACGCAAACGTTCGAGGGCCTGTTCGATCTCCCCCGCATCGCCGTGTCCGAGCGCCTGCAACCGACCACCGAGGGCGGTTGCCGTGGCGAGCAGGGTTTTTTTCAACGCCTCCCGCTCCTGCTGCCAAACCGACCGTCCCAGATCTTCCTGAATGACGATGCCGCTCAACAGGGTGTGCAAATCCTTCCAGGAGACCCCACTGCCAGACGGCACCGTCAATTTTCCGATCGCCTCCGACAGGCGCGGATCCTTCTCCCCCAGCTGGCGCAAAACAATCACCAGCCGCTCGCGGAAAGAGTCCGGCGGGCCACTCTCCCTGCCGGACGGGTTGGGAACGATCTCCTTGATCCAACCAGCGATCTGGGTAACCGTCGGCGCGACCGCGGCCGCGGCAACCGGCTGTGTCGCCGAACGCAACTGGCGGCCGAGACGTTCAACCTCGGCCCCACGCTCACGGTCGTGGGCGAGCAGTGGTTTGACCAGGGTGTCCAGGATCAGGGCACCGACCGCCTGGGCATCCTTGACGGAGGCAACCCACGGCTGGCGCACAAGCATCTCCTTGAGCAGTCGCTTGGCCTCGGCGATGCCGGGGGGATCCCTCTCCAGGCCCTTGAGGATCCTCTCCAGGAAGGTTTCCATGCTCTCCATGGCGTCGGCGCCTTTTATTCCAATTCCAGATCAAGTGGCAACTTCGTTGGCTGCCTGACTCGCTCCTCGCCGTACCCAAACGTATCTGTCTCGTCGCTCACGCGTTGTAAGCCTCGTTGCCACTTGATCTGGAATTGGAATCAGCGTGCCTGCGCGACCACGTGCGAACGAACCTGATAGCGGGCACGCGCCGATTCAGGACCCAGCAGCTGCGAGGCACGAATCACCTCAATTTTGCGACTCCTGGCCTCCGACAGCCAGGCGCGCAGGGCGATCAGGGTTGCCGGATAGGGATGCCCAATGGCCACCGCCGACCCCTGCCGGTGTGCCACGGCCTCCAATCGGGCCAGTTGCTGGTTGATCGCCTTCACCTGCGGCACGTTGTCGAGGAAGACATCCCGCTGCACGCGCGGGACATGATGCGCGACCGCCTCGCGTACGCCAACCGACCCGCCAGCAGTCCGACTGTCGACGAAGAAAAGCCCACGTTCGGCCAGCACCTCCATCACCTGCCCCATGCCACCGCTGTCACCGGTGAAACGGGAGCCCATATGGTTGTTGATCCCCCTGGCCTCGGGAAATTTTTCCAGGTTGGCGGTCAAGACCCGCCGCATGCGCTCCCGATCCATCCCCATCAACAAGGCACCCGGACCTGGATTGAGGCGCGGGTAACCGCGCGGTTCCATCGGCTGGTGCAGGATGATCTCCTTGCCGGCGGCGTGACCGATGTGCGCCACCTGACGCGAATGTCCCCCGCCCGGCAAAATGGCCAGGGTCACATCGGCCGGCAGCCGGGCCATCGCCTCCGAAACCGGACCGTTGTAGCCAAGATCGTCGATGATGACCGCCACCCGCGCCCACCCCGACCGCGCCCCGGAACCAGCCACTGGTGGGAGGCGCGCGGCGGCGGCGGTCTCGGCGGTCTCCCGAGCCGCCTCGCCCTCGTCCGAGAAGTGCTCCTCATAGAGGATCCCCTTGGCCTCCTCCGCGTTGTTCTCTTTCCGCTCCAGGGCGGCGGTGACCGTCGTCGTGGCGGCGGATGCCGCGACACCACCCGGGAGATCCCCGCCTCTGGATGCGCCACGCATACCTTGCGACATCACCCCCGCCGCCGACGGAAAAACCCCAGGGGGAACCGCAACCCCTCCCCTGACCGCTACGGACATGCCACCGTTTTCCCCCGCCACCGTCGGCGATGTCGCGGTCGGGGAGGGGCCGGTCAACACGGCGGTCGGAAACGGCAACGAACCGACACCCTGTACAGGCACATCCGGGGCAAGCGGGTTGAAGATGGCCCGGTCACGATCAAGGAGCACCGGCGGAAAAACTCCGGCCGTGGCCACCTCGGTATTGGCGGGGTTTCCCTCCCCCTCCCCCTCCGGTTTCCCGCCCCCCCCCCCCCCCCACCCCCCCCCCCCCACCGCCGCGGCACCACCGGGGGCCCCATTACCCCCCCCCCCCCCCCCACCCCCCC
>PEAJ01000151.1 GCA_002753495.1 Magnetococcales bacterium HA3dbin3 | reverse complement strand
CTCGATCGGGTCATGCGGCGTTACGCGATCAAACGGGCGTGCATCGACCAGACCGGCATCGGCGAAAAACCGGTAGAGGATGCACAGAATCATTATGGAAAACAGCGCATTGAAGGAGTCGTCTTCACCGCGACCGTCAAACATGACCTGGCTATTCTTGGCAAACAGCTTTTCGAGTCGCAGAGGGTGCGCATTCCGGCGGATGCTTACATCCGTCAGAGTCATCACGCCGTGCAACGTCTGCTGACGAGCGCCGGCAACCCTCGTTTTGATGCCGAGCGCACGGAGGGGGATCATGGCGACGCCTTCTGGGCGCACATGCTTGCACTCCATGCCGCGGCCGAGCCTTCCGCTGATTTTGCCAGTTGGAAGAGTTCCGGGCCTGGGGTTGTTCACAACGCAGTGGCGACGGGTCGCCTTGACCGGGGTTTTGGTACAGTCCCGGGGTCGCTTGATCTCAAACGCTTTTGAATGCGAAAAGGCCGGGGTTTGGGTCCTGGCGGGACTCGGGGCGAAGCCCCGAGATTTAAACTGTTAAAAGTGGTTGGGGGGTCCGGGGGGAGGCGAAGCCCTGGTCGGGTTCGGGGCAAAGCCACGAGATTTAAACTGTTGAAAGTGGTTGGGGGGTCCGGGGGGAGGCTCCGCCTGCCCCCCGGCGGGTCCAGGGCAGAGCCCTGGTGGGTCCAGGGCGAAGCCCTGGTCGGGTTCGGGGCGAAGCCCCGAGGTTTTTCCTTTTTCTCTTTTCCTTTTTCTTTCCGCCCCCCTACCCACGGGCGCATTTCGCATGCTTTTCGCGAAATGCGCCCTCAGGGGGCGGCCATTGCCTGACGATTTTTGCGCTTCTCAGCAAAAATCGTCAGGCGGATTGCAGGTTTGCAAAGGCCCGACCCCCATTCACGATCCTTCGGACAGCCCGGAAGTGCAACACACGGACGAGGAGCACAACCCGGAACTCGTCTGGCCTGACGATCCACAAAATGCTTGATTGTATGCGGATTGATAAACGCCCCCCGGGGGCGCACTTCACGAAAAACATGCGAAATGCGCCCAGGAAAAGGGGGGCAGGAAAACCTCTGAGCTCCACCCGCAGGAAAAACCTGCAATCCGCCGTGTTGCTTTGCAAACAGCGCAAAGCAACACGGCAATGGCCGCCCCCTGAGGGCGCATTTCGCGAAAAGCATGCGAAATGCGCCCGTGGGTAGGGGGGCGGGAAAAACCTCGGGGCTCCGCCCCGAACCCCGCCAGGGCGCTGCCCTGGACCCGCCAGGGCGCTGCCCTGGACCCGCCGGGGGGCAGGCGGAGCCTCCCCCCGGACCCCCCAACCACTTTTAACAGTTTAAACCTCGGGGATCCGCCCCAAACCCCGTCAGGGCTTACTTAAGCCCTGAATTAAGCCAGGGGGCAGCAAAGCCCCCTCCCCAAAAAAACAACTCCAGCCCGGAGCCGCCATGACCACCCCCATCGACATCTTCCGCCCAGGCCGCCACACCAGCGAACAAGGCCAAACAACCGACTTCACCGCCGAAGACCTGAAAGCCATCGCCGACGCCTACAGCCCGGCCGTCCACGAATCCCCCATCGTCATCGGCCACCCAAAACAAGACGCCCCCGCCTACGGCTGGATAGAAAAACTCCAGATCGCGGACAACGGCTGCCTGCAAGCCATCCCCAAACAATTGGAACCCAATTTCGTCGAACTCGTCAGAGCCGGCCGTTACAAAAAAATTTCCATTGCACTTTACCCCCCACATGCCCATCATAACCCCCGGCCTGGTCAATATTACCTGCGCCACGTCGGTTTTCTCGGGGCGCACCCGCCAGCCGTCAAAGGCCTGCGCGATGCCGTCTTCGCCGATCGCCTCGATCAAGCGGTGACCGTCGAACTCGACGATTGCAAAATACCCCATCTTCAGCTTGACCATTGCGAAATACCTCATCCTCATCTTGACCATTGCGGAATACCTCATCCTCATCTTGACCATTGCGAAACACCCGATCCTCAACTTGATCGTTGTGCCACACCCGATCCTCAACTTGACCGTTGTGCCACACCCGATCCTCAACTTGACCGTTGTGCCACACCCAACCCTCAGGAGAAATACTCAATGACCGACTCCAACCCCGAACCAAAAATCGAAGAATCACCCGAACAATCCCAACACATGACACGACAAGACTTTGAACAGGCATGGTCGGCCCGCGAAGCCGAATGGCGCAAAAGAGAGGAAGTCTGGCAAACCAGGGAGAAAAACTTCATCGCGGAAGCCAACGCCAACCGCCACGAAAAAATGGCCTTCTTCTGCGAGGAGCTGATCAAACAAGGCCGCATCACGCCCGCGGAAAAGGATTTCTGGACCCAAACCCTCGTCCAGCTCGACACCTTCGAATGCCAACTCGAATTTGTGGAAGGTGAGACCAAAGCCTCGAAACCAACCTCCGAATTTGTCCGCAACCACCTGTCCACCCTCGCCCCGCGCGTCAACTTCTCGGAACTTGCAGCCCCGAGCCGCGGAACCATCCCCTCCAGCCTCGCGCGTGAAGTCGAAATCGGCCGCCAGATCGCCGACATTCGCAATCGGTCATTCAACCAGGAGAACAAATCATGAGCGGTATCCTCGGCACCACCACCTACACCGACAGCAGCCAACAAGAGTTGATCATCGATGACGCCCTCATCATCAACATCACCCTTGCAAGCGGCGCCGGCAACCTGACCCGGGGGACCATCCTCGGTCAACAACGCCTCGCCCTCGGCACCACCACCATCGGCACCAACACCGGCAACGGCACCCTCACCGCCGTCACCCTGGGCAGCGCCTCCCAGTTCGGCAGCTACACCTTGCGCTGCACGGCCACCGCCACCCACGGCGGCACCTTCTCCGTCACCACCCCGAACGGCGAAACCCTCCCCAACGCAACCGTCGATGTCGCCTACACCAGCCCGCGCATCAACTTCACCCTGAACCACGGCGCCACCGACTTTGCCGTCGGCGACACCTTCACCATCCCGGTCATCGCCGGCAGCGGCAAGTACACCACCATCAACTTCTCCGGCACCGACGGCACCCAGATCGCCCGCGCCATCCTCGCCGACGACACCGACGCCACCAGCGCCGATACCCCAAGCCTCGCCTTCGTCGACGGCGCCTACCGCGTCGATCACCTGCTCTGGCCGAACGGCGCCACCACCAACCAGAAAGCCATCGCCCTCTTCCAGCTGCGCGACTGCGGCATCGTCACCCAGTGACCCCCCACCTCCCTCACCCAATCCACACAGGAGATCTCCCTTGACTGACATCGTTCTCGAAACCGACCTGTTCAAACCCGTCGCGCTGACCACGGCGGTCAACGCCTTCAAACCGGCCGAATCCCTGGTCTACTCCGACCTGTTCGCACCCCGCCTGCACACCGCCGACTCCGAAACCCTGCTCTTCGACGTCCTCACCGGCTCCGAGGGGATTCTGCCCAACATCCGCAACCATGCACCGGCCACGGTCAACGACAAAACCGGCCGTCGCGCCATCACCATGACCGCCCCGCGCGTCGCCGAGAAACGGCAGATCCTCACCGCCGACCTCCTGCGCGTCCGCTCCTACGGCAGCATCGCGACGATGATGATGATGGACCGGATCAACTACGAGCTGCGCGACATGACCAACGATGTCTTCCGCACCCTCGAATACTGGTCCTGCGGCGCCCTGCGCGGCAAGATCCTCGACGTTGACGGCACCACCACCCTCATCGACTTCAACGTCCCCGACACCCACAACCTGACGCTCACCAGCACCGACAAGTGGAGCGACGCCGACAGCGACCCCATCGGCAACCTGGAAAGCTGGAAACAGACCGTCCAGGAAGACACCGCCGGCGTCATCAACGAGTGGCGCTGCTACTGCGGCTTCCGCGTCATGAACGCCCTGCTGAAAAACCCGAGCGTCCAGGACAAGTTCAAGTACACCGCCGGCACGCAGATGGCCGTCTCCGGCGACATCCCGCAGCTCGCCGGCGTCACCATGCTGCGCCATGGCGGCAGCTTCCTCGACAGCAACAAGGTGCGCCGCCACTACATCGACCCCGACGAGATCATCCTCGTCGGCCTCGGCAACGATACCGTCGACTGCATGGCCGCGCCGATCGTCGACGAGGATGCGCAGCAGGGCATCGGCAACATCATCGTCGATACCGAAGGCAAGTTCCAACCCCAGGTTTTCTACGCCAAATCCTGGAAGGAGGAAGACCCTTCCGCGCGCTGGATCAAGATCGAGGCACGCGTGCTGCCGATCCTGCGCCGCCCCACCTCGGTGCTGCACGCCAAGGTGCAATAACCCCACCCAAAACCACCACGACTCTCAAACAACACCGGTTCGCGGTCATGATCTGTTGCGTTCCGTGTTCCGGTGTTGTTTGATGAATCCTTATGGTCATCAATCGGCACCGCGCCGACGCCAGCCGGGTGCCAGGCACAACCACAAACGGGGTCGAAAAACATCCTTCGCCCACACACGCGGCGGCGGCGGACCCTCCACCACCCGGCCGCCGTCATGCCAATCTGCATGCGACGCGAGAACGGGGCGGCGAGGAGAAGGCGACGAAGCCAACAAAGTTATCGCCATGAATGCAAATTGGAATCAATCCCGCGGCCACGTCGCATTATAGGAGTTGCCATGTCCGCCTACTGCACCCTGCAAGAGCTCATCAACCGTTTCGGCCAGAACGCGATCGTCGAACGCGCCGACCGCGACGGCGACGGCCAACCCGACCCGCCGGTGATCGATCAGGCGCTCGCCACCGCAACCTCGATCATCGACGCCCATGTCGGCGCCCGCTACGCCCTCCCCCTGGCCACCCTGCCGGCCTCGCTGATGAATGCCGCCTGCACCATCGCCTACTACACCCTCTTCCAGGAGGTCATCCCCGAGGCGGTGCAGCGCCTCTACAACGACGCCATCCGCTACCTCGAAGGGATCGCCGCCGGCAAAATCGCCCTCACCCTTCAGGAAACCACCGTGCAACCCAATCGGCTCGAAGTTGCCTATCACCATCCGCGCCAGGCCTTTTCGGATCGCATCATGCGCCACTTCTGACATCGCCGACACACGGGCATGGCGCGGCACGCCACCCCGGACGATGCATGCCCTCTTGTCACGGCAAGCCTTCCGCCCAATGCCCAGTCCCATCGGACAAACCGGCCATCCGACCACCACGCCCGCCCGCTTCGGGCCCCCGCACAACCCGCGCAGGAGTCTCCATCATGGTTGATCTCTTCGCCATCGAACCCGCCATCGTCGCCTGTCTGGAAAACAGACTCCCGGAGTGGCACATCCAGGGCGCGATCGATACCCAGCAGGCGCTGCTCCAGGAGCTGCCCACGCGCACCATCCTGGTCATCAACCGCGGCGGACAAACTCACGAAACCGCTGAGAGTGCGGTCCTTTTTCGACAAAACTGGGAGGTGTGCGTCGCCATCGGCAGTGTTCGTGATCTGCGCGACGGCAGCGCGCATCGTGCCATCGCCGGGCCGGTGCTCGATACCCTGATCACCCTCCTCCACAACTGGATTCCCCTGCCCGGCGCCGGACCCTTGCGCTTCGCCGGCGCCAAACCGCAACTCCTCAACAACAGCGGTCGTGCCCTCTTTCCGCTTGAATTCACCGTCGACCTCACCCGCGTCGGCGACGATTTCAGTCCCGGCTGAATAACCTGGATCCGCTCACACATACATACACCCGTCGGCCACGCCTTTCCATCCGGGCGTCTTGAACCGGCGATGCCATCGAAAGGGCTTTTGTCATGACCACCTCACCCTCCCCTCTGTTCTGGCGCGGTAACGGCCGGCTCTGGGTGCGCAATTACGCCGCGCCGGCCGCGCCACTCGTCCGCCTGGCCAACGTCCAGAGCCTCAAGATTCTCATCCAGGAAAAGACCGACACCTTGCAGGATTACGACAACCCCTCCGGTGGTATCGCCGCCATGAGCAGTCGCATCGTCGGCGCCGAGGTGGCGTTTGTCATCCACGACCTCAATCCCGACAACATGGCCCGATTCCTCTGGGGCAGCGCCGCCA
>PEAJ01000150.1 GCA_002753495.1 Magnetococcales bacterium HA3dbin3 | reverse complement strand
CCACCGGCAAGCAGGGTGCGCCACATCTCCCGGTGGATATCGGGGGGGGTGTGTCCAGACTGCAAAAACCGGGGATTGTGCCCCAACGACTCCTGTTGAGAGTAGCCCGAAACCTGCAAAAAACGTGGATTGACGTACTCCAACCGACCCTCGGCATCGCTGATCATCACCGAAACCGGGCTCTGTTCGATGGCCCGGGTCAGGGTACGAAAACCGGCATCCCGCTTTTCCAGCTGGTTGGCCATGTGATTGAAGGCGCGGATGACGGTACGCATTTCCGGGCTGCCACGCTCAGGCAGGCGCACCGAGAGGTCACCATGGCCGATACTCCGGCTGCCCTGGCCAAGTTCCCGCAGGGGCTGCAAACCGGTGCGCAGCACCAGCCAGATGCCGAGAAAATCGAGGCTGATGGCCAGGGTCAGGACAGAAAGGTGCCGCAACAGGTGGTCCCAGACACGATTGCTGGTCGACTGGGAGGTCATGATGACCTGAAGTTCGCCGTAGTGGCGTCCCCCCACCTCCAGGGGAACAGAGGCCGTGAGGTCGACCAACCCCAACCAGTCGTGAAACCACGGTGGCGCCCGGAGGGGGAGTGGGGGCGATACGCTCTCCAGTGTTGCCCCTTTTTGGTCCTTGAAACGCAGCCGGGACAGGGTGTCACGCCGGACCATGCGCTGCAACATTTGCTGAAGGGTGGCATAGTCGCCGATCACCACATGCTCGCTCATGAGTTGTGGCAGGTTGGACAACTGCCAGGCCAGCTCCTCTTGCATGGAGCGGCGTGTCTCCTCCGCGTCGCGAAGGGCGGAGGCATAGAGCATCATCACGCCCGCCACCATCAAGGCCAGGCTGGCCGTGATCAGCAGGCGCCCGACGAAAGTGAGCCGGTCCCAGAAGGGGAGGGGGATGAGGGACATGGTTGTTACTCGACTTCTTTGACCAGGCAGGTGCGGTAAAACGCCAGGTAGTTCTCATAATCCTGTTGGGTGGCCGGGACGAAGCCGTGGGGTGGTTGCTGATCGATGACCTTGGCCGCTGTCTCCAGCACGCGGGCCCCCTCCGGATCGCCGGGCATCCTGGCGAAGGCGCGTTGCACGGCGCGCGCCTCGGATAGCGGCACCCGGGGATGTGCGGCAATGGGCAGGTTGTGGAAGGGTTGGGATTCCCACAGCACCCGGTAAGCCAGCTTCTCCCGATTGGCAAAATGGCGCATCACCTGGCTGTTGACCGCGGCGGCGATGACCCTTCCTGCCTGTAGCTGACCCATGATCCCCTCCTGGTTGCCCCCGAACACGGGTTGCACGGCGATTTCTTCCCGCAGTAGGTGGTCCATGGGCACGGCGTAGCCGACAAAGGCCAGTCGGGAGGGAAAACCGACCTCCCTTCCGGCCAGATCCCGCAATGTTTGAATCGGGGAATTTTCCAAGGTCACGATCTGGCTGCTGATGGCCGCGGACCGGGGACGCAAAATCACCTGATAACCCTGGGCGGCGACGGTCGGTCGAAAAATGGTGTTGGAGTAGACGAAATCATACTCCCCGGCGGCAATGGCCTGGTTTGACTCCGGGGCGGAGCGGGCAACGTGAAGCTCCAATGCCACGCCAGCCTGTTTCGAGATCCAGGAGAGGATGGGGTTCCAATGTTCGGCGGTCAGCACCGCGCTGCGCTGGGAGAGCACCCCAAACCGATGGGTGTTCCTTTCCGCATGGGCAGGGAGCATGGATGCAAGGGCGAGCATGACGACAAGGTAAACAGACAACGCGCGCCTGGAGGCATCCATGTCAACAAGCCGTTTTGCCAAGGAAAAAGTGGCGATTTTCAAGAGATCATTCATGTTTTTGCCCCATATGCGGGTGCGTGGTTCGAAGGCTGACACTCCTTCCACATTAAATCCTGGTCGCAATCTTTTTGTTTGTCGGCTGCACCAGGCGATTTTATGGGATGGGCTCTTTTCCGATGCGTCGGGTCGGAACGGCGTTCTATCCGACTTCGTGGCCGTCCAGTGATCCAGAAATTGCGGCCATGGCGTGGGGTTCGTGGAGGTATCTCTGGATCACGTCCAGGAGGGTCCGTTTTTTGATCGGCTTGACGACATGGGCGTCGCATCCGGCTTGCAGGCTTGAAATCACATCTTCACGGAGCGCATTGGCGGTCAAGGCGATAACGGGCAATCGGGGCAAGCCCTCATTTTCCTCGAATTGACGCCAGGCCTTGGTTGCGGTGTAGCCATCCATATCCGGCATTTGCACATCCATAAGCACCAGATCGAATCGTGTTTTCTTCAGCATGTCGAGGCCGACCATACCGCTTTCCGCGCACTGTAACCGATAGGAGGTGTTTGCAAGATAAATTTTGATGAGAAGACGATTGTCCTCGGAGTCGTCAACCAACAGAATTTGTTTTGAATTATCTGCTCCAGTGCCTGTCGTGCCGGAATCGTTCGGCGTGTTATTTTGGTTTATCGTCGGTCGGAATATTTGATGGATGGCTTGATGAAGATCGGATCGATTTATCGGTTTGACCAGGCAGCATTTCTGGTCAGGTTGGTCGCACTGCCCGGGATGGCGTTGCCGATGTTCGGCAACAATGAGCAGAGTGGGCAATTCAATGCCTGGGAGCCCCCACGGAGTTACACACGGTTGATCGTCTTTTCGTTCGAGCATGTGTTCATCGAGCAAGACCAGATCAAAGGGTGCTCCCACCGATTGGGCGCTGTGCAATTTTTGTCTTGCCGTGGCAAGGTTGGTTGCCTCCTCGACCCTTCCGCCCATGGCATCCAGGTGGTTTCGCAGCATCTCCTGGTCGGCCTGGATATCGCTGACCACCAGCAGGCGTTTGCCGCGCAGGTCTGGCGCCCGTGGATCTTCCGCCCGTGGCCCGACCGCGAAGGGGATGGTGATGGCAAAGCGCGTCCCGTTGCCTGGTTGGCTTTCAACATGGACCCGGCCATTCATTTTCTCGACCAGTTTTTTCACGATGGCCAGCCCCAATCCGGTGCCACCGTAGCGTCGCGTGATTGAGGCGTCCGCCTGGGTAAAACTGTCGAAGATCGTTCCCAACCTTTCCCCGGAAATGCCAACACCGGTATCCTCAACCCGAAAGACAATGGGTACCAGACCGGCTTCCGTGGTGGGATCCACACGTTCGGCGGCGAGGCGAATAGTCCCGCGGTGAGTGAATTTGATGGCGTTACCAAGAAGGTTGAGAAGAATTTGCCGCAGACGGGTGGGGTCTCCCTCGACCGATCGGGGTATTCCGGGATTGATTTGTCGCACCAGGGCCAATCCCTTACCCTTGGCCTGTGGCGTCAAAATGTCGCAGACAACGTTGATCTCCTCGGCTGGATCGAAAAGGATCCGTTCCAGGGTCAGCTGTCCGGCCTCGATCTTGGAAAAATCAAGAATATCGTTGATGATGTTGAGTAGATTTTCACCCGCGGAACGGAACACCTGCACAAAACGGCGTTGCTCCGGGTTCAGCTCCGACTCCCAGAGCAGATCGGCCATGCCCAGGATGGCGTTCATCGGGGTGCGAATTTCGTGGCTCATGGTGGCAAGGAAGTTGCTTTTGGCCTGGCTCGCCAATTCGGCGGCCTCTCTGGCCATCCGCGTCGCCAGGTCGGCCTTGCGGCGCGAGGAGATGTCGCGCAACGTGCCGAACGTACCGATGATCTTCCCGTTTTCCTCGATTTGCGGGCTGGAAAACACCTCTACCCAGACCAACGCGCCCGAGCGGTGCAGACCACACAGCTCCTCGCGGAACCAGGGCAGCTCGCCGCGCATCAAGGCGAGAAACCTGACCATCGCCCGTGCCTGATCGTCGGGGTGAACGTAGTGGATGAAGTTGCGACCCAGCGAATCGACGATCGTATATCCGCTGATCTCCTCCCAGGCCGGATTGAGAAATTGCCAGGTTCCAGCGGCATCGGTCTGGAAAATGACCTCCTTGATGTTGTCAACCATGCGTTGGTAGCGCGCCTCGGTCTGGTGCAGCTCCAGCCTGATGCGGCCGGCCTCGCGTTCGATGTCCTCCTGGCGTTTGGCCAGGGCACGCAAGATGCCAAACAGCAAGATGCTCATCAGCAGACCGGTGATCGGTACCAGCATCGGCTGCTGGTTGGACATCTCCTCCTCGAACGCGGGACCACCGGCAAAACGGACGGTCCAGATGCGTCCTGGCAGATTGATGGTGTGGTCGACCTTGTAACGAGACACGTGCTCACGAAGAGCCCGTTCCGAAAGGCTCAAAGAGCTGTACAGAAGGTGATCCGGTGTCGGATCGTTACCATCGAACAGATCGAAGTCCAGGTCGGGGATCCCGTGTCCCAGAATACCAAGCATCAGATCTTTCACGCGAAAAGGGCTGTAGACGAAGCCCAGGAGCGCCTGGCGACGTTCTGGCACGGTCGAGGTCGGCAGGCCGGGGCGGTAGACCGGGACGAACATCAGAAATCCGGGTTGTGCGTCGGCTGTGGTCTCCTGGATCAGCTTGACCTTGCCCGAAACCGCTGCTTCGCCGCTATCGCGTGCCTGTTCCAGGGCGGCGCGGCGCACCGATTCGGTCAACATGTCGTAGCCGAAGGCGTGCAGGTTGCTCCCCTTGAAGGGTTCCAGGTAGATGACCGAGCTGTATTGCTCCCGCGCCCCTTCCGGATGCACAACGTATCCTGGAAACCCCTCGGAACGGATGTGCCGCACATGTGCCTCTTTTTCATCCGGGGTGAACACGAGTGAAAAGCCGATCCCTTGGATGCCGGGCCAATAGGTTTCGATGCGCAGATGTTCGGTGTAGGTCCGCCACATTGCGCGGTCGACCTGGTGCGAGGCATCGAAGAGTGCCGCGTAACCGCGCAGCACCTGCTCATATTCCAGCATGCGCCTGTCGATGGCCTGTCGTTCCTCCTCCGCGCGGTATGCGATGCGCTCCTGCGCCCGTTTTTCCCCGGATTGGTGGGTGATACGCCACATCACCAGCGTGGCGCTTAAAGTCAAGATCAGGAAGAACCACGGCGTGATCCGATGGTAAAAAAATCTCGACTTAATCTGGAGCATGGAGGCAGGCAAGCGCAGCTTGTTGTAAAAGAAGGCCAGCAACACTCCAAGTGCCGCTGCACCGGCCAGGGTCAAAGCGACCGCATGCCACGCGATGGTGGCGTGTCGAGAAGCGGGGTAGTGGTGTTGCAACAGCTGTCGATAGCGCGGGGTGCGCAGGAACTCCAGGATCGCATCATCCAGGGCCGCTTTGGTTTCGGCCTGGCCACGGGAGAGCATGATGGCGCGCCTGGCTTCCATCCATGGCCGACCGACGATCTTGAGCGCATCGCGTTTATCCAGTCGCGCCATGGTCCCAAGCACACTGGCTTCGGGGGCGATCAGCATGTTGACTTCGCCGCCGAGTACCGCGCCGATGGCCGCTTCCAATGTGGCGACGGGCAACAGCCTGCTGCCGCGCTGGGTTGCGAGTATGCGATGTGCCGCCCCGGACTGCAAAACCGCCACCGAGTACCTGGCTGGATGGTCGCAGCGGTCGATCCGAACCTGATCGCTGCGCACGAAGCATGAGACCGGCATGGTGACGATCGGTTCGGTGAACAAAAACTCCCGTTCCCAATCCAGGGTGCTTGCCGCGCCCGGTAAAAGATCCGCCCTGCCATCGCGGATGGCAGCCGCCGCCTCTCCCCAACTGTCCACCAGGTGGTAGTGCAACGTCCAATTGAGGCGAGCGGCAATTTCGTCGAGAATTGCGACGGCGAATCCGGTCGGTTTTTTGTCTCCGTCGGAACGAAACAGGGGCGGCAGATCGCGCAAGACGACTGCGGTCACCACCTTCCGGTCTTCTCCACGGGCCGCCAACGGCGCGGACATGAACACGAGGAGCAGCACCAGAATGATCGCTGCCCAACCTGGCTTGTGGTGAGTCACGGAGACGTTTCCAACCATCATCCACGACCAACGCCGATGCATCCGACTCCCCACGCCCGGCCGCGGCGACGCATCATCCCTTTCTGGTTGGGGTTTCAATGCCCGATCGTCATACCTGGGACAAAACATGAGCTGCCTCTCGGTAGATCCAGAAACATGC
>PEAJ01000149.1 GCA_002753495.1 Magnetococcales bacterium HA3dbin3 | reverse complement strand
GGGGGTACGGCCCCGGCGGCGGCGGGGGGTGGGGGTGGTGCCACCCCTGACGCATCGGCTGGCGATGGGGGTGTGGCCGTTGTCGCTGTCGTCTCCGACTTCACCGGTGCCGCGTCGGGCGACAGAAACACCCCGTGCCGTGGCATTGGCGTTGGCACGGTCCAGGCGGGGGTGGGCGGAGGGGAGTGCAGCGTATCCGCCGCGTCCGGCGGCGATGCAGCCCCGATTCGAGCCGATGATCCCCCGCGGTCCCCCTCCCTCGGCTGGGTTGCCGGCTCCCTGATGTTGTGGCGG
The DNA here is from genome assembly GCA_002753495.1 of Magnetococcales bacterium HA3dbin3. GTDB lineage: Bacteria > Pseudomonadota > Magnetococcia > Magnetococcales > DC0425bin3 > HA3dbin3. Next base: position 5,796 of record PEAJ01000149.1, on the reverse strand, counting down.
CCTTCGTTCGGGGTCGCGGCGGGCTGCACCTCGGGGGATGCCACGGCACTCCCGCCGGGGTTGGCCGCTGCCCGGGGAACAGCCCTCTCCGCCGCCGCGAGCATGTCCAGGGGGAGAGGCGGCTCCAGCCCCAGAAGCTCCATCTCCGCGGCCACGGCCGGCCATGCCCAACATGTCAGCAGAGCCGCGCCTGACAGAGTCAATCTGCCAAGGATTGACGTTCCCAAATCTATCGCTCCTTGAACGCCTCCTGAACCGCTTTGCTCACCGGGTGCAGAAGGGTGGCGAGCACCGAACGACTGCCGAGGGTGATATCAACTTGCGCCAGCATGCCGGGTAGAATGCGATTGACCCCGGGGATGTCGCCGACATAATCCCTGGCCAGGGTGACCACCCCCTTGAAGTAGGGCTGTCCTCCCTCCTGGGTGAGGGTGCTGGGAGAGATGTCTTGAAGCCGCCCGGCGATGGTCCCAAAACGGGAAAACTCATAGCTGCTCAACTTGACCATCACCTCCTGCCCCTTGGCGATCCGTCCCACCTCCTGCGGTGGAATGCGCACCTCGATTTGCAGGTGGTCGTTGACCGGGACGACCTGTGCCAGGATCTCGCCGGGCTGAACGACGGCACCCACGGTCTGCGCCTTCAACTCCTGCACGATGCCGCGCACCGGGCTGCGCACCTCAAGGCGCACCACCTGATCGGTGATGCGGGCAAGGGAGTCACGCAACTGTGCCAGTTCGTTCATCACCGTGGTCAACTCGTTGCCGGCCTCGCGGCGGGTGTCGGTGACAAGTTTGTCGTGTCGTTGCACGGTTTCGGTCAACGCACCCTGCAAGTTGTTGATTTGTTTCTGTAGACGATCAACCTCCCCCTCCGCCGTCAGGTTGGCACGCTTGGTCTCCAGGTAGATCACCCGCGAAATGGCTTTCTTTTCAACCAGATCCTGGCGGATTTTCAGCATGTCGGCGGTGACCTGCCTTTGCTGTTTGGCGATGTCAAGCGCATCCCGGGCCTGTTTCAGATCGAGACGACGCTGGGCGATTTGGGCATCGAGCACGGCCAGATTGCCGGTCAGGGCTTGTGTCTGGTGCTGAAAATTTCTGCGTTGGGCCTCGACGATGTTGGAAAAACGTGGGGAGATCTCTGAAAAATCCGGTTCTTTTCCTGCCTCGAACGCGCGCAGGCGGATGGCGTTGGTCTGCAGGGAGGCGATGCGCAGCTCGGTCTGTTCCTGTTCCGGTCGGCTTTGGTTGTGGTCGAGGCGAAACATGATGGTGCCCTTTTCGACCAGCTGATTTTCGTGGACGAGAAGTTCGGCGACCACGCCCCCCTCCAGGTGTTGCACCACGTGTACCGAGCCGCTCGGCATCACCTGACCCTGGACGTGCGAAACATCCTTCAGGTCGGCGACGACCGACCAGAGCAGCAGCGGCAGCAGGGCCACGAGAACAATCCGCCAGGTGTTGCGCACCAGCCGGTCGCCACCCGTGTCGCGCACGTCGCCGATTGTCTCCAGCGGGCGGATCTGGTACGGGTCGGGGGTCTCCGCGAACAGCTTCATCTTGAGTGCCCTCCATGGACAAAGGTGGCAACCAGACGCAAGCCGCCATCGGTGGAAGCCTGCTCGGGATAGCCGCGGCCGCGATAGGCGGAACGCAAAAAGACCGGCTCGAAGCTCCAGGCGCCGCCGCGACGTACCCGATACGGTGTGCGCTCGCGGCACTGGGGATTTTTTGTGCTGGCCGCCGGTTGGTCGTACATCGTACTGTCATGGCAGTCGGCGCACCACTCCCAGACGTTGCCATGCATGTCATGCAAACCGAAGGCATTGGCCGGGAATTGACCTGCTGCGGTCGTCGCGCGCCGATTTTCCCCCTTTTTGCTGCCAGCGTAAACCCCGCCGCCATCGTAATTGCACAGGCTGGCATCAAGGGTGGGGCCAAAGTGGAATGGGGTATCGCTTCCGGCGCGGCAGGCATACTCCCACTGCGCCTCGGTCGGCAGGGTGTAGGTCACGTGCGAACCCTGCCCAAGCCAGGCGGCAAACGCCAGCGCGTCATACCAGCTGATGCACACCACCGGATGCGTCGGATCTTGCGCAAAACCAGGTTGCCGCCAGTCAACGCCCGCCTGTCGCCCCCACCCTTTTCGCCCCATGCCGGTGGCAAAGCCGCTTTTTTCGGCGTCGGTCAGGTAAAGAGACTCCTCGACGAAACGCTCCCACTGCCCGCGCGTGATCGGTACGCGGCCCAGCCAGAAACCATCCAACACCACCCGATGTCGTGGTTGCTCCGAGGCGAACCAGTCGCGGTAGCGCTCCGTGCCGAACATGGCCAGCAGTTCCGCGCGTTCGGCGTCGCTCTGGCCAATCAGGCCGTCGCCGGGGGGAATCCAGACAAACTCGACGCCGGCTACCGGCTCGTGCCAGATGCTTCCCGGGGCAGGGGAGTCAACGTCTGTCGGCAGCGTTGCCGTGATCAAGGAGAGGTGCGCCGCCCGCTGCCGACGCGCGGCGGCGGCACGCTCGCGCCGCAATGCGCGCGCCAGGGCGGCAAACGATGGAAAACGCGCGCGCGGCTCCTCCCGCAGGCAACGCTCCAGAATGGCGACACAGCCGGGCAGGTTTTGGCGTGGCGTGGGCGACCGGCCGAAGCCCCCACGCTGCCGCAAGGCATGCGCATACGGTGTCGGCAGCTGCTCCTCGGCGAACGGATGTTCCCCCTCCAGGATGAGATAACCGATCAGACCGAAACTGTAGATCAGGGCGGCCTCGTCGATGAGCGTTGATTTTTTGTCGGCCAGTTCGGGGGCCAGATAGCCATCGGCGCGATCGACGCGGGAGATGTCGGTCGCGCCGGCGTGGACCAGACTGCCGATATCGATCAGGGCGAGCGTCAAGGGTCCGCGCCGATGGTCGCGCAGGACGATGTTGTCCGGCTTCAGATCGGTCACCAGCAGGCCGGTGTCATGCCGCAACCGGCTGAGTGTCTCCGCCAGATTGACCAACAATGCCCGTTTGCGCGCCGGGGTGTCGGCCTGCTCCTTGCGCAACCGCCGAACGCACTCCCGCAAGCTCAAGGGCCAATAATCCATGACGATCAGACCGTGGACGGCGACCAGGGCGTCGGGGTTATCCTCATGGACCTGGAAGTAGTCATGCACGCGCACCAGGGCGGCGTGATGCAGGCGTTCCCAGGCGGTGCGGAGCTGGATCCAGTCGCGGGTGGACTCCTCGCGGTCGTCGAGTGTCACCCCTTGCGCGCCACGCACGCGCAGGGCCAGGGGGAGGATCTTCACAGCGACCTGTTTCAGGTCATCCTCGGCGAGAAATACCTGGCCGTAGGCACCCCGACCCAACGCGCGAACGACGCGATACCTGGGCGTGACATGGCCAATCAACCGTGCCGCATCGGCCAGGGAGAGCCTTCCGTCCTTTTCCCCTTCCGCCCGCTCCGTGGTTTCCATCGCCGATTATGGCTTTTGCCACTCCCGCCAGTTGGGATTTTTTACCCATCCAACCACCAGGCCGCTCTGTGCTGACAGGGCCTTGGTCACCTGTAGAACATCATAATAGGAGGCGAAGGGACCGACGAGCAGGCGGACGATCTTGTTGCCATCCGGGGTGCGCACGGCATCCATCCAGCTTGGGATGTTGTCGGCGGCGAGGTCGGCGGCGAGGCGTTGGCATTCGCGTTCGTTGCGAAATGCCCCAAGATGAACAAGATAGGGCCCGCCGCGCAGCAGCGGCCGACTTGCTGCATAGTCACCCTTGGCTGGATTGGCCTGCGGCAGCGGCGCGGCGATTGCCGTGTTTTCGATGCTTTTGGGATCGACATCAGCGGCGGCCATCGCCGGCAGGTATTGCCGCAGAATGCCCGCCACCTGGCGATGCATCCGCTCGGGGATGGGCTTCTCGGTGAGGATGGCCGTCGTGTAGACCTCAAGCAGGGTATCGAGACCGGTGGCCGGGTCCGACCCTTCCATCTGACTGCCGGTGACCGCGGCGGCAACCTGGCCGGGAGCGCCGGATGTCGTCGGCCGCGTCAGGGAGGAGGTGGGGTCGGTTGTTGTCGACTTGGCTTCCGTCGTTGTGGTCGCCGTGCCGTTCGTGGCCGTCACCGTCTTGGCGCCTTCCGGGCGCTCAAGGGGTTGTTCGCGGCTACCCGCGGCCTGAATCTTCCGGAGGTTTGCGGTGAGTTGATTCACCGTATCCAGGAGGAGACTCTCCGTCAGGTCGCTCCCGCCACCCGTGGGTGTTTCCGTACCGGATCCCTTTCCGGGGGTGGTGGCCGCTGACCCCTTTGCCTGGCCGCGCGCGGAGGCACGGCCGGTCTCTTCCGTGCCCGTCGCCTTCACGCCTGCCTTTCCTGGGATTGCTGCCGGGGTATCATCGGCGCCAGGCGCGGTGCTCGGGGCGGCGGCCGGTTGTCCCGGCGATGGCCCCGGCGTATTGCTGGTGAGGGGCCTGGCATCCGGAGTGGCGTCTTGCCTATCTTTTGCCGGTCTGGCCGGCGTATCGGTGGTGGTCGCCCCTTCTGGCGCCGCCAAACCGATTGCCTGCAGGAGGGTCTTGCCCGCCCGCGTCGGCAGATCCATCGATGCAAGCACCACCGGCTTGTTGCCGCGGCTGTCCTGCTCTTTCAGCCTGGCCGACTCAAGCAACGCCACAAACGATGTCGGTGACTCCGGCCGCAGCGGCACCCCGAGCGCCTGCCACAGACGCACGCGCGCAAGCTGCTCCTGGAAGCGATTGCGCACCAGGTTGGTATTGAGGGTGAGCACCTCGTACTGCACATCGAGCAGTTCAAGCAGGGTGCGGGTACCGGCCTGAAACTCCTCTTCCATGCCGGCCAGGGCCCTCTCGCTCGATTGCAGCGCCTTGGTCAGCCAGATGATCGCCACCTGCTGGTTCTTGATATCCATCCGCGCCTGGTTGACATCGCGCATTGCCTGGTTGCGCAGGGCTTGCAAGTTGGCGAGGGTATTTTCCTTGCGGCTGCGCGCCTCGCGCACGCGAGCGCTGGTTTCGCCGCCGCTGAACAGGGGGACGTTGAGGCTCACGAGCAGGGTTTGCGCATCGACGGTATCCTTGATCGACACGCCTGAGCTGCCGCCAAGTTCCGAATCCCAGGTGCGGCTGGCGCGATAGTCGAGGTCGACCGTCGGGTAGTGCGAGGCGCGTTCAATCTTGACCGCGGTCTGGGCGGCTTCCAGACGTGCCATCGCTGCCTGGAGGTCTGGCCGGTTTTCAATCCACTTTTGCAGTTGTTCCTGCATCTTCTCCGGCTCTTCCCAGTCGACCGTCTCGCGCCAGGAGAGTTCAGGCAGGGTCATGTCCGGCGAGGGGTTGGCCCCGACCACCTCGCGGAAGGCAATCGCCGCTTTTTCCAGGGTGTTGAGCGACTGGACGTAGGCGGCTTCGGCCTGTTCGGCGCGCGAGGCGGAGGTTTGAACGTCGGTGGCGGTTGATTCGCCAGCTTTTTGACGAGTTCGGTTCACATCACGGTGGCGTTTTGTCACCTTGCGGTATTTTTCGCCCAGGTCGAGAACCTCCTTCGCCTCCAGCCAATTGGCGGCGACGGTGGCCACGCTCATGGCCACCTGCTGCCGGGCATCTTCCATGTCGGCGAGGGCGGCGCGAACGACGGCATCGCTCTGATTGTGTCCAAGGGCGTCATGGCGATTGTAGAGGGGCTGCCGCAACGACAGCTCCACCACCGACGACAGATTGTGGCTGTTGACACCCAGATTGACATAGTGGGTGTCGTCGTAGACGTTTTTCCCGGCGCGCAGGTT
>PEAJ01000148.1 GCA_002753495.1 Magnetococcales bacterium HA3dbin3 | reverse complement strand
CCCTCCTCGTCGCGCTCCCGGCCTGGTCGCGCTGCCAACCAGCGTTTTGCGGATCCAGCGCGGCCAGACGCTTGGCTGTCGCCATCGCTTCGCGGTAGGCGGCCAGCGCCGCGACCAAATCCCCTTGGGCGACCAGAACGTCACCAATCTTGTTATGGCTCACCACAAGGTCGCGCTGCCAACCAGCGTTTTGCGGATCCAGCGCAGCCAGACGCTGGGCAATCGCCATATATTCGTGGTAGGCGGCCAGCGCCGCGACCAAATCCCCCTGGGCAACCAGAACATCACCAAAGTTGCTTAAGCCAACCGCCTGGTTGCGTTGGCGGTCGGGAGACATATCCCTGGTATCGGCAAACTGCCGGAAATAATCCCCGGCCTTGCGCGCCACCATGCCCAACAAATCCAGGCGACCTAAGGGTTGCAGCTTGTCCCGCAAGTCAAAAAGCATGTAGTTGATCAAATCCTCGGCATGACCGCGGGCACTGACGGCTGTGGCATATGCCTCGGCCAACTTGCGTGCCTCGACCAGCTCCCTCTCCCGCCGCTGGTTCTCCTGTTCACGACAGGCTTGCAGATACTCCCGGTCGATGGGCCCAAGGGAACGCGCCAAATCGTCGCGTTGCCTGAGCCGCTCGGCATCTTCCAGCCGAGCGGCGCTGTGGTTAAGCCAGGCGGCCTCCCTGTTGTTGGCCGCCCACTCTCTGGCGGCGCGCTGAACCCCCTGCCGCATGACAAGAATGGCCTGATCGGCCTGCAACCACGCCTCCAGCTCTCCCCACTGGCGCAACAGGGCCTCGTGAGCCGGCTCGATGGTCACCTCATCACTCTTCGGGTCCCGGTCGCTGGTCAGGAGACGCTGCTCGATCATGTGCCGGATCATCGGCCTGGCGTCGGGGGGAATCTCAGCCCACTTGGCCACGCGACGGCGCGGGGTCAGGGTATCGGGATCAACATCGGCCAACCACGGGATCAACCCGCACCGCAGCAACTGGGCACAGGCCTCGCGGTCGTACCCCTTCAGCTCTGAGTCTTCCGCGGCGCCCCTGAACACCCGTTCCACGGCGGCTTCGATCGCCCCTTTCAGGCCACCCATCTCCGCGTAATCTTTTAACCGCAGCTGGCCAACCCCCTTGCCATACTCGAGATAAAGATGCTCCAGGGTGAAGGCCAGCAACGGCAACGCATCCTTGCCGCCATCCCGGTCAATATCGTGCAGCAGGCGGTCGGTGAATTGCGGATCGACCGTGAATTCACGCCCGGTGGTTGCCGCCAACAGCTTGGCCGGGCCCTCGATGATGGCCTGGTAGGCCCCATGCGGCATCGGCGACAGGCTGTAGGTCTCCTGTTTGATCCCCCCCAGGGTGCTGTGCGTTTGCAGGGGGTCGTAGGAGTCCGAGCGTATGGTGACAAGGACGATCAGGTTGACGGCCTTCGGGTCGGCGACCTCGGCCAGCAGTAGCTCCTTGAGCAGGGCAAAAAAGGTTTCGGCCTCCGCCTGGCCCTCGGCCAGAAACAACTCCTCGCCCTGGTCGATGGCAAGCACCAGGGTCGGCGGTTTGGTCGCCGGATCATCACGCGTCGCCGGTGGCGGCGTGGCGGCATCAACCAGCGGCGTGGCGGCATCAACCAGCGGCGTGGCGGCATCAACCAGCGGCGTGGCGGCATCAACCAGCGGCGTGGCGGCATCAACCAGTTGGCGCAACAAGGGCAACAAGGCGCTGCTACCAGCAGCCACGGCGTCGCGCAGCTGCTTGCGCGAGATCGAGATCTGCTGTTGGGACATGGCCCCTTCCAAACAACGCAGCAGGCCCTTATCGCCGGTCAGGATAGCCTTCTCCGGGCGGATGACCGGCAGGGGGAGAAAGTTGCGGTCATCCCGTTGCAGCCGGGGCAGCAGACCAGCACGGAGAAAGGAGGATTTGCCAGCCCCGGAGGCCCCAAGGATCACGAGAAAACGCGGTGCCGCCGCCTCGCGCAAGTGCCGCAGCCGGGCGAGCAGATCGATCAGGGGGGCATCGCGACCAAAAAAGATGCCGGCATCCGCCGCCTCCAGGGGCGACAGGCCACGGTAGGGTGGTCGGTTCGGGTCATCCTCCGGCGGCCAGGCAAAAAAACGTGGATCGATGCCCGCCTTGATGAGCCCGTTCTTAAGTCGGGTAAGCTCGGACCGCGAGAAGGTCACGGTTGCCTCGGTTCCGTCAGGCAATTGCACCGGAAACATCTCGTGGTTGCGGCCACCCGCCAGGTTGACCATCTGCCATACGGCCTTGAATTCCGCGGGCAGCGCATCCAGGGAGGTCGTGTCGATGATCAGACCGACAAGGCGCTTACCGAGCCGATGGGCGAGTCGAAACTCGCGCTGGCACCAGTCGGAAGCCAACCACGCCTGGCTGATCAGAAACAACACGGCGTCACAACGGTCGGCCGCCCGGTACAAAGCACCTTCCCAACGCTCCAACGCCACCAGGCCACGATCGGGATCGAGGTCGAGAAACAGGTCATCCCAGCCGTGCGCGACCAACCAGTCGCGCACGGCAATGGCTTCCGGGTTGTTTTTGCTGGAGTGGCTGAGAAAGATGCGCGCCATGAAAAACTCCTTTGCCGTCTCTCGCCGCGGGACGATAACGACTTCACTCTGACTCATGGTTGCCTGGTTTGGCAATGTAAAAATGTTGTCAGATATTCGGGCTGGCGCAAAATTTTTTAAAACATAAAATCACCCGCGCGCGCGGGGATTGGCCACGGGCAATACAGATATGTTTTGGTGTTGCGAGGGGCGCGCAAAGCAGCCAACAAAGTTGCCGCTTGATCTGGAACTGGAATCAATCGTCTTCGTCTGTCAGGGACCTTCATGGATGCGGACATCCACCCGCCGATTGTGGGCCAGCGCCATTTCGGAATCCCCGTCGTCGGCGGGAAGCGACGCGCCATATCCCGCGACCTCCAGCCGTTCGGGCGCGATTCCGCCCGCGGTGATGATCGCCGCCACACGTTGTGCCCGCTCGCGGCTGAGCGCCAGGTTGAGCGCCTCCGGCCCCTGCCGATCGCTGTGCCCCCACACCTGGACGCGCGCCCGGGGGAGGTGGTGCAGATGGCGCAGGAGAGAGGCCAGGAGCGCATGCCCGGCCGCGTCGACCTCGGCGGTGCCAAGGGCAAACCGGATCGTTGCCTGAAAATCGGCAACGCCATCGATCGCACCAGCGGCGCCGGATGGGGCGGGCGTTCGCGACAAAAATGGCACCTCCCCGCCGATCCCGTCATCGCCATCGACACCGACACCGGCGATCCGCAACTGCTCCCGAAGACAGCGCGACACCCGCGCCAGGGCCTGGCGCAGCGCCACCACGTCACGTTCCGAGGCCTGCCGGTCACCCGGATCGAACGCCCGGCTCATCCCTCCCGACGCATCGGCACCCACAGGCATCGGGCGGCCCGGCGCGGAAAAAACCCCGGGCGTGACAGCCGCGGCGGTACCCACCCGCCCCGGGCAGTAGGAGAGCCCCAGCAAACCATGCTCCAGGCTCTCCGGAAAGAGGGTCTGGATGGCGGGATCGGCGATGACGGGCCCCGGGTTGGTCGTCGACCCGACCGGGTCGGGGGCAGCCGGATCACCGGCAGTGGCAGGAGCGGTCATCGGGGCGGCCGCGTTCGCCGTCAACACGCGGAAGGGCTCGCGCGGCGCTGGCGTCGTCGCCGACGCGAAGGCCCCTCCCGACTCGACTCCGGGCGGCACGGCGCCACCCGGAGTCGGGACGATGGCCGGGGATGCAACCGGGGTCGATGCCGCCGCGCCGATGGTCGGCGGCGACGGAACCGACGCCACCGCGCCCCCGGCGGCGGACCCCTCCGCATCGCGCGCCGATCGCGACGGCGGCGAGGCGATGGTCGCCTCACCGGTTGCCGGCGGATTGGGTGTCGACGTTTTCCCCTCCCCCGTCGCCTTGGCCGGCTCCGACCGGGGAGCGGTCGCGTTCGATGGTGACACGATCGTCACGCCGCCACCCGTTGTTGCCGCGTTTGGTGTCAGCGGTGATGCACCGGCAACCGCGCGCGATGCAGCGCCAACCATCTCCGACCCCGCCCGGGGCGCCGCCGCCGCCCCCCCTGCCCCCGGCTGCGAAGGGGGTCGGGACGGCAAGGCCGGCGCATCCCCGGCGACCGGAATCGGGGCCCGACCACCCGGCAACAGCATGAACAGGAGAAGCGACAGGCCGAACAACAGCAACAGCAGCCAGGAGAGAAGGCCGACGGCGCCGTTGAACAGCATGAAAGCCATGGGATGCCGCGAGGGGGGCCGGTTCATCATTTTGATCGCGTCAAGAAGCTGTTGAAGAAGGCCGCCTGTTCGGACGCCCGCGGCAGGCGCACCGTGGCAATGCGCGCATCGTGCGCGGGGGTATCCTGTCTCTGCCCGTCATCATCGGCCCGGGTCCCCCGCCACGGCCAGATGGAGAGCCGCGTGCGCGCGCCGGACGCCGGGGTGGCGACGCTCCCCCCTCCCGGTGGCGGCACGGCAGGGTCAGGCCGGGAGAGAGCAAAAAGCCGCTGCCAGGGGAAATCGGCCGCCGTTTTCCCCCCGACCGCATCCCCTGGTGGCGATGCATCGGCGCGGGCGTTTCGTCGCGGCAATCCGCTGCCGATCTCCCCGGTGCCGCGCATCACCGCCTCCCGCCAGGGGAGTGCCCCCGTCTTCTCCGCCGGGGTTGGCCGGATCACCGTGCCTGGCGTGGCTGGGGGGGTCTGCCGCGACCGGGGATCGGTGGCTGTCGTCGCCACGGGCATCGGGCCGACCACGTTTGGCGGCGGCCGTGTTGCCACGTGTTGGCGGCGAACGCGTCGCGTCCGGGCCGGTGTTTCGGTTGCCGTGCCGGGTTTTGTTTCTTGCGTGTTGATGTTTGAGTCGGTTGCCACGGCCGGGGGCGGGGTCGGGGTCGGCGCCGCGGGGGGAGTGGTGCGCAACCCGTGCACGTGTGTCTGCACCATATCGGCAATCTTCATGAGTCCCAGATCGAACGCCCGCAGGATGGAACGATCGATGGGACGATCCGTCACCCTCTGGCCACAACGATCGAGCAGTTGCAGCAGCAGGTCGACCATCTCCGGTGCGCTGATGGTCACGCCGTCGCGCAGTCGCCGGGTGATGGCCGCGATCGTCGCGCAAATCTGGCCGTCGTCGGCGCCAAAGAAGGTTGCGACAAAGCGGGAGAGATCGTCGAGCAGGGCCGGCAGGGAGGCCCCGGTGATACTGAAGGGCTTTTCCGCCGCCAGCGGATTTTCGCGTGTCGGGGCGCGCGCGCGGGTCGCGGCTGGTTCCGCCTCTTCTCCCGCCGGCGGCGGCGACACCGAAACCTCCGCCACTGCTTGTGTCAGATTTGGTGGCATGGTCGATACCGGGGCCGTGGTTGTCGGCGATGGTTCCCGCGTCGGCGCAGCCGTGGGCGAGGCCGGCGCCGATGTCGATGCAGCGGCAGGCGGCGGCGACGCCACCGGCGCCGATGTCGTCGTCACGTCGGCGATGAGCCCCTGCAACCCCTGGGCAACCCGGATCAATCCCTGATCAAGCTCTTGCAGGATGCGATCGTCACCCTCGTATTCATGTTGCGCGAGTGGCAATTGGCTCAGGTGGTCGGTCAATTCCAGGATGCGGTCGATTGTCTCCGGGTCGTTGGTCGGTGTGCCGTTTTGCAACCGCTCAACCACCGCGTCGATGCGCGTGACGATGCGTCGATCGTCGTGTGGAAAGAACACGCTCACGAAGCGGGAGAGGTCGACGAGCAGGGCCGACAGCGCGTTACCCTGAATGCGCCAGGGTTGGTGGCGTCCGGCTGGCCGCGACGGCGCCGGATCGGTCGCGGCTGGGGCCGGCGCGGCGGCGCGGCGGCTTGGGATCTCCTCCGTCTCCCGCAACCCGGCCAGCTCCCGCCGCACCAACGCCTCCTGTTGCACGAGGAGCCGCTCCCCCTCCCCCTTCACCGCCGCGAGCAGGGGTTCGAGGGCCACCTCGCCATCGCCGCCGCGCACCGCCACTGTGTCGAGAATCTCATGCAGCGTCCGCGCCTGCCGCTCGGCCAATGCCTCGCCCTGCGCGCGCAACGCCGCGAGCAGGGGTTCC
>PEAJ01000147.1 GCA_002753495.1 Magnetococcales bacterium HA3dbin3 | reverse complement strand
GATCCTCGGAGCCATGGATCATGATGTCGCCGCCCAGGAGGGTGTCCTGAGGGGGCGGTTCCTTTTTCGCCAACTGGGCAAGGACACGCTGGTACGCCCTGGAATCGATGACGCCATTGCGAAAACCCCGCCAGGCATCGCCGCTGTTGGGATAGCTGAGGGCAAAAGATGCCAGCGGACCGCCGGTATCCGGGTCACGACCGAAGCGACTGGCCGCGTTGACATAGGTCACATAGTAAAGGCCTTCCGGCGTTCGTTGATCGCCGCGCATTTGTTTGGGACCACTGGGGTGGGCTCCCAGACGGATAAACATGGTCTTCAGGGGGTGCCACTCCTCGGGGGTTCCGGTCAATAATTGGAGGAGACGTTCGGATTTGAAGATCCGGATGATGGTTCCCTGGAAATGGGCGGGAATCGCGACCTGAGGGGGTTCATCGAGAAGCGCACGCGGATAGAGATAGACGGCATCATCCGTCATGTTGCGCTCGGCGACCCAGTAGTCGGCATGATCCAACTGAATGCGGCGCCATACGTGATGATCGTTGATCTGACTGAGATCGGAGGTAACAACCTCCCCCTTGCTGAGAAAAAGCCGCGCCGGTGCGTTCAGGGACGGGTGTTGCCGAACGTTGAGACGGGCGGGGGCCACCACCCATTGGTCGGATGCCGGTTGCGCGCCATTCGGGTCTGGAACGGAGAAAGCGGGTGCCCGGGGAGAGGAGGCCGCGGCGGATGGCGCGGCATCGGGTGTGACCGATTCCCCCGGCCACCAGCGGCAACCGGCGAGAGCCAACCCCAGGATCAAGATCGATGGCCAGACCCGGGTCCTGCGCCAGGAAGTGCTTGTCATCATCATCCATGAAGTGCTTGTCATCATCCGTGTGATAACAAAGGGTGGTTCACAGGCCCTTCCGTGTGAACAAAATCCACGCGGATGACCATGAATATTTGACACTTGAACGTGTCGTGCAACGCGGGGGCAGCAGATATTTCAATCAAGAGTGGGAGAAGATATCCTCCCCTTCCCAACCGCCGAGGTCGAGGGCGGCGCGTGTTGGCAGGAAGGCCATGCAGGCGCGGGCAAGTTCCAGGCGATTTTCCCGCTGCAACATCATCTCCAGCCGCTCCTTGATCGCGACCAGATGAATGACATCGGCCGCGGCATAGGCTTGTTGCTGCGGCGACAGGGTGGCGGCCGCCCAATCGGAGGATTGTTGCTGTTTGTCCAGGCGGATATCGAGAAACTCATGGACCAGATCCTTCAGTCCATGGGCACCGGTGTAGGTGCGCACGAGCCGCGAGGCAATTTTGGTACAAAAGACCGGGCGCACCTCGATGGCCAGCCACCGCCGCAGCATCGCCACGTCAAAACGTGCGAAATGAAAGATTTTCTCCACATTCTCCGCCTCAAGCACCGCCTTCAGGCGTGGGGCCTGAAAGTGGCGTGTTTGCACCAGGGTGACCACCCCTTCCTCGTTACACATTTGCACCAGGCAGAGACGATCACGCTGGAGGCTCAACCCTTGAGTTTCGGTATCGACCGCCAGGTAGCGGCTGCCGAGGTAGCGTTGCGCGCACTCCTCATCGAGATCATCCTGAAGGACCCGTGTCTTGGCGGATGCGGTGGTCATGAAACCTCTCTCTTTCCTGGCTGAGGTGGCCGTCGCGGCGGGCGACCCTGGCCCAGCGTGGCGACCGGAAACGAAAAGGGCTGCAAACAGCCGCCTCTCGCTGGTAAAATGTAGCACACTCGCCGCCTGGACATAAGGTCGGGACTTTTCCCTGAAAAACCCCCGTCACCCGAGAGGACCTTGCAACCATGTCGCAACGAGATCGCTACTCCGCTGATCAACTGGCCAAAATTCGCGCCACCCTCAAGGACACCCTGGGGGATGGCGCATCCAAGGCCTTGGAAAACCTGGACTCTCGCTTCGTTCCGGCCCAGGAAACCTCCGACAGCGACGAGGAGGGCGCCCCCAAGGGCAAGAAAAGGATGGATCGCCCGACCGCCGCCAGCAAGGCGAGCAAGATCGATGTCGAGGAGCTGGCCCGCTCCGGCCAGATTCCCAAGATGCTTGAGGCGTTGCCGGTGGTTCTGGAGGATCCGACCAAGGTTCGAGTATTGATCGGCGCCATCCTCAACAACGGCGAAACCAAGGCGATGCATCTTGTCGATGCCCTGAGCAAGGTACACAAGCAGGCGGATCTGATCGATCCACTGGTGCAAAAGATCGTCTCGCTCAAAGGGCTCAACCCCCTGGTCGATGCCCTGAAATTTTCAACGGCCAGTCCCAACGCCATGCGCATCCTCGCCCAGGGAATTGCCGAGCAGGGGACGGTCAATCACGTCCTGCGCGCCATCGCCGGCGCCCCGAAAAATCAGGACGAGGCCGAGGTGATCTGGAGCATGGAGGTGATCGGCAAGGGTTCGGTCGACCAGATTCTCGACGCCATGAAGCTGATCGATCCCCTCTCGCCGGGGGCGGTCATTCTCGCCACCGGTCTCATCAACCGCAAGGGGGTGACGCCGGAGAATCTGGTGCGCGGCATGACCGCCACCAAGGATAACCCCAAGGCCTCGGTGCTTGTCGCCGCCACCCTGTGCCGGCGGATCGAGGTTCCGGGCTTGATTGGCATCCTCGAAAAATATTTGCCGGACAAGTGCGAGGCGGCGGAGGTGGTGGTTGCCCAGCTTGTGCATCGCTGTGTCGACTTTTCCACCCGCAACCGCGACGTCGTCGATGCTGCCCGTTACATCAAGGCTGATTCCATGGCCGGGCAGCTTCTTGCCCTGGGGTTGATCAAGCTTGACAACGACGAGGAGTTGATTCGCGGCTATCGGCGTCTGCCCGCTGTTTCCATGGCCAGAAAGATGCTCGCCCTGGCGGTGGTCAAGAAAAAGGGCAAGCTCATGTCGTTGCGCTCCCTGGGCAAGGAGGGATGGGATCTGACCAAGGATACCGATGCCATCGAAAAGGCGACGCGCGTCACCCAGGCGCGTTACAAGTGGATCCTGACCAATCTCTTGCCCGATGATGGCGAGGACAGGTCCGGGAAAGAGGCCGCCGGGGCTTGAGGCCTGTACGCATTTGGCGTGGTCCGATTCCAGGCTGTTTGTGGCGCGTCATTCCAACCCTTACGTCGCCGCGCCGCTCAGTCGATGCGCAAATCCTCCTCGACCCAACGCCAACGCCGATACCACTCCAGGGCCTTTTTGGAGAGACGCCCAAGCACAAGCGCGCAAGCGGAGCAGGCAGACGACCACCCTGACAGGTGGATGCGCGTGCGCCGCGCCGCCCCCCCGGAACGACCCCCCACGGCTGCTGGTTCAGAGAGGTCCCACTCCGGCGGCAAGGTCCAGGTTTCAATTTTCGCCCTGTTTTCGCGCGCGGGGTCAACAACAGACGCCGTGACGCGGACCGTCCGCACGGGGGGCGCATCCAACCCCCGCATTGGCGCATTCGCCGCGGCCGGAGCGATCCCCGGGGGCGGTTCCCGACCATGAGGGCGAGAAGCAAGCCTGTTTTCGGATCCGCCGCCACCCCTCCCGGTCGCGGGAACGGCAAGGTCGGGGTCAAGAAGCGACTCCCAATCCCAGGCCGTGATCTCCCCTTCCCTCCTCCCGAAACTGCCGCCGCCGGTTGGCATCACCCCATCCGGACCCGATCCGGGCGTGAATTCCCGCCCCTGGCGGCTGGTCACCGACCCCCGGCCGGATCGACCCCCGGCATCGGCTCGCCAGGTCGGTGGCGCGGCAAGGTCGGCATCGAGCAGCGCCCCCCGCTCCCAGGCGGTCGATACGCGTCGAAAGGTTGCACGATCCGGCAGGACGGGGGGCGGATCGGCGGGCTGTGCAGGCGTCGCCTCCGGCCGGGGTTTTGCCGGAGCGACAACCGATTCGGCGGCGGCCCCGGTCGACATCGGCGCCCCCTTCCGTTCGACGATCCCCGGCTCCGACTCAATCACGATGGCGGGAGGAGGCACTGGCTCCAAAATCCGCGCACCGACCACCCGTTCTTCTGTCACCACCGGCGCGGCCGCCGATTCCGGGGTCAGGAAGATTGCCAGCGACCCGTCGATCACCCGGAACGCCGGCGAGTCCCACACCAACCCCGACCCTTCGATTGTGCCGAATACCGGTAGGGTCATCAGCGTGCCCGCTCCCCCGGCCGTTGCACGCGTCGGCGGATCGGCGATCGGCGCCACTTCGATCATCCCAACCGGATCGGCCATCGGCGTGGCGTCGATCCGCGTCGCGCCCGCTCCCCCGGCCGTTGCACGCGTCGGCGGATCGGCGATCGGCGCCACTTCGATCATCCCGACCGCATCGGCCATCGGCGTGGCGTCGATCTGCGTCGCCTCCGCTCGCCCGGTCGGCTCGATCTCCGGAAAATTTTTGATCGTCTCCGGCATTGTCGGCATGATTGCCGGCGGCGGTGCCACCGGGGTTGGCACGTCAACCAACAACGACCCGGCGATCGACGCGGCAGCTGTCTCCGATCCACGCGCACGTGGTGGTGCCAGGCGCGCAACCGGTGCCGTGGTCGATGCCCGGTCTGTCGATGCATCAGCCATCGTCGCCGCCGCCGCCTTGCGCGCCGCTGCCGCCGCGATCAGGCGGGAGATGAACACCACCGACTCCGACCCCTGCGCCGGCGGCAACGCCACCATCGCTGCCGGTCTCTCTCCCGCTGTCGCCGCAAGGGGGGGCGCGGCGGGGGAGACGACCGGGTGATCGGTCATCGCTTCAGGCAGCACCGGTTCCGGGGAACCCGACAACGCGCGGTCGATGGCCAGCGGCTGCAGCAGCCCGGCCGGATTTTCACGCACCAGGCGGGCAACCGCCACCTCCAGGCGCCGCCGTGTCCAGACCGTGGCCGGATCAAGCGCGGGGAGATCCTCCCCCGTTGGTGCGCCGCTCGCGCCATCGCGCTCGGCCAACCGCGCCCGAATCACCGCCGCCAAACCCCGACCCGCGCGCCGCATGTTCTTTCCTCAAACCAAGCCGTGGCCACCCTCTTCGAGCTGGGTGGCGCGTTTGAAGAGCTGCACCGCCTGCTCGCGCGCCCCCATCTGCTCCAGGGCAAACCCCATGGCGCGGTAGACGCGCGCCTCGTTCGGGCGGATGCGCAGCGCCTGCTGGAAGGCCTCCACCGCCTCCGCGTAGCGGCCGAGGTTGTCGAGTGCCACCCCGAGGCGATAGTTGAGGTTGAAATTGTCCGGGTTCAACGCCACCGCCTGGGTGAGGAGAGTTGCCGCCTTGGCAAACTCCCTGGCCTGGATGTAGGCCATGCCCAGGATCGAGCAGACGCGGCTCTCCAGCGGATCGGCCGTGTGCAAGGCTTCGAGCAGGGCCATCCCCTCGGTCAGCTGGTCCAGTTTCAGGTAGCAGAAGGCGAGGTGAAAGGCCACCTCGCGATCGTCCGGCAACTGCTCGTGTGTTCCGGCGAGTATGCCCACCGCCTGGGCGTAGCGCCCCTGGCGGGCGTAGCGGATGCCACGATCGCGAAAGTAGCGGGCACGATCGCCGCCGCCCAAGGCGAAGGTCTCTTCGTACCAGGCGATGGCCGAGCGGTTGGCCCGTTGCAGGGAGCGCCACCCCGCGTCGAGAAAAAAACCAACCTCGTCCCAGAACGATCCCTGCAAACGCCCGTTGCTCATGGCCGACCCGCCTGTTGTTGGATGATGGGATGGCAAACCGCGCACGTTCCCCGCTCCCGATGCGGGGATTTCGCCCCGGCCAGGATCGGCCCGGGCGGCAAGACGATGCCGTCAGGGTCGGGAACGATGTGCCCGGTGGTGCCGATGGCGTGACACTGCGTGCAGGCCCCGCGATAACGGTGCGGCGTGATGTCCCCCGGCAGGATCATCGGTGCCGTCTCCACCTGGGCCACGCCGAGGTTCTTTTCCGACTGAACGACATACGAGAGGATGGCCCCCTGGCGATAGACCGTCAAGGTTGCCTGGTTACGGGATTGAAAACGGCGCGTCGCCTGTTCCAGTTCGCGCAGGGTGCGCACTGGCACCCCCTGAAAAATGGTCAGCACATCACCGGCGCGCAAGCCCGCCACCGCCGTCGCCAGGCTCACCTCGTCAACCAGCAGCCCCTCCAGATC
>PEAJ01000146.1 GCA_002753495.1 Magnetococcales bacterium HA3dbin3 | reverse complement strand
GCAGGCGGAGCCTCCCCCCCGGACCCCCCAACCCCTTTCAATAATCAAAAGCCACGTCATCGTGCCAACCGCACCGGTTCCGGCATCCGCTGTACCACACCCGGGGTCACCGCCATGCCCACCGCCAAAGCCACATTAACCCCCTGCTCCAGCGAAAAGGCCGGATCGGCAACCGGATGAAAGTGATCAACGTAATCAAGACTTTGCCGATCATAAACAAAATTGCCGACAAACGATCGGCTGATGGTGTACATCCGTGGTAGCAGAGCCATCATCGACGCAGCTGGCACACCGATGCGATGCGCCTCCAAATCACCCGCCTGCTGCTGCCCCTGCGGATAAAACCACAACGGCGTGCTGATGAACAAATAAGCCCCGGCGCGCAAGGAGGCGAGCAGACGTCGCAACAACGCCTTGGCCTCATCGCTGGTGAGGTGTTCGATGACATCGAGCAGACAGAGCACGTCGTAGCCCTGCATCCGCGCCTGCGTCATCTCCTGCGCCTGACCGTGCCAGATGTTGCGGTAATACCCCTTCTTGAACAGCTCGACGTTGCGGCAGGTGACGGCATAGCCATCGATGCCATCAACCTGCCAGTGACGGGTGCCGGGGTTGGATTTGATCAGCTCGCCCAGGGTGCCGCGCCCGAAACCGATGTCGAGCACCTGGATCTCCGGTGCTTGATCCTCGAAGATGCTGAATATCAACGATTTTTCTGCCGATGAGTCACCGATAAAGGTGGCATCCCCGGCCGGGATGTCGGCGACGATCTCATAGTTGCTCACAATGGGTTGCATGGTTCCATCCTGGAAGAGGGGATCCCTGACCGGCACGCGGCACCGGAACGCATCCTGTAAAGGGGCAAGAAAACACACCCCACGACCCGGGCAGGTTACTCCAGAGTGTCCGCGCGTGCCAACACTTCCGTTGCATCCGGGTCGTCGGCGGTTGTGTCATCCTCTTCATGCTGGCCGGCGCGGGTGGGGGCATCGGGCAGGGCGGCGGCGGTGGTCGGGGTGGTGGCACGCAGCGTCCGCACCTGGCTTGCCACCAGACCGACCAGCGCGCGTATT
The DNA here is from genome assembly GCA_002753495.1 of Magnetococcales bacterium HA3dbin3. Classification (GTDB taxonomy): domain Bacteria; phylum Pseudomonadota; class Magnetococcia; order Magnetococcales; family DC0425bin3; genus HA3dbin3. The sequence goes on along the minus strand of PEAJ01000146.1, from coordinate 5,058 downwards.
CCCTGGCCGGTGACGGCGGAAATCCGGGCCACCGTGCCGCGGCGTTTGAGTCGGCGGGTCAGGTTGTGCAGGGCGTCGGCGGCGAGAAGCTCCCGCTTGGTCAGCAGGATCAGGCGGGGTTTGGCGGCGAGCAGGGGCGAGTAGCGGGCCAGCTCTGCCTCGATGGTGTGGAAGTTGGCAACCGGGTCCGATCCATCCGGGGGTGCGCAGTCGAGGAGATGCAGCAGGAGGGCACAGCGTTCGACGTGACGCAAAAAAATATGACCCAATCCCGCCCCTTCGCCGGCGCCTTCGATCAGGCCGGGGATGTCGGCGACGACGAAGCTCTCCTCGTCATCGACCCGCACCACCCCGAGGTTGGGGGTGAGGGTGGTGAAGGGGTAGTCGGCGATTTTTGGCCGTGCGGCGGAGATGACCGAGATCAGGGTGGATTTGCCGGCGTTGGGCATGCCGATCAGGCCGACATCGGCGAGAAGTTTGAGCTCCAGGCGCAGCCACAGTTCCGTGCCTGGGCGTCCGGGGTCGGCTTGCCGGGGGGCGCGGTTGGTTGAGCTTTTGAAGTGGACGTTGCCGCGGCCGCCGATGCCCCCCTCGGCGATGATGAAGCGAGCGCCGGCGCTGGTGCAATCCCACAGAATCTGGCCGTCGGCGTCGTCGCGCACCAGGGTGCCGACCGGGATGCGAATATCCAGTGTCGGCGCCGAGTGGCCGGTACGGCAGGCGCGCATGCCATTCTGGCCACGTTCGGCCTTGAAGTGTTGGCGGTAGCGAAAGTCGATCAGGGTATTCAAATGCGGGTCGCCGACGAGCACGACGTCGCCGCCGCGGCCGCCGTCGCCGCCGCTGGGGCCGCCGTAGGGGATATATTTTTCGCGGCGGAAGGTGATGGCGCCGGCGCCGCCGTCGCCGGAGCGCACGTAGATCTTGACTTCGTCGAGAAAGCGCACGGCGCTCTTCTTTGGCTTCTTTTTTTTAACTTATAAAAGTGGTTGGGGGTCCAGGGGGAGGCTCCGCCTGCCCCCTGGTGGGGTTCGGGGCGAAGCCCCGAGGTTTTTTTGCTTTTCCCGCCCCCCCTTCCCCCGGGCGATTTTCGCACGCCTTTCGCGAAAATCGCCCCCAGGGGGCGCGCCATTGCCGCATCATTTTTGCGTTTCCCAGCAAAAATGATGCGGCGTATTGCCGGGGTTAACCTCGGCGCGCAAGCGCCCTATGCCAACCAGGACCCGTGCCAGGATCAACCCTGGCGCGCAAGCGCCCCGCACCAACCAAGACCCATGCCGGGATCAACCTTGGCGCGCAAGCGCCCTACGCCAGGATCCCCAACGCAGCGAAACAAACGCCCTGCAAGCGGCACTGCCGCCTTGGCGACTCGTCGAGCGCAAAGCACTCGTGGACCAAACGCGTACTGAGCCGATCTCTTGTTCAGGCGGCCGCGTCGATGTTGACGTACTGGCGATCGCCGCTGGCGGAGAAGCGCACCTTGCCGCCGATCAAGGCGAAGAGGGTGTGATCACGCCCCATGCCGACGCCGGTACCGGCGAAAACCTTGGTGCCGCGCTGGCGGACGATGATGTTGCCCGGGACGACCACTTCGCCGCCGAAACGCTTCACGCCGAGACGCCGCCCGTCCGAATCGCGGCCATTGCGGGAACTGCCACCTGCCTTTTTGTGTGCCATGACGTTACTCTCCCGTCCTGATTCCAGCCATACCGCCTGTCGACCCGCGTGGGTCGGGGTCGCTGCTGCCTCTCTTAGAGGCTGTCTTAAAACGCCGCCTTGCTTGCCGCGGCTTCGTCAGACCGGTGCTCGATTGCTCATGTACGACACAGTACACTGCGCATCTGTGCGCCGTTCTTCCTCGCCGGAGCAGCGCAATCCGACGTTTTAAGACAGCCTCTTAGCTTCGGGGTGGGCACTAGGCGCCGATGGCGGTGATTTGCAATTCGGTCAGATTTTGCCGATGCCCCTGCTTGCGGCGATAATTTTTCCGCCGTCTGCGCTTGAAGACCAGGATTTTTTTATCGCGCAGCTGTTGCAGGATGCGTCCGGTCACCTTGACGCCTTCGACGGCAGCGCCGGTTTTGATCCCGCCCTCGTCGGTGACCAGCAGCACGTCGGTCAGGGCGACGCTTTCTCCCTTTTCGCCGGGCAGCCGCTCCACGCGCACGATGTCGTCGATGGCCACCTTGTACTGCTTGCCGCCGGTCCGTACTACCGCAATCATTGGGAAACCCTCCGCTTCAGACTGAAAGAGGCTGTTTGAAAACACCGTCCTGCTTGCTGCGGCTTCGTCAGATCGGTGCTCGATTGCTCATGTACGACACAGTACACTGCGCATCTAGCGCGCCGTCCTTCCTCGCCGGAGCGGCGCAATCCGGCGCTTTCAAACAGCCTCTGAATAGAGTCCCTTTCCTTCAGGCCCTTTCCCTGGCCTTTTCCCCGATTTTAGTCCCTGCGCGCCGGCTGACCGCACAAGCAGGCGAGGGACCACGGGAAACGAGCCATTATGGTCAAACAGCGCCTTGTGTCAAGTTTTTCTCTTCCATGGTACACAGCGTCGCGAGCAGGTCGAGGGTCTCCATCAAGGGCAGGCCGATGACACCGCTGCAAGAGCCTTCGATGCGTTCAACCATGAAGGCGCCGATCCCCTGCAACGCGTAGGCGCCGGCCTTGTCCATCGGTTCGCCGCTGGCGACATAGGTGGCAATCTCTTCCGGGGTGAGCGTCTTGAACCACACCGTGGTGGCGACCACCCGCGTGCGCAACAGGCGATCATGCAAGCGGCAAAGGGCGATGGCGGTGAGGACGCGATGCGATCTTCCGGAGAGACGGGCGAGCATCGATCGTGCCTGTTCCGGATCGACCGGTTTGCCGAGGATGGTCGCATCGACGACGACGGTGGTGTCGGCGCCGAGGGCGAAGTCGGCCCCTGGTTGCAAGGCCCGTTCGACCTTCTCCTGGGCCAGGCGCGCGACGTAATGCTCGGGCGTTTCGTCCGGTCGCGGCTCTTCGTCGATGGTGACCGGACACACCTCGGGGTCGATGCCGACCTGGCGCAGCAGTGCAAGCCGGCGCGGCGAATTGGAGACCAACCGCACTTTTTTGCCCTGCCACGGCAGGCGCGATACCGCCTCCAGGGGCGTGCCAAGGTTTGACGTGTGCGCCCTGTGTGACATGCCGCCTCCTGTTTGCATTGATTCATTCCAATTCCCGGGGCTTGGCCCTGGACCAAACCGGCGAACCAACCCCCTGACCCCCGTCCTTGACGGCAGCTCATGCCAGGATCTGCCCGATGCGGCCCCATCATCGCAAAATCGGCATGAACAACAAATGAACACTTGACGTGGCACAACACGATTCTTACTTTCGGTCCCGAACCGGGGGGGTTGGTGGCGCTCTCGCCGGGAATCGGACCTTTGCCGCGCGAGAGGGATGCGCAAACTTGGGGTCCGGTGCCCGACGACCGTTTCACCGCCACCCGCGATCACGATCGCCCCGGGGTCGCCTTGTTGCCGTTTGTGGCCCCCGGAGGATCCGCCTACCCGATGCGCCTCTTGAAGCGGAGTCCGCTCTATCCATGTCCGACCCAACGCAAACGGTGCTGCATCGCCTGCGTGAGCTGATCGGCCCCGACCTGGAACAGACCAACCACCTGATCCGGCAGCACCTGGATTCCGAGGTGGAACTGATCCCGACCCTGGGGACGCATCTCATTCAAAGCGGCGGCAAGCGTCTGCGGCCGATGCTCACCCTGCTCTCGGCGCGAATGTTTGGCTATCAGGGGGAGGCGCATGCCCTGCTCGCGGCGGTGATCGAGTTCATCCACACCGCCACCCTGTTGCATGATGATGTGGTCGACAAATCCAACACCCGTCGCGGCATTGCCACCGCCAACTCGGTTTGGGGCAACAAGGCGCCGGTTTTGGTGGGGGATTTTCTCTTTTCGCGTTCTTTTCAGCTTTTGGTGCGTCATGGTGACCTGAAGGTGCTCGGGATCATCGCCGATGCCTGCGCCATCATTTCCGAAGGGGAGGTGTTGCAGCTGGTGGCGAGCAACGACCTCAAGACCGACGAGGAAAAGTACATGGCGGTGGTGGCGAGCAAGACCGCCTCGCTCTTTTCGGCCGCCTGTCAGATCGGGCCGGTGCTTGCTGGTTGCCCTGACGCCGATGTCAAGCGCATGGCCGATTTTGGCACCGCCATCGGCATCGCCTATCAGGTGGTCGACGACACGCTCGATTACGCCGCCACCGTCGAAAAACTTGGCAAGACCATCGGCGACGATTTCCAGGAGGGCAAGATCACCCTGCCGGTGATCCACGCCTTTGCCCATGGTGCGCCCGAGGAACGCGACTTCTGGGTTCGGACGATCGAAAAGGGTGAGATCACCCCCGACAGCCTGGAACAGGCCATTGCCATGATCCGCAAACGCGGGGGACTTGACTACTCCATGTCGCGGGCACGTGACTTCGCGCGCGCCGCCAGGGATGCCCTGGAACCCTACCCGCACTCGGCCGAAAGAGAGGCCCTGCTCATGTTGGCCGATTTTTCCGTTGACCGCAGCTTTTGATGGCTCTAGTCTCCCACTGCCGCCGCCGGTGGGTCGCAAGAGGGGGTGTCGGGTTGCCTTCCTCCCTCCCCGTGGCCGCCCGGGGCGTGCGTGAACACCTTGTCGGGGTGTAGCTCAGCCTGGTAGAGCACTGCGTTCGGGACGCAGGGGCCGGAGGTTCGAATCCTCTCACCCCGACCAATTAAAACAAGACGTTACGGCCACTCCCTGGGTGGCCGTTTTTGTTTTAGTACCCGTCTGGCGCCTGTCGGAACAAATTCCGCGCATCGCCTTGTCCACGGATCCTTCCCGTTGCAGGTGATCCACCCGGGGGAGGAAAATCCCCCGCCCGTGGATGACAAGGGATATTTGTGGACGCCCGCGAACGTCGTGGGGTATCCTGCCTGTCGGGAGGGATGGCCATGGCCAACGTTCTGTTTGACACACTGAAGTATGCCAAGCGCCTCAAGGAGGTCGGGGTGCCGGAGCCGCAGGCGGAGGTGCAAGCG
>PEAJ01000145.1 GCA_002753495.1 Magnetococcales bacterium HA3dbin3 | reverse complement strand
TCCGCCCTGGAGGGGGAGCGCGCCCTTCTCCAGGGGCAACTGGCCGATGCCACCCTCTACGACGTCGCGCGGAAGGATGCCCTGAAGCTGGCCCTGGCACGGGAGGGGGAGATCAACCGAACGCTTGATCTGCTGATGGCCGAGTGGGAAGAGGTCTCCCTCGCCATCGAAGAGCGCGAAACCCTTGCCCGAAAGGAACACGCTGATGGCCATCGCTGCTGACTACAAGGAGGAACGCTTTGCCGCCGCGCATCGGGTGACGGTGATTGGCGTGGGGGTTGATGTTCTGCTGGCGGTAGGCAAAATTCTGGCCGGGGTTTTTGGTCGCTCGGCTGCCCTGGTTGCCGATGGCGTACACTCCATCTCTGATCTGGTCACCGATGCGGCGGTGTTGGTCGGCATGCACTACGCGAAGCAGGATGCGGATGAATTTCATCCCTACGGGCATGGTCGTTACGAGACCCTGGCCTCGCAGTTTATCGCGGTGACGCTGCTGTTGGTGGCGGCGGGAATCGTCTGGGATGCCGTCTCGCGTCTGGGGTCGCCGTCCCTGGCGCCACCGGCGCCGGTGGCCCTGGTGGCGGCCCTGCTTTCGATCATCGCCAAGGAGGCCCTTTTTCACTACACCCTCTACATCGGCAAAAAGTACGATGCGCGGGCGATCATCGCCAATGCCTTGCATCATCGCTCCGATGTTGTCTCGACCATTGCCGCCCTGGCCGGGATTGGTGGTGCTATGCTTGGATACCCGATCCTTGATCCGGTGGCGGCGGTGGTGGTGGCAGTGATCCTGACCAAGGCCGGGTGGGACCTCCTGAAAGAGGCCCTGCACGAGCTGACCGACTCCACCCATGCCATTGATGCCCAGATCCAGCAACAGATCAGCGCCCTGGTGGAGTCGATCCCCGAGGTGCACTCCGCGCACTTTCTCTCACCACGACGCATGGGTCCGGACATTCGTGTCGACGTGCATGTGGTCGTCAGCCCCTTCCTGTCCGTTTCCGAGGGGCATCAGGTGTCGGAGAAGGTGCGACTGCGACTCCTGGAGAGCGTCGCCGCGGTGACCGAGGTCCTGGTGCATGTCGACACCGTTGATGATCAAATCGAAACCCTGCCGGCGCTCTCCGATCGTCTGCAATTGACCCGCGACGTGGAACGGGAGGTGAGCGCGGTGGCATCGTTTACCCGCCTGGTCCACCTCACCCCCCACTACACCATGGCTGGGATCATCCTCGATTTGGTTTTGGAGACGGCCAATGTCATGAACGACCCGGCAGCGGCGCGCAGTGCTGGCGGGGAGCTCTGCGCGCGTCTTTTGGCGAAACTGCCAGCCGTGATCGAGGTACGAATCAGCACCACCCTGGCCAGCCAGAAGCGACCTTCGTCATGATCCCCCGCGTTTTTGCTGGGCGCGCATCGCGCGATCCAGCCAGTTTGCCAGACCCTGGGCGTTGATTTCGACATCCATGGCCAGGAGGTTGCGGCGGGTGGCAAGCGGCAGAGTGCAAGGCGAGGCGGCCAGACGATCGAGCAGAACCTTCTCGATACCGTTGACCAGGTGACCATGCCGGGCGTTGCCATCGGCGGCATGGTGGCGGGCAACGGCGACAAAGGCATCGAGAATCTGGTGCAGGTTTTCAGTCAGGCTTGGCGCGAAGGGAAGGGCCCCGTAATGGGTCAAAAACAGAGTCTGTGGCTGAAACCCGGCCAGACGATCGAAGGAGCGGTGCGCCGTTTCCAGGTCAAACTGGGTCGGGGTCGTTGCCGGAAAGAGCAGGGGCTGGCCGGCATTGTCCAGCTCCCGGTAACCGATACCGAAGGCATCCCCGGTGAATAGCCCCCGGCTTTTGTCATCCCAGACGCAGATATGATGTCGGGCGTGGCCGGGGGTGTCGATCAGGGTCAGCCGCCGGTTACCAAGGGGAAGTTGCAATCCATCGGTTCCCTTGATCACCCGATGTTCCGGAATCGGACGAATTTCCTGGAAGGATTGCCGGAACGCCTCCTCGCCGTAAACCTCCAGGGCGCTTGCGCTCAGGCGCGAGGGGTCGATCAGATGGGGGGCACCCAGGGGGTGGACGACCAGCTTGGCGTTGGGCAGGTGGGAAAGCAACACCCCTGCTCCGCCGGCGTGATCGAGGTGAACATGGCTGACGATGACGTAAGCGACCGCTTCCCGTGGGATGTGCCGGCGATCCAGTTCCGCCAGCAGGGCCGGTATGCCGGGGGTGGCGCCGGTCTCGACGAAGGCTGCCGTCCCTTCGTCCTCGATCAGGTAGCTGGCGGCGTATTCCGACCGGTGATAGCCGGTGTCAATCAAGGAGATACCGTATCCGGGATCCCGGAGACGCGCGGAACTCATGATACCCTACCCTCGTCCACTGGCATGGATTGGATGACACTGATCGGCCCTGGGGCCGACAACGCGCCTAAGCATGAACCCCTGGGCCCTGTTTTGCAACCTCCCCGGAAGGGAGTGTGGTCATCCTCCGCGCGTGCTTTGCTTGTGGCGAACAGAGATTCTGGCACCTCTTCCGGGGGTGCGCGACAGCCACGACGGTTGACAATCAACCCAATGGCGTTCATCTTCCGCGGGTCGGACCCTTATGGTTCGGGCACTTGAACTGGATGGGGAGGTTGGGGTGTGCTGCCTTTGCCCACGCCGGTTGTCTTTGCCACGTCGTTCGGGATGGTGCGTGTGACTGGGTCCTGCTTGCGGGCCATGTTTTTTTACGTTTTTTACGCTTTTTTTAGGTAAATCCGGGTGCTGACGTGTGTGGAATAACCGGGTTCTGGGACCTGACAGCTGGTACCGCCGAGGAGACCATGGTGGCGGTTGTCACGCGCATGACCGACACCTTGGCCTTGCGCGGGCCTGATGACGGTGGCGTTTGGGTTGATCCGCGGTCGGGGATTGCCCTGGGGCATCGGCGTCTTTCTATCCTGGATCTCTCCCCGCTTGGGCACCAGCCCATGGTGTCGGCCAGCGGTCGCACGGTGATCAGCTTCAATGGGGAAATTTTCAACTTTCAAGAAATTCGCGCTGAATTGCAGTCCGAGGGTCGCCAGCTGCGCGGGCATTCGGATACCGAGGTGCTTCTGGAGGCGTGCGAAATCTGGGGTGTAGAGAAGTGCATCACCCGGTGCATTGGCATGTTTGCCTTTGCCCTGTGGGATGTGGTCGAGCGACGCCTTACCCTGGTGCGTGACCGCCTCGGCATCAAGCCCCTTTATTGGGGACGTATGGGCGGGACCCTGTTTTTTGGCTCCCAGCCCAAGAGCTTTTTTCCGCATCCTGAATGGCGGCCGGCGGTTGACCGACAGGCGATGGCGGCCTTCATGGCTTACTCCTATGTGCCGGCCCCGCTTTCGATCTACCAGGGGATTGCCAAGCTCCGGCCTGGGCATTATCTGGAAATTGATCGTTTCGGCACGGTTCAGGATCGTACCTTCTGGGATTTGCAGAAGATTGTTACCCGGCAGCTGCGGCATCGATACCCTGGAGATGCCACGCAGGCAGCCGACGAACTTGACGTCTTGCTGCGCGATGCCATCCGGCGACGCATGGTTGCCGATGTTCCCATTGGTGCTTTTCTTTCGGGTGGTGTTGACAGTTCGACGGTGGCGGCGCTGATGCAGGCGCAAAGTTTACGCCCGATCAAAACTTTCGCCATCGGCTTTCACGAGCGGGATCACAACGAGGCCCCGTTTGCGCGGGCGGTGGCCGGTCACATTGGCGCCGACCATACCGAACTCTATGTCGGACCTTCGCATGCCCTGGATCTGGTTCCGCGCCTGCCAGAGTTCTACGACGAACCTTTTTCCGACTCTTCGCAGATACCGACCTACCTGGTTTCGGCATTGTCACGCAGCAAGGTGACCGTTGCCCTCTCCGGTGATGGTGGCGATGAGCTGTTCGCGGGGTACAACCGCTACTTGATGGCGGCCCGTCTGCACAGCATTTTTCAGGTGCTGTCGCACCGACCGCGCCAGTTGGTGGCAAAGGGTTTGCGCGCGCTCTCTCCCGTCACATGGGATCGTATCACACGCATCATACCGGCCCGGTCGCGTCCCCCGTTGCTGGGCGATAAATTACACAAACTGGCGGAGGTTCTCGCGTTGGCGGACGTTTCTGCCGTGCATGCCCAGTTGCTGTCGGTCTGGCCTTTGGATCAGGAGGTCGTTATTGGCGAAGGGCCGGCCAAACCTCTGCCCTTTTCGGACTCCTCCCTGGCTGGCCTTGGTGATGACACCGCGCGCATGCAACTTTTCGACATCCTGACCTACCTTCCCGACGATATCTTGGCCAAAGTTGACCGGGCGAGCATGTCGGTCGGATTGGAGGCACGGGTGCCTTTGCTCGATCATCGCGTTGTCGAGTTTGCCTGGCAGTTGCCGCGTGAGTGGAAAATCCGCGATGGTGAGAGCAAGTGGTTGTTGCGGCAGGTCCTCTACCGGTATGTTCCGGCCGCCCTGGTCAAGCGGCCGAAGATGGGTTTCGGGGTGCCGATCGACAGCTGGCTGCGTGGCCCCCTGCGCGACTGGGCCGAGGCCCTTCTCGACGCCCGGCAGCTGGAGACTGATGGCCTGTTTGATCCGGCTCTGATCCGTAAACGCTGGGATGAGCACCTCTCCCGTACGCGCAACTGGCAATACTCCCTTTGGGGGGTGCTTATGGCTCAGGCCTGGAAGCGACAGTGGATCGACCGCTCTGCCGATCGGCACTGAAATGCCAACTCCAGATCAAGACGGCTGCGATGAGGTGGCAGTGCAGCCAACGAGGCTACCGCTTGACCCGGAGCTGGAAGAAGGTGGATGCTCGGCGGATCAGGTTGCGGTCGCCCGTTCGATCGGTCGCCACCGACGTGCGTCGGCGGCGGGTGCCGCGTGGGTGGGATTCGCGGCCGGAGGGCAACATCGGTCAAGACTATGCCGTCGGATTGCTCCTTTATCCTCTTCTTCTCGCGTCATGATTCTGGGGTCTCGCCCTGGTCATTCGGATTGGGTGGAACTTCCGCTTCATGTATGCGACAAAGGGGCCCCGTTCGACAGTAGGTGCAAGCGTTGGGCAGAGGGGTAACCCGGGCATGGCCAGAGAGAAACTCCCTGGCTGTTTGTGCCAAATCCTCTTGCCAGAGGGCGAGCAGTTCCGACCAGCTGTCGGCGCCGAGGCGTTGCAGGCCTTTTTCGCTGGCCATGCGCAGCGGCAGCATTCCGGTTTCTGCTTCCAGGCCAATCAGTTCCGGTTTTTCCGGACGCACCTTGGCGAAGGCCAGGGCGGCAACCGATGGGCCCAGGGCCAGGGCGTAGAGGGGGAGCTGCGGCTCGCGTAGACGTGGCACCGACCATGCCCCAAGGTTGGGATCTCCGGTTTTGTAATCGATCACCACCAGTCGATCGTCCGGCAGGGCGTCGACCCGATCCGGGCGCAGCTCCAGGGTCATGCCGCCCACCTCTTGGTGCAGAGGTTTTTCCCGGGACAGGACCCGAAAGGGGGCCGTTCGGGTTTTTTCGACGTCGAGCCACCGGGTGAGAAGGCGTCGCAGGCGTTCCTCTTCCAGTCGTTGCAGGGCAGTCGGAAACCAGTCCGGTCGCCGCTTCGCCTCTTGTTGCACAACTTGCGCGGCTGCCTTGCTGATGCGTTTTTCCAGACCGACTGGGTCGAGGTCGCGCAGATCCTGCAGGGATGGTGTCATCCGCCAGAACTCCTCAAGCAAGCGGTGAGTCAGGGTACCACGCACACGATTGTCGATGACCAATTCCACTTCGACCAGGGGGGTGGCCGCCAGGCGATACTGGGCAAAGGCGCGGAACGGGCATTCGGCCTGGGTCTGCAAAACCCCCGCGCCGCCGGCGAGAGTTGACCCGGCAGCCATGGCCGGCCCCTGATCATCGGTGTACACCTCGAACGGTTGCCTGCCTCCGAGGAGCAAGGGGGGTGGGAGCAAATTGCTGGTCAGGCCGGTTTCAGAAATTTCCGGAAGGTGGGCGAACAGGGGGGATGCCTCCCGCGGCAGGTCGTCGATCAGGCGGGCATGGCTGACCAACAGGTGCGGTGCCGAAGTCAGAAGACGTTCGGTCAAGCGCGTGGCGAAGGCCCACTCCACCGCCGCCGAGGCGCGCGGCAGCCCTTTTTGCCG
>PEAJ01000144.1 GCA_002753495.1 Magnetococcales bacterium HA3dbin3 | reverse complement strand
GCAGAGCCCTGGTGGGGTTCGGGGCAAAGCCCCGAGGTTTTTCCCCCGCCCCCCTTCTCCCGGGCGATTTTCGCATGCCTTTCGCCAAAATCGCCTCCAGGGGGCGGGCCGTTGCTGCGTTGCTTTGTGTCGTTTGCAAAGCAACACGGCGGATTGCGGGGTTGTGGCCTGTAATTCCTGCCTCAATGATTGCGAATGGATATGAGACACCCGCGTTCGGGTTGGCGGTTGCGGGTTGGGTTGTGGTTGCTGATGGTGTTGGGGTTTGCTGGTCTTGACGGGTGTGGCAACAAGGGGGATCTCTTCGTCCCTGGTCATCCGGAGCTGAACAAGGAGCATCCCCGGAAAGCCAGACCGGAAGGGGAGGATCGGGTTGGAGGAAAAACCGGCGCCAAGGGTTCGAACCCGGGATGCGCGGGCTCTGGCACGACCGGGACGGCCGAAGGGGGAAAGGAACAAGAGTGGGTCTGCCCGCAGCCGCCTCCGGGTGCGGCGGGTTCCCGCTAAAAAGCGCGGACGCTACCAGGATCGCCATGGATTACTTTCACTACTCCGGAGACCGACTCTACTGCGAGGAGGTTGCCCTCGACCGCATTGCCGAGGCGGTGGGGACCCCCTTTTACTGCTATTCGGAACGCACCCTGCTGCGGCATCTGCGCGCCTTCCAGGAGGCCTTTCGCGCCGTCGATCACCGCATCTGCTACTCGGTGAAGGCCAACAGCAATCTTGCAATCCTCGACGCCCTGGTGCGCCACGGCGCCGGTCTTGACATCGTCTCCGGCGGCGAGCTGGAACGGGCGCAGCGTGTCGGCTGCCCGGCGGAGCGGATCGTCTTTTCCGGTGTCGGCAAGAGCGCGGCGGAGATCCGCGCCGCCCTGACGCACGGGGTGATCATGCTCAACGTCGAAAGCGAGGCAGAACTCTATCGGGTCAATGCCGTCGCCGCCGGCCTTGGCGTGCGTGCACCGGTGGCGCTGCGCATCAATCCGGATGTCAATCCGCGCACCCACCCGCACATCTCCACCGGCCTGAAACGCAACAAGTTTGGCATTCCGCACGGGCGGGCGATCGCCCTCTACACCGAGGCGAGCCGCCTGGCCAACGTCGTTGTCGTCGGGGTTGATTGCCACATTGGCTCGCAGCTCACCGACCTTGCCCCCTTCATTGAGGCCCTGCGCCGCGTGCGCGGGTTGCTCAGCCAGCTGCGCGCGGCGGGGATGGATATCCGCTATCTCGATGTTGGCGGCGGCCTGGGGATCCCCTATGGCGAGGAGGATGCCCCGCCGTCGCCGGCACAACTGGCGGAGGCGATCCTGACGGAACTTCGGGAAGAGGCGTTGACCGTCATCCTGGAACCGGGGCGGGCGATCGTCGGCAATGCCGGTGTTCTGGTCGCGCGCGTCGAGTATGTCAAATCCGGCGAGGAGAAGCAGTTCATCGTCACCGACGCCGGCATGAACGACCTGCTGCGGCCGTCGCTCTACAACGCCTACCATGGCATCCTGCCGGTGGTGCGCCGCTTTGATCGCGAGGAGGTGACGGCCGATGTCGTTGGCCCGATCTGCGAATCCGGCGACTTTTTCGCCCGCGATCGCCTGCTCCCCGGATTCCAGGAGGGGGATCTGCTGGTTGTGCGTTCGGCCGGGGCTTATGGCTTTTCCATGAGCAGCAACTACAACTCCCGCCCGCGCGTCGCCGAGGTGATGGTGCGCGGTGAACGCTTTGCCATCGTGCGGCGCCGGGAGTCGGTCCGGCAACTGCTCGAAAATGAGCAGCTCTTCCCGGGCGAGGCGTGACGGTGAGCGGTTCCGCTGCCGCTTGTGGCTGTGGTACGACCGGCGCGACGGCGGCTGTGCGCGACCTTGGCTCCGGCGCCGGGTTGGGGTTGAGTCGTCCGCTGACGTTCACCAAAATGCACGGCCTGGGTAATGACTTTGTCCTCCTCGACCGCCTCGATGGCAGCCCGGGGGTGACGCCGGAAGAGGTCGCCTGGCTTGCCGATCGCCGCCTGGGCGTCGGCTGCGATCAGGTGGTGGAGCTGGTGCCGGAGACAGGCGCAGCGGCGCGGATGATCATCCACAACGCCGATGGTTCGCAGGCGGAGATGTGCGGCAATGCCGCGCGCTGCGTCGGGCTCTATCTGCGTAAATATCGCGGCGTGACCGATGCGGAGATGGTGCTCGCCACCGGTGCCGGGCCGGTCAGGCTCTTCCCGGTAACGGGGACGAATCGGGTGGCGGTCGACATGGGGTGCCCGACCTTCAGCGGTGAACGCACGCTGACGATTGCCCGGGTTTCCCCCGCGCACGGGGTACCCGGGGTGGAACAGGGCGTTTCCGGAACGGTGGTATCGATGGGCAATCCGCACTTTGTGGTGTTTGCCGATGATGTCGCGGCGGTGGCGCTTGCCGATGTCGGCCCGTTGTTGTCGGAACACGTGGCCTTTCCCAACCGGACAAATGTAGAATTTGTGCAAATTCTCGACAGCGCGAACGTTCGCATGCGCGTTTGGGAACGCGGTGCCGGCATCACCCCGGCCTGTGGTACCGGGGCCTGTGCGGCGGCGGTGGCGGCGGCCGAGCGTGGTTTGACCGGGCGGAAGGTGACAGTCCGCCTTGATGGTGGCGAGCTGGTCATCGATTGGCAAGAGGGGGGGCGGGTGGTGATGACCGGTCCGGCGGTTGAGGTTTTCCGGGGGACGTTGACCCCTTGATACGGAGTTGGTGCCCATGCAATTCATTGATTTGCAGGCCCAGTATCGGGCCTATCGCGACGAGATCGACGCCGCCATCCACGGGGTCCTCGACTCCTCCCGCTATATCAACGGCCCGCAGGTGGTGGCCCTGGAGGAGGCGCTGGCCGCCTTTGTCGGCGTCCGGCATGCGGTGGGGTTTTCCTCCGGCACCGACTCGCTGCGCGCGACACTCATGGCCTGGGGAATCGGCCCCGGCGATGAGGTGATCACCACCCCCTTCACCTTCGTTGCGACGGCGGAGGTGATCGCGGCCCTGGGGGCAAAACCGGTGTTTGTCGATGTCGACCCCGACACCCTCAACCTCGATCCGCGGGCCTTGGAGGCGGCGATCACCCCACGCACGCGGGCGATCGTGCCGGTGAGCCTCTACGGCCAGTGCGCCGACTTCGACGCCATCAACCCGATCGCCAAACGCCACCGCCTGCACTGCCTGGAGGATGCCTGTCAGTCGCTGGGCGCTTCCAGCCACGGGCGACGTTCGGGCAGCCTGACCGAGGCGGCGGCGGTGTCGTTCTTCCCGGCCAAGCCTTTGGGATGCTACGGCGACGGCGGCATGGTCTTCACCGATGATGCCGACCTCGCCGGCAGACTGCGCCGGGTGCGCGAGCATGGCCAGGAGGCGCGCTATCGTCACGCCGTGGTTGGCATCAACGGGCGTCTGGATACCTTGCAAGCGGCGATTTTGCTCGCGAAACTGCCCCACTTTGCGACGGAGATCACCCAACGACAGCAGGTGGCCGGCTACTACCTGCAACATCTGGCCGGTCTTGTGCGTCTGCCGGTGATACGCCCCGGACAGGTGAGTGTCTTTTCACAGTTTACCATCCGCGTTCCCGACCGCGAGCGCGTGGTACGGGTCTGCGAGGCTCACGGGGTACCAACCGCCATCCACTACCCGATTCCTCTGCATCATCAACCGGTTTTCGCCAGTGGCCCGCTGGCGCTGGGGTATGGCGCCGGCGATCTGCCGGTGGCGGTACAGGCGGCGCGGGAGGTTCTCTCCCTGCCGATGCATCCGTTCCTGACCGCCGACCAGCAGGACCAGGTGGTGGCGGCGATCCGCGACGCGGTGGCGGGAACCTCTTAAGCGCCGGGCATGTTCGCCCAAGTAGCCCTGCCGGTTCCGCTCAAGAACCTCTTCACCTATCAGATCCCCGACGCCCTGCTGGCGGGGTGCCGGCCGGGTTGCCTGGTGCTTGCGCCCGTGGGGCGTGCCACGCATGTCGGCGTGGTGTGGACGGTGACGACGGAACCGGCCTGGCGCGAAGGCGAGATCCGACTTCTGCTCGACCTGTTAAGCGACGAACCCCTGCTCGATGACCCCTTGCGCCAGTTGCTCGACTGGATGGCGCGCTACTACCTGCAACCGATCGGCAGTGTCGTCGCCACCGCCCTGCCGCGCGGGATGGGGTTTGATCGCCATCGACGCTACGCCTGGGTGGGGAAGGAGGGGGGGGAGACGGCGCTGCCCGCCGCCTTGCAGCCGCTTGCCGCTGCCTTGCGCGCACGCAAAGGGGGTTTGAGCGAGGAGACCCTGGCCAAACGCTTCGGTCGCGCCGGATTGCAGGGGCGTTTGCGGCAATTGATCGCGCGCGGGATGGTGAGCGTCGCCGAAGGGTGGCGGCCGCGCCATCGCGTCGCTGCCGCGCCGGTGGAGGCCCCCGAAGCCGATTCGACCGACCGCGCGCCGACGAACACCTCCGGCGCCGATTCGACCGACCGCGCGCCGACGAACACCTCCGGCGCTGATTCGATCGACCCCGCACCGATGCTCGTCGAAACCCCCGCCACCCTGCCTACGACCGGGGTTGATCCTGACGCCGCCGGCTCCTGTTGCCTTCCGTCAGCCAGGTCGGGAATCGAGACCGGTCCGGCGTTGAACCCCGGGCAGAGGGTTTGCGTCGAGGCGCTGACGGCGGCGCTGGCGACCGGGAGCTATGCGCCGTTTCTGCTCGAAGGGGTGACCGGCAGCGGCAAGACCTTAGTCTATTTTCATGCCGTCGCCGCCTGTTTGCGTCAGGGGCGGCAGGCGCTGCTGCTGGTGCCGGAGATTGCCCTGACATCGCAGCTGATTGCCCGCTACCGTGCCCGTTTTGCCGAACGTCTGGCGATCCTGCACTCCGGCATGCGCGACAGCAAACGTTTTGCCTGTTGGCAGGAGATTCGGCAGGGGCGGGCACCGGTGGTGATTGGCGCGCGCAGTGCCTTGTTTGCCCCGTTTGCCCGCCTGGGTTTGATCGTCGTCGACGAAGAACATGACGGCTCCTACAAGCAGGAGGAGGGGGTGTGCTATCACGCCCGCGACATGGCGGTGGTGCGCGGTCGGGCGGCGGGGGCGGTGTTGATCCTCGGCAGCGCCACCCCTTCCCTGGAATCCCTGGCCAACGTCGAGCGCGGGCGTTTTCGTCCCCTGTTTTTGCCCGATCGCGCCACCGGCATGGCGTTACCGCGGATGGAGGTGATCGATCTCAAGGATGCCAGCGTGCGTGCGGATGCCACCCCTGGTCGCTTGCTGAGTGGTCCGCTTTGTCGGGCGATTGCGGCGGAGGTGGAGGCGGGGCGACAGGTGTTGTTGTTTCTCAATCGTCGTGGGTATGCACCGTCGTTGTTGTGTCGGCGTTGCGGGGCGGTGGTCACCTGTCCCAATTGTTCGGTGGCGTTGACCCTGCACAAGCAGCGGCGCCGCTTGCTTTGCCACTACTGCGACCATGTGCAGCCGATCGCCGACATTTGCGCTACTTGTGGGCAGCTCAGCCTGTTCATGCTTGGTTTTGGCACCGAGCAACTGGAGGAGGAGACGCGAGCGCTCTTTCCTAACGTGTCGGTTGCGCGGCTGGATCGGGATACCGCCGGTTCCGGGCGATTGGAAGAAATCCTGGAGGCCTTTCGTGTCGGGACGATCCAGATTCTGGTTGGTACGCAGATGGTGGCCAAGGGGCACCATTTCCCCAACCTTTCCCTGGTGGGGGTTGTGCTTGCCGAGACCACGTTGTGGCAGCCGGATTTTCGTTCGGCCGAGCGCACGTTTCAGCTGGTGACGCAGGTGGCTGGGCGCGCTGGGCGCGAGGCTGTGCCTGGTCGGGTGATGATCCAGACTTATGATCCGGCGCATTATGCCTTGCAGGCGGCGGTAGGGGGTGATTTGCATCGTTTTGTCGCCGTTGAGAGGAAATTCCGGCACGAGGCGGGGTACCCTCCTTTCAAGCGTTTAATTTTAATACGTTTTTCAACACTGAACCAGGAGGAGGGAGAGAGGTTGCGGTTGCAGTTGCGTGTGGTGGCGGCTGAGGAGCGGGCGGCGATTGTACTCGGGCCGGCGCCGGCGCCGTTGTTCAAGTTGCGTGGTTGGTATCGTTGGCAGGTGTTGTTGAAGGAGATTGAAGGGGGGGGCGTTGCATGCGGCGGCTGGGCGGTTGTTGGCTC
>PEAJ01000143.1 GCA_002753495.1 Magnetococcales bacterium HA3dbin3 | reverse complement strand
GGAGGTGGTCTCCTCGATCTGGGCACGAATCTGGCTGATCCGCCCCTTGATGTCGTCGTTGTTTCCGGCACCATCGACGATGGTGGTGTCTTCCTTGGTGATGGTGATCGACTTCGCGCGTCCGAGCATGTCCAGGGTGACGTTTTCCAGCTTCACCCCGAGATCCTCCGACGCCACCGTGCCACCGGTGAGAATGGCGATATCCTCAAGCATCGCCTTGCGCCGATCGCCAAAGCCGGGGGCCTTCACCGCGCACACCTTCAGGCCGCCGCGCAGCTTGTTCACCACCAGGGTGGCGAGCGCTTCGCCTTCGACATCCTCGGCGATGATCAGCAGCGGCCTTCCTGATTGCACGATGCTCTCAAGAACGGGCAGGATCTGTTGCAGACCGTTGATCTTCTTCTCAACCAGAAGGATGTAAGGCTCGTTCAACTCGACGAGCATCTTCTCGGCGTTGGTGACGAAATAGGGCGAGAGGTAGCCGCGATCAAACTGCATGCCTTCCACCACTTCGAGGGTGGTCTCCAGCCCCTTGGCCTCCTCGACGGTGATCACCCCCTCCTTGCCAACCTTGTCCATGGCCTGGGCGATCATCTTGCCGATTTCCAGATCGCTGTTGGCGGAGATGGTGCCGACCTGGGAGATCTCCTCGGAGCTGGTCACCTCCTTGGAGACAGCTTTTAGATTGGCAACCACTGCCTCGACGGCGGCATCAATCCCCCGGCGCAGATCCATCGGGTTCATGCCGGCGGCGACCGACTTCATTCCCTCGCGGATGATTGCCTGGGCGAGAACGGTGGCGGTGGTGGTGCCATCACCGGCCTGGTCGGCGGTCTTGGAGGCCACCTCCTTGACCATCTGCGCCCCCATGTTCTCGAACTTGCCTTCGAGTTCAACCTCTTTGGCGACGGTGACGCCATCCTTGGTAACGCGCGGCGCGCCCCAGGATTTATCGAGGACGACGTTGCGCCCCTTCGGTCCCAGGGTCACCTTGACGGCATCAGCCAAGACGTTAACACCGGTCAACATTCTGCCCCGGGCAATCTCGCCGAACTTGACTTCTTTCGCTGCCATGTCTCTGATTCCTTTTTTTTATTCAATCGATGATCGCAAATCCGGCCCTGACGCCTTGCCCCTCAAGCGTCACTCCAGGATGCCCATGATGTCGGTTTCGCGCATGATCAGAAGCTCTTTGCCATCAACCTTGACCTCGCTGCCGGAGTACTTGGCGAAGAGGACGCGATCGCCCTCTTTCACGCTCATCGGGCGCAGCTGGCCGTCGTCGCCAATCGCCCCCTTGCCCACGGCGAGAATCCGCCCCTGAATCGGCTTCTCCTTGGCGGTGTCGGGGATGATAATGCCGCCGGAGGTCTTGTCATCCTGCTCGATGCGCTCGACAACAACCCGGTCATGAAGCGGACGAAATTTCGTCTTCATCTTCTCAACTCCTGTCGTGTTTCCTGAAATTTTCACCAAAGAGGTTTGCTTGCCGGAGGTGGACCAGCCTCTTCCGAACGAAGGGACCGGTGCGCGCGGCAGGTTCGGATCATTGGCACGTCGCGCGGCTGAGTGCTAATGTGGGGTCAATCCGTCGTTTGTCAAGATGCCGTTCCGATTTTTTTTTTGACCGAAGCCCGACCAATCTCTTCTTCGTCACGGTGGTGGTGGCGTGGTCGGAGGGAAGGGGAGCATGGCCGACGCCACGATCGACATCACCCGCGAAACCTGTCCCCTGACCTTCATCAAGGTTGAGCTGCAACTGGCGGCGATGATGCCCGGTCAGACGCTGCTGGTCCGCCTACGTGGCGAGGAGCCGCGACGCAACCTGCCCGACATTTTGCGCGAGGAGGGGTTTATCGTCAGCGAGCCCCGCGCGATCGAGGGGGAACTCTACCACATGGAGGTTTGCAAACCCCAGCTGTAGAGACGTGCGCGGCTGCCTGTCAGCGACGATCGATATTGGGTCTGGTCGCGGTGGTTGAAGGGGGGGCCCTCTTTTCGCTGTTGCCTGGTCAACGGTGCCAGGTGCGGCCAATCCTCCTGCCGACAATCGTGTGCATGCGATAGAGCCACACCGGCAGCGCCTGGTTTTGGCACAGCGCCGGCAGCAGCACCCGCTCGTAGTTGCCGCCACCCCCGGGGTGCAATCGTTCAAGCCGATCAATCGGTGGGATCTCCCGTTCGGGGTCGGCGAAGGTGAGAATCTGGCCGCGAATCAGCTCCCAGTCGCCGGCCGGACGCGCGGGGAAGGGGGCAGCTGGGAAATCATTCGCCGTTTGCGCGTCGGCGCGCGGATCGGCGGTGCCACGGGCGCGGATCAACTCTTCCGGCACCGCCAGCGCCGGGATGGCGGTGGGGAGTCGGTAGAGTCGTCCCCAGACCACTGCCGCCGTGATCGTCAGCGCGCCCTTGCAGAATGGGGGGTGATTGACCCCGCCCCGCTTCAGGGTGCCATAGACAAACAGGCGAAAAGTTATCCTCGTTTCTTGCATTGTCGTGTCCGTGTCGTGTCCGTTACCGCCTGTCGATCGCGCCGGTATCGGGAACCCTGGCGGGCACAGGGTAACCACGTTGTCAAAAGTGAGGCCAGGGAGGATATGACCACCCCGCGCCGCGAGATTGATTTTATCCGCCTGCTTGGCTCCTCGCGGGTGCGGGCCATGGCCGAGGAGGGGCGAGCCGCCGCCTTGGCCGGCGGGATGGCGGCAGAAACGCTTGCCGCCCTCTCCGACTGCGAGGTGGCGGCGCTGCATGGCTACACCGATCATCGCAAGCCAGCCGGGCAGAACGCCTATGAGATCCTTAACCGCGCCCTGCGCAAGGAAGACAGGGAGGAGCTTGCTGTTCTTTCCCCCTACATCGAAACCATCAAATCCGGACTGGCCAAGCTGCCCGATTATGCCGGCCCCGTCTCCCGCGTGACCGACCTGCCGGCGGAAGTCGTGAAGACTCTGATTCCGGACGGCCCTTATCGTGACAAGGGCTTTATGAGCACGGCCGCCGGCTTAAGCAATTTTGATGGCAAGTACATGTTTTTCATCGAATCGAAGACCGGCAAGCGCATCGAATTCTTTTCGCGTTACCCTGAGCAGCGGGAAGTGTTGTATACTCCAGGCAAGGAGTTCAAGGTCGTTTCAGTGACTCCCATGCCAGATGGCAGGGTTGAGGTTTTCCTGAAGGAGGTGTGAGATGGTGACCCAATACGCGCCAGATATCACGGAGGAAGAGAAGGCGATGGTCGCGAGGCTCTCTAAATTTGCGGAGGAGGTCCGCAAGAATCCGCCCGCTGGCTATTTCAGAGGTGATCGGCATGCCGGAGATGGTATCGAATGTGGACCCCCTGGGACGAAGCTCCCCGAAACCCTCTATGAGCGCATGCGGCGCACCGGCGAGATCCCCTACTAACGGGCATGGCGACAGGTGCGCCACCCCGGACGATGAAAGCTGTCTTTCATGGTGAGGCAGGGCTCTGTCCCGAACCCCACTGGGGCGCTGCCCCAGACCTAAGCCGGGGGGCAGGCTTAAGCCTCCCCCCGAACCCCCCAACCACTTTTAAAAATTAAAAACAATTTTGTTGGGGCTTAAGCCCCAAACCCCGTCGGGGCGCTGCCCTGGACAAAACCGCCTTTCACGGTAATGTCCGGCTCATCCTTTGAGATTACGATCGGCGACAGCCCGCTGCGGCAAGCCCTGGCTGGCCTCGTCGCGCCGGTTTGCAGCAACCGGCGGCGTGGGTGTCTCCGCGCCAGGCGATGGCCGGACCGCCGAACCGACAAGGCAGGGAGCGCGCCCCGTTTTTCGTTTCCGACCGTCAGCGCGGGGTTGGAGCCGGGACCTCGGGGGAAGGCGATGACGGCGGAACCACCGGCAGCGTGTGCGTGATCTGCCCCGGGGTGGTGGGGCGTACTGCGCGGGTGGTGGCCACACGCGCATGAAGGCAAGCAGAAGGCCGACACCCCCCAGAATCATCGCCCCCATCTTGATGACCATGCGCAGCTCCATCTCCTTCAGATGGGCTGCGGTTCTGGTCTCCATCTCCTTCGTATCCCGCCGCAGCGTGGTTTCCATCTCCTTCATGTCAAGCGGGCTGCTTGGAACAACGACTTCCTCGCCACCCTGCTTGCTCAATTTTGAAATGCAATTGCCCTGGGGTTCACCGTTGTGGCCATTTCAGCCGGCAATGCGGTACTATACGCCCGATGAGGGGACCTGCGCCGAGAAGGAGCTGAGCTGCCGGGGTGGGTGAACGAATGCGTCGCCGCCGCTGATGCGGCAACCATCGAACTCTGGGGCGACCGGATCCTGACTGCACGCTTCCTGGAGGAGGTGTTCGCGGGATAGAAGGGCCGCCACGACAACCGGAACATGCCTGCCTGACGACCGGAACCGATCGCATCCACCCGACCGCGTTGGCGACACCAGGCGATTGCACGCGAGGCCTTTTCGCAAAACACCCAACCCCTGCTACAATGGGGAGTCGATCATCCTTTACCCCTGAACCAGGAAACGACCCACACGACCATGACCACACTGGAAGAGGGAACCGCACGCTACGGCACCGGCCCGATGCGCATCCTCGTCGCCTGCGACCACGGGGCGTTCGAGCTGAAACAGCAGGTGGTGAGCTACCTGCAACAACGCGGACACGAGGTGATCGATCTCGGAACGAACGGAACGCAGTCGGTCGACTACCCTGACTTCGCCGGCAAGTTGTGCCGCGCCCTGCTTGCCGGCACGGGGGAGCGCGGCGTGCTCATGTGCGGCACCGGGATCGGCATCTCCATCGCCGCCAACCGCTTTCCAGGCATCCGCGCCGCCCTCTGCCACGACGAGCTGACCGCGCGCCTGTCGCGCCTGCACAACGACGCCAACGTCCTGGTCATGGGTGGCCGCACCACCGGACCCGCCACCGCCGACGCCATTTTGGCCGCCTGGCTGAAAACCCCCTTTGAAGGCGGACGCCACCAACGCCGCCTCGCGAGCCTGGAACAACAACACCAGAAGGAACCCGCATGAACCCCACTCCCGTGGACCTGCAACTCTTCGATCCGGACATGTACGCCGCCATCGGCGAAGAACTTGACCGGCAGCGCAATCAGATCGAATTGATCGCCTCGGAAAACATCGTCAGTCGGGCGGTGCTCGCCGCTCAGGGCTGCGTGATGACCAACAAATACGCCGAAGGCTACCCGCACAAGCGCTACTACGGCGGTTGCGCCTGCGTCGACAAGGCGGAGGATCTGGCCATCGCCCGCGCGCGGCAGCTCTTCGGCTGCACCTACGTCAACGTGCAGCCCCACTCCGGCTCGCAGGCAAACATGGGGGCTTATCTGGCGATGCTGGACGCCGGCGATACCATCCTCGGCATGTCGCTCGCCGATGGCGGTCACCTCACCCATGGCGCCAAGGTCAACTTCTCCGGCCAGCTGCTCAAGGCGGTGCAGTACGGCCTGCACCCGGAGAGCGAACAGATCGACTACGACCAGGTGGCCGCCCTCGCGCGCGAACACCGGCCGAAGGTGATCGTCGCCGGCGCCTCGGCCTACAGCCGTATCATCGATTTTCCCCGCTTTCGCCAGATTTGCGATGAAGTCGGCGCGATGCTGCTCGTCGACATGGCGCACTTCGCCGGTTTGGTTGCCGCCGGCGAACACCCCACCCCCTTCGGTTACGCCGATGTCGTCACCACCACCACGCACAAAACCCTGCGCGGTCCGCGCGGCGGCATGATCATGACCGATCGCGAGGATCTGGCGAAGAAAATCAACTCGAAGATCTTCCCCGGCATTCAAGGCGGGCCATTGATGCACGTCATTGCCGCCAAGGGGGTGGCGCTCAAGGAGGCCCTGCAACCGGAGTTCAAGCTCTACGCGCGACAGATTCGGCAAAACGCCCGCGCCCTGGCCGAAACCCTCACCGCCGGTGGCTTGCGCATCGTCTCCGGCGGCACCGACAATCACCTGATGCTCGTCGATCTCACCTCGCGCAACATCACCGGCAAGGATACCGAAGCCGCCCTGGAGCGCGCCGGCCTCACCTGCAACAAAAACGCCATCCCGCGCGATCCGCGCAGCCCGTTTGTCACCTCCGGCATTCGTTTGGGCACCCCCGCCTCCACCACCCGCGGCCTGGGTGAGGCCGAATTCCGCGAGGTCGGGCAGATGATCGTGCGGGTGGTTGACGCCCTGGGGCGCGGCGACGCCGAAACCATGGTGGCCACGGTG
>PEAJ01000142.1 GCA_002753495.1 Magnetococcales bacterium HA3dbin3 | reverse complement strand
CGCCACCGACCTGCAAGCGCAGACCCGGACCTTGCAAGAGAGCCTGCGCGAGGGTGTCGCCAGCGACCTGCAAGAACAGACCCGGACCTTGCAAGAGAGCCTGCGCGAGGGTGTCGCCAGCGACCTGCAAGAACAGACCCGGACCCTGCAAGAGAGCCTGCGGGAGCAGTCGGTGCAGCCGCTCGTTCTCGACGAAGCGGTGGTTGACCGGCTGCGCGAGGGTGTCGCCAGCGACCTGCAAGAACAGACCCGGACCCTGCAAGAGAGCCTGCGGGAGGGTGTCGCCAGCGACCTGCAAGCGCAGACCCGGACCCTGCAAGAGAGTCTGCGGGAGGGTGTCGCCAGCGACCTGCAAGCGCAGACTAAAGCCCTGCAAACGACCCTGCGCGAAGGTGTCGCCAGCGACCTGCAAGCGCAGACCCGGACCCTGCAAGAGAGCCTGCGCGAGGGTGTCGCCAGCGACCTGCAAGCGCAGACCCGGACCCTGCAAGAGAGTCTGCGGGAGGGCTTGCAGGCGCAGGCGGCGCGGCCGGTCCTGCTCGCGGCGGAGAGCATGACGCGCCTGGCCGAACAGGTTCGCGGCGAGGTTCCACGCCTGGCCGAGGATCTCCTGCTCACCCTGATGACGCTGTTCCAGGAGCAGATGGAAAAGGGCGAAGAGCGGCAACGAGAGGCGTTGCGCGCCATGCTCGCGCCCGTCGCCTCGGCGCTGGAGGGGATTTCGAGTCGTGGCCTCGAGGAGCCGGTGCGCGAGACCCTGACCTGGTTGCGCACGGCGTTGGCGCACAATGATGGCGCGGCGGCACGCGAACTGCTGGAACGAATCGGCCAAATGGCCCAGCGGATCGAACATACCTACCTGGCCGAGGAACAGACGCGGCGCGAGGTGTTCGAGGTGGCGATGACGGATCTTGCCGAACGGGTTGATGCCATGGTTGACGGACGCCTGAATGCAGTCCGCATTGCCCTGGAGGAGATGCGCGATGGCGCCGATCGCACGCTGTTTCTTGCCAATCAGGAGCTGATGGACCGCGTGAGCGACCTCGCCGACCGTATCGAGGAGGTGCAGGAGGATTCGAACGGCATCCGTGTCAACCTGGCGGCGCTGGATGAACCCTTCATCCAGCTGGCCGAGGCCATTCGTGGCAGCATCACCGGCATGGAGCAGACCCAGGATGCGGTGTTTTTCTTCACGGAGAAGTTCCCCGAGCTTCTCGCGAGCTACCTGGAGGCGATCGAGGAGGAGGGGCAACGACAGACCGTGGCGAGGAGCCAGACGGTGATCGGTGCCCTGGAAACAAGGCGAGGCCATGCATCGTGACAACGACGAAAAGTCGTCGATTCATCAGCGGGCGTTGGCGCTCTACACCGGGGGGGAGACCGCGGCGGCGCTGGCGCTGATCGAACAGGGCCTGGTTGCGGCGGCCGGGGATGCGGGGCTGCTCAATCTGGCCGCGGCCTGTCATCTGCAACTCGGGGACGCGGAACAGGCCATCGCCTGCTGGCAACACCTGATCGACCTCCACCCCGACCATGCCGATGCCCATGCCAACCTGGCAGTGGTTTTGCGGCAGTTGCAGCGTCCAGCCGAAGCCGAGCTCGCCTGTCGCGCGGCTTTGCGCATCGAGCCGCAACACGCCAACGCCTGGGTCAATCTCGGTGCCCTGTTGCAGGCGCAAAATCGTCCCATCGAGGCGGAAGCGGCCTATCGCCAGGCCCTGCGCAGCCAGCCGGAACATGTCGAGGCCTGTTCCGGATTGGGCGCCTTGCTGCACGTCCTGGGACGCCCCGACGCCGCCGAGGCGATGTTGCGGCATGCCTTGCATCTGCAACCGGGGTACGCGGTGGCACATTACAACCTGGGCGTGCTGTTGCAGGACGGGGGGCGCCTGACCGAGGCCGAAGTCTGCCATCGCCGGGTGATCGACCTTGACCCCGGATATGTCGATGCCCACGTCAATCTCGGCGTGGTGTTGCAGCGGCTGGGGCAGCCGGTGGCGGCTGAAGTCCACCACCGCCAGGCGATCGCGTTACAGCCAACTTGCGCCGATGCCTGGGCCAATCTTGGGGTGCTCCTGCAAGGGCTTGGGCGTTTCACCGCCGCTGAAGCAGCCCTGCGCCAAGCCCTGCATCATCGGCCAGGCCAGGCGGAGGTGTACAACAATCTCGGCCTGCTCCTGCACAAGCAAAAAGAATATGTTGCCGCCGAGGAGGCGTTACGTCGGGCAATTGCCCTGCAACCAGGGTATGTCGAGGCGCACAACAATCTCGGGCTGCTGCTGCAGGAGCTTGGGCGCCGCGACGAAGCCGAAACCGCCCTGCGTCAGGCCGTGGCCCATGCCCCGGACAACGCCTCCCTCCACGTTAACCTCGGTGCCCTTTTGCAAGAGACCGGGCAACAGGCCGCCGCCGAGGCCTGCTACCTTCGGGCCTTGGCGCTTGACCCGAAGGCGGTGGATGGCCACCTCAACCTGGGGATTTTGCTGCGATGCACGGGGCGTTTTGATGCCGCCGAGGCCAGCTTTCGCGAGGTCTTGCGGCTGCGGCCGGATGATGGCGCGGGTCGCTATCAGCTTGGTTCCCTGCTGCGGCAGTTGCATCGCTGCGAACCGATCCCGGAGTTCGATCCGACGCGCGGAGGTGCTTTGGTCATCAGCGCCCGGCAGCGGCGGCATCCGTTGGCGGTGGTGGCGCCGGAGGATTTTCATTGTCGGGGTGATGGCATCCCTGGCGCGCCGCCGCCGGCCCGATTCACCCCTTACTGCTTCGACCTGGTTCGCGAGCTGCTCCTTGGCGTCTGCGCCGATCCCATTGCCCTGCTCTCTCCCGCCTTTTTTTTCCAGGCGCAGTATGACCAGGCCGAATCCCTGCATGCCGTTCCCTTTTCCGCCCTGGCGGCGACGTTTCCGGATACCTTGCTACGGCGAACGCGACTGGTTTTTCTCTACTCCGTTGGGCGTTGTGGTTCGACGCTGCTCAGCCGTGCCTTGCAGACCCTGCCTGGGGTGGTGAGCATCTCCGAGCCTGATTTTCCGACGCAGATTATGGCCACCGAGCCGGATCCGGCGGAGGATACGGCGTGGCTTGTTCATCTTTTGCGTCACGCCGTCGTTGCCCTTTGTCGTCCTTACATTGGGGACGGGGGCAGGTGCATTGTGCTCAAATTTCGTGCCGAATGTTTGTTTCGTGCCGAACTTCTCCAGCGCGCCTTTCCCGCGGCGCGAAACATTTTCATGACGCGCAATCCCCACGACTGGGCGCGATCCGCCTATACCGCCTTTGCTGCCACACCGGAGGAGATTGCCCGCCGCTGGGTCAAATTACGGCAGCAGCATACGCGTGCGGTGGCGTTGGGGATGGATTTTTACCAGATTGGCTATGAAAACCTGTTGCAGCAGCCGCTGCTGGCGTTGCAGCGGCTGTGTGCGCGTTGCGATTTGCCGGCGCCTGATCCGGAGGCGGTTGCTGTTGTTTTTGCTCGTGATGCGCAGAAGGGGAGTTCCCTTTCCCGCGATGTGCTCAGGGCTGGCCCGCGGCGTGGGATGACATTGGAGGAGATGGCGGAGTTTCAGAGGTTGATTGTATCGGGGGCGGGGGTAGGGGATGTGGAGAGGTTGTGATTGCCGGGTGGCAGTGGTGCGGATCCCGGGTTGTGCGGATCCCAGGTCAATTGTGGCGAGTGAGATGGGGTCCAGGGGGCCGCGCTCCCTGGTGGGTCCAGGGCGAAGCCCTGGTGGGGTTCGGGGCTTAAGCCCCGAGTTTTTTGCCTTTTCTTTCCCGCCCCCCTACCCACGGCCGATTTTCGCACGCTTTTCGCGAAAATCGGCCCCAGGGGGCGAGCCCTTGCCTGACGATTTTTGCGTTTCCCAGCAAAAATCGTCAGGCGGATTGCAGGTTTTTTGATTTATTTGCGTCTTCCGGCAAAAATGATGCGGCGAATTGCAGGTTTTTAAACTGGCTACTTGCGCGATGCCCCGTGCTCCAGGGTGCTCAAGTAACGTTCGGCTTCGAGCGCGGCCATGCAGCCGGTGCCGGCGGCGGTGATCGCCTGCCGAAAGACATGATCCTGCACATCGCCGGCGGCAAAAACGCCGGGGATGTTGGTGGTGGTGGAGCCCGGCTTGGTGATGAGATACCCCTGATCATCCTTGTCGAGCTGGTCGCCAAAGATCTCGGTGTTGGGCTTGTGGCCGATGGCGATGAAAACCCCCTTGACCGGGATCTCCCGCAGCGTGCCGCTCTTGACATCCTTGACGCGAATGGCGTTGACGCCGCCCGCGTTGGCGTCGCCGAGGATGTCATCGACGACGACGTTCCACACCGGCTCGACCTTGGGGTTGGCAAACATTTTATCCTGCATTACCCGTTCGGCGCGCAGGGCATCGCGACGATGGATGAGGTAGATCTTGCTGCAGAAGTTGCTTAAGAAAATCGCCTCCTCGACGGCGGTATCGCCACCACCGACCACCGCCACCTCCAGCCCCTTGAAGAAAAATCCGTCACAAGTGGCGCAGGCGGAGACGCCAAAGCCGCTCAGACGTTTTTCCGACTCGATCCCGAGCCAGCGTGCCGAGGCGCCGGTGGCGATGATCAGGGCATCGCAGGTGAAGGTATCGCCGCCATCGCAGGTCAGTTTGAAGGGACGCTGCCGCAGCTCGACCTGCGTCACCAGGTCGAAGATGATCTGGGTGCCGAAGCGTTCGGCCTGCGCCTGCATCTTTTGCATCAACTCCGGCCCTTGCGTTCCGTTCTCGAATCCGGGGAAATTGTCGACCTCGGTGGTGGTGGTGAGCTGTCCGCCCGGCTGCATGCCCTGGATGAGGACCGGGGCCAGGTTGGCGCGGGCGGTGTAGATGGCGGCGGTGTAGCCGGCCGGACCGGACCCGATGATGATCACCTTGTGGTGTTTGCTTGCGGGCATGAACAATCCTCCATCGATCGCTGATCCTGAAGTTGATTGACCCCTTTTCGGATTTCGCCTCTCCCTCCCCCGGGTGATCACAATAGGTGACCGCGTTCGGGGATGCAATCCCGCATCAACGCCCCTTTCGTCGCGGAAGAGATGGTCATGGACATCCTCCTTTACAACACCCTGAGCCGGCGCAAGGAGCTGTTGGTGCCGCGCGTTGCCGGTCGTTTGGGGATCTACGTGTGTGGCATGACGGTCTACGATCATTG
This sequence comes from Magnetococcales bacterium HA3dbin3, assembly GCA_002753495.1. GTDB lineage: Bacteria > Pseudomonadota > Magnetococcia > Magnetococcales > DC0425bin3 > HA3dbin3. Next base: position 1,080 of record PEAJ01000142.1, on the reverse strand, counting down.
CCACATCGGCCATGCGCGGGTGATGGTGGTGTTTGACACCATCGTTCGCTTTTTGCGTGCGACCGGGCTTGATGTCACCTATGTGCGCAACTTCACCGACATCGACGACAAGATCATTCGCCGCGCCGAGGAGAGCGGGGTGAGCATGGCGGCGCTGACCAGCCGTTTCATTGCCGCCTTTCACGAGGACATGGCGGCATTGGCGGTGGCGTGCGCCGATGTCGAGCCCTGCGCGACGGCGCACATGCGCGAGATGCAGGCGATGATTGAACGTCTGCTTGCCAAGGGATTGGCCTATGTTGGTGATGGCGACGTTTATTATGCCGTTGATCGCTTTCCCGGTTACGGGGCGCTTTCGGGGAAGGATCCGGCCGATCTGGCCGCCGGCAGCCGGGTGGCGGTCGATGCCCGCAAGCGCAATCCGCTTGATTTTGTCCTCTGGAAGGGAGCCAAACCTGGCGAACCGCAATGGGACTCCCCTTGGGGACCCGGTCGGCCGGGTTGGCACATCGAATGTTCGGCGATGAGCACCTGCTATCTGGGGGAGAGTTTCGACATTCACGGCGGCGGGTTGGATCTGGTTTTTCCCCACCATGAAAATGAAATCGCCCAGACCGAGGGGGCGACCGGCAAGCCGGCGGTCTCCTACTGGCTGCACAACGGCTTTGTCAATGTCGTCGGCGCCGGCGGCGAGCGTGAAAAAATGTCGAAAAGCCTCGGCAATTTCATGACCATTCGCGATCTTCTCGCCCAGCATCCGGGCGAGGTGATCCGATTGTTCATCCTCAACAGCCACTACCGTGGTCCGCTCGATTTCAGCCATGAGCTGCTGATTGCCGCTCGTGCCGGTGTCGAGCGCATCTATGCTGCCCTGCGCGGGGCGGGTGATTTATTGGGAAGTTTGCCGGCGGCGGTCGATCCGTTTGACCTGGCGGAGACGATGCCATTGCCGGTCAGGGAGGGGGCGGGGCGTTTTTTGGCGGCGATGGCCGATGATTTCAACACGCCGCAGGCCCTGAGTGCGCTTTTTGAGATGGTCAGGGAACTGAACCGGGCGGTTGCTGTTGCCGATCAGCTGAC
>PEAJ01000141.1 GCA_002753495.1 Magnetococcales bacterium HA3dbin3 | reverse complement strand
GAAGAAAAGAAGAAAAGAAGAAAAGAAAAACAAGAACCTCGGGGCTTCGCCCCGAACCCCACTGGGGCGCCGCCCCAGACCCCGCCGGGGGCAGGCAGAGCCTCCCCCGGACCCCCAACCACTTTCAATAGTTGAGAATCAACCAGCCCCTCCTTCCGCCTCTTTCAGCCACCCCGCCAAAACCGCCAACGACGCCAACGTCACCAACGTCACACCCCCCTCGGGAATAAAAACCACCATACCCTGCGCAGTCAGCTGACAAACATGCTCCAAAGGAACCGACAACACCGGCACCTCCGGAATCGGCAACCGCACCTGCATCGGCAACGCCGGGAAAAAATCCTGCACCGCCCGCAACGCACGATGACACTGAATCAGCAACGCACGACAAGCCGACGCACTGCCACGCAAATACAACACCACCTCCGATCGCTCGGATGAAAAAACCATCCGCGCCTGCGCCGCGGCGGAAGCATCCTGCAACACCACACCCTCGCGCCACCAAAGCCCGGAAACCACCCGCTCACGCACCCGCGCCATCACCCGCGCCAACAACCCCGGCGGCATCCCTTGCGGAAAACGATAAAGACAAACCGGCGCAATCGCCGCCCAACAGGCCTCCTCTGGAATGTCACGCGGCAACAAAGCCGGAACCAGCCAATCGCCATTGGCCAAAGGCAAGGCACAAGCCCACCCCTCGAGAAAGGCATGCAGCGTCGTCGCCTCAACCCCATCGGCAAACTGCTGCAAAACCGCCGCGGCAACAAGACCACCCCCACGCACCACCGACGCGGCATCAAGCAAACGACCCAAAAGACGCCCACCCCACTCCGGGGTGCAATACAAACCCGGCGGCCCCGGCAAAAGCAAACCCAACCGACAAAGAATCTCCGTCAAATCCTCGCGCGCATACTCCTGGGCAACCCCGGTGGCGGCATAAAGGGCATGCAGCTTCTCCTGACTCCACACCGGGGTGTCGTCGGCTTCGATCGCCTCCCGCACCTTCTGCCACGCCTCCGGCACCCGCGCACGCACACTTTCCAGAGTCAAGGCAACGCGCAAAATCGCCTGCCGCAACGCCACCATCCCCTCGCCCGTGCGCGCCGATACCCGCGCCACCACCGCACACACACCCGCATACGACTCCAACCACCCCGCCGTCGCCGGCTCAAGCAGCGTCTGATCGGCGCGCGTGCAGGCGATGACAACCGGTATCTCCACCCCCGGCCGCCGCAACCGGTTCAACCACTGCCCCACCTGCCGCGCCGCCTCGCCATCACGCTCCTCGACCACAAGCAACATCATGGTCCCGGGCGCAAGCAGCCAGGGATAAACCCCGCGCGCCGCCACCGAACCGGCCAGCTCCCAAACATTCAAACGAATCGGATCCCCCACCTTGTCGCCCTCGGTCGAGGTGTCCGGCAACGACCAGACCCGCATGGTCAAAAGCCCGGAAGCGGCCTCGGCAGCGGCAAAAGGCTCCTCGCGCAAACGCCGAATCAAGGCACTCTTGCCAACACCCGGAGAACCAACCACCACCAACCGCCCTTCGCGCAAAGGCAACCGATGCCCCATGTCACGCTGCCGGGAAAAAACACGCATCGCCTCCACATCCTCCGGCTCGGCCAGCAACGCCGCCGGAACATCCTCCGCAATCGGGTTTTTGCGCAAATCCAACTGCACCAGGGCGGTAAGACGATGCAGGCCAACCGGCAAATCACGCAATTGATTGCCGCTGAGATCAAGACGCTGCAAAGCGGTCAGCTCGCGCAACGCCACCGGCAACGTCGTCAGAACATTGCCGGAGAGAAAAAGCAGCTCCAGGGCCGCAAGCCGCCCAATCTCCTCCGGCACATGCTCAAGACGATTGTCCTGCAAGGAAAGCTCGCGCAACTGCGTCAGCTCGCCAATCTCCGGCGGCAACGTCGTCAGGCGATTATGACGTAAAACAAGACGTTGCAGACCAGGGATTCTGGTGACCACCGGCGGCAACGCCACCAGGTCGTTGCCACCCAGCCAGAGATAGGCAAGGTTTGGCAAAGTGGCGAGCGCCGCCGGCAAATCGCGCAGACGGTTGCGCCGCACATCAAGCAGCTCCAGCGCCGTCAGTTGTGCAATCTCCGGCGGCAGGGTGGTCAAATGGTTGTCGGCAAGAAACAGCCGCCGCACATGCCCGAACTGGCCGATCTCGGGCGGCAGCTCCGCAAGACCCAGACCGCTCAGGTCGAGAACCTCCGACGCCTCCTCAAGCGCCGTGTCGAGTATGCGCAGCAGGGAGTCTCGTTCCATGGATGGACAATTCCCGGCATCACCGCTTCAAGGGGTGAGTACACGTCCGCTCGGACCGCGATCAAGATCGAGACGCCCAAGGACACGCTGCTTCTCGCGCCCCTCCAGCCACGCCTGATCATGCAAGCCAAGCCGTTCGAGGACGCGAATGCGATACCCCAACGCCAGCGTATCGCGCGGATTCAAACGCAGGGATTCGTTCAAATCCTCCAGGGCCATGCGAAACTCCCCCTTTTGCGCATAAACCCAGCCGCGACGCCGATGCACCGTCGACAACACCTGCGTGGTCAAACCGGCATTCTCGGCGTTGCCCGCATCCATGATCGCCCAGGTGTAGCGGTCAATCGCCGCCGCCAACTGCCCATTCTGAGCCAACCTGTCCCCTTCGCGAATGTCTTCAAACGTGCCCCCGGCCATGGCCCGGCCAGGCAACAACAGCAACAACGCCAGGGTGACGGCAAAACGGATCATCTCGAACGGCTCCTTTCTCAGGTGCGGGGGCATCTCCACCCCCCTGCGGCGCGCAACGTCCCGATCCCTGGCACGGCTTCGACCAACGACAACCCCCGACCGACACCGGATGGAGGCCATACCCTTTCGCCAGGAGCGAAGCAAAATCGATTCCACCCGCCGAGAAACCATGCAACCCCATGAAAAATACCCAACATGATGGATGACAAGAGCCGCCCGCACCGCCGATGATCGACGGAAAATCGTCGGTGCGGGCGAACGGAACAAAAGAATGTTTGATCCCGGAAGGGCAGCCTGGGAGCGTGGGTATCCCGCCCGCTTCCCCGCGCCGGAACGAGAAAATGTTTCATGCCGGAAAGGGCAGAATGTGCCGCCGGATGGAACGATTCGTTGAAAAAGACATCGAAGCGTGTTAGTGAAAAAATATTTTGACAGTCAGTACGAACCACCCATAAAGGCTTTTGGCACGTCATGCCTTCTCAATCGGTCTCCAAGCGCTTGCAGCTGCTTCAGGAACGACTCGATCAGGTCAATCAGGCCTGGACGTTGCGCGATCAGGAGGCGCTTCTGGGGTTGTTTGTCGGGATATTGCCGTCGCTGCTCGATGCCGAGTGGTGTCGGATCCATCATGCCGAGCCGGGGATACCCCAGCTTTGGCGTGGTTATGACAGCGATCGGCCGCAGGGGGTGGTCATCGCCCTGACCACCGGGACGATCGCCGAACGGGTGCTGACCCGGGGCGAGCCCCTGCTCTATGATGCCCGTGACCCGGTTGTTGGCGGCGATGGCGGACCGCCACGTCGCAATGGCCTCTGCATGCCGATCCACAGCCTTGCCGGCACCGAGATCCTCGGGTGCATCGATCTGCGCAATCGCCGATCGGCGCTCCCCTTCACCGAGGAGGAGGATCTGCCGCTTTTGCGGACGGTGGCACGCCATCTCGCCTTCGTTTTGGAGACCGCCAGGCTCAACCGCGACATCATCGCCATCAGCAACCAGGTGCGCGACGACATGGAGCTGTTTCGTCAGCAGCGCTTCGAGGATGTGGAGCTCATCACCCGTAGCCAGAAGATGCGCGATCTGCTCAACCTCGTGCATAAAGTGAGCGCGGTGCCGGTCAACGTCTTTATCACCGGCGAAAGCGGCACCGGCAAGGAGGTGATCGCGCAGATCATCCACCGTGGCAGCGAGCGGCGGCGGGGACCTTTCGTCGCCGTCAACTGCTCCTCCATCCCCGAGCACCTGATGGAAAGCGAGTTTTTCGGCCACGAAAAGGGGGCCTTCACCGGTGCCTATGCCAGTCGGATTGGTCGTTTCGAGGAGGCGTGCGAGGGGACGCTTTTTCTCGACGAAATCGGCGACATGCCGCTTTCCATCCAGCCAAAATTTTTGCGTGCCCTGCAGGAGCGGGAGGGGACGCGGGTCGGGAGCAACCGCACCCGCGCCTATGATTTTCGCCTGATCAGCGCCTCCTATCGCGATCTGCGCGAGGAGGTGACGCGGGGCAAGTTTCGCGAGGATCTGTTTTTCCGGCTCTTTTCGGTCGAGATTGCCATTCCGCCATTGCGGGAGCGTCAGGATGACATTGTTCCCCTGGCGCATGTGTTTTTGGAGCGCACCTGCCAGAAATTCAAGAAGCGGGTCGCCGGTTTTGCCCCCGAGACCCTGGATCGCTTTGAGAGCTATGAATGGCCGGGCAATGTCCGGCAGTTGCAGCATGAGGTTGAGCGTCTGGTCGCCCTGGCCCCGGAGGGGGGCAGCCTGAGTCTGGAGCACTGTTCGCGGCGCATTCAGGAGCGTGCTGGCGGGGTGGTGCAACCGCAGGTCCTGGACGCGACCGCCCCGGCGACCTTCTCCCTGGCGGAAAATCGGCGCATCATGGAGACGCAGTTGATTCGCCGCACCCTGGCGGAGACTGGTGGCAATCGCATGCGCGCGGCGCGGTTGCTTGGCATCACGCGGCAATCCCTGCATGGCAAGATCCGGCTTTATGGTCTGGCCGGCAAGCGTCTTGTCGTCGATCCCTTGCCGGAACATCCGCCGCGCACGCGCCTTCCCATGCGAGAAACCGACAAACCATGACCCCCGATGACGACCCCAATCGCTTTCCCCTGGAAGCCACTTGCTGCGTGCCCCTGGTCGAGCACAGTCCGGACGGCATTGTCGTCATGTGGCCCGATGGGCGTGTTCTTTATGCCAATCCGGCGGCAGAGCGTTTGTTTGGTCGTGTCCTGGCCGAGTTGCGGGGGGAGGTGCTTGACTTTTCGCGGACGGTGGGCAGCGAGAGTGAGACAATTCTCGACATACCGGGTCGTTCGTCGCGCGTTGTGGCGTTGCGCACGGTGGCTGTCACCTGGCGGAAAGGGGAGTCGGTGCTGGTGGCGACTTTCCGCGATGTCACGGAGCGCAAACGTCTGGAGCAGGAGCTGGTTTTGGCCAAGGAGCGGGCCGAATCCGGCGTGCGTGCGAAGAATCGATTTCTTGCCAGCATGAGTCACGAGCTGCGCACGCCGCTCAACGCCATCATCGGCCTGACCTCTCTTTTGCTGGGGGGCAATTCCGGATCCCTGACCCGATTGCAGGGGGAGTATCTGCGCGATGTTTATCGCAGCGGGTATCATCTGCTTTCGCTTATCGATGACATTCTCAACTGGTCAAATCTGGCGGGTGGGGAGATTTATCTTAACGTGGCGCAGGTGGTGGTGGAGGCGTTTCTTGCCGAGCGTCTGGCCGAGGCTTGCGAGGAGGCCGAAGAGAAGGAGATTCATCTTACCGGCGACTGGTCGGCGGCGCCGGAGCGGGCGCCGATGGATGAAAACCTCATTTCGCGGGTGGTGCATGCCTTGCTTTCCAATGCCATCAAGTTCACTCCGGAGCGGGGGCGGATTTTGTTGTTGGCGCGCAGGGTGGAGGGTGATGGTGATGGGGGTTCGCGGTTGGAGATTGCCGTGCGCGACAGTGGTGTTGGTTTGACAGGGGAGGAGATTGACCGCATTTTTGAGCCTTTTACCGGCGATGATCCGGCTGATGCGACTCCTTATGCCGGGTGTGGGGTTGGTTTGTCGTTGACGCGCAGTTTGGTGGAGTTGCATGGGGGGTGGATTTGGGTTGAGAGTGCTGGGCGGCATTGTGGCAGTACTTTTATTGTGCAGCTGCCTTTGTGGGGGGGGGGGGGGGTGGGGCTGTTGTGGTGCCGATCCCAGGCTGTTTGTGGCGAGTGAGATGGGGTCCAGGGGGCCGCGCTCCCTGGCTTAGTCCAGGGCGGAGCCCTGGACCCGCCGGGGGGCAGGCAGAGCCTCCCCCGGACCCCCCAACCACTTTCAATCCTCCAGGACTTCGCCCTGGCTTCCATCTCTACTTACTCACGGCGGCACCCCAAGACGCGAAAGATCCACAATATGACGAACAGTCTTAACCTGCCCCGGCCCGGTAACCAAATACTCGGCAGCAACAAGCCGCATAAACAAGGACCGTGACACCACCATCCGGCCATGCCCCGGGAAAAAACCAATCACATCACCAACCCGCGGCACGGACAACTCAAACCGCCGCCCCGATTCCCGACAATCACCCCCCCCAGGACCAGCCAAATCAACCAACACCCGCGCATCACCCTCCGGACGCGAAAGATTCACCACCGCTTCGGCGGCCTAAATCTGGC